>DASYXG010000220.1:0-6453 GCA_035935235.1 Allostellaceae bacterium
TCGATCCGCGCCGGGCGGCTCGCCCAGGCGTTGTTTGCCCGCGGGATCAACGCGCCGCCGATCCTCTACCCGGCGGTGCGCGCCGCGCGGCTGCGGTTCTTCGTCACCGCCGGGCACGACGAGACGCAATTGCGCGAGACCGCGCGCATCGTGATCGAAGAAAACCGCGCGCTCATCTGAGCTCGGCGAGGAGCCGGTCGACGATGGCGAAATGCTGCTCCCAGCGTGGCGCCCGCCATTGGCCAAGCCGGCCAAGTTGAACCTGTCGCCTTGGTGAATCGATCGCATAGTCGAGGATCGCCGCTTGCCACGCAGCCGCGTCCGCGGGGTCGAGATAGTCGGGTACACCGCCGCCGCTTTCCCGCAGCGCCGGGAGGTCGCTGCACAGCACCGGCACGCGGCTCGCCAGCGCCTCAATCACCGGGAGCCCGAACCCTTCGGCGAAGGATGGGAACAGCACCGCGCGGGCGCCGCGCAGCAGCGGGACAAGCGCGGAGTCGGGCAAATCGGCGCGCTCCTCCACAAACGGGGAGCGGCTGGCAAGCCGGCTGGCGATCGGCTCGCTGCCCCAGCCGCGCCGGCCGATCAGCAGCAATCGCGGCGACCGCTCGCCGTGCACGGCAACGAGCCGCTGCCAGATATCGAGGAGAAGCATCTGGTTCTTGCGCGGCTCGATTGTGCCGAGGCAGACGAAATAGGGCCGTCCGATGGTTGGCGTCGTCTCGACGGCTAGATCGAGGCCCAGCGGGGCGACCGTTACGGGGACGTCTCTCCCCATCCATCGCCTCAGCGCATCTCGCGTTGCCTCGGAATTGACAATCACCGCGTCGGCGAGAGCGGCGACGGTATCGAGACGGCGTTGGTGGCGCGCGGTCTGCGCTCGGCTGGTGTATTGCGGATAGTCCAGCGGGATCAAATCGTGGATCAGGCAGGCGAAGCGCGCGCCCGATGCTCGTTTGAGCCGAGTGATGCCGTGCGGCCGGTGAAGGTGGCTATGCGATACCAGCAGATAGACCGGGTTTGCCTCTGTACGCAGCCGAGTCCGCAGCTCTCCGACTCCACCGAACAATGCGGCCCGGCGGAGACGCCGCGCCAACGCCTTGATCTCCTGCGTTTCCTCCGGCGCCGCGCCATTGCGCCACATCGTCTCCAGCATCTCGATAAATCGCGCGGCATCCGCCAGTGGCAAGGCGCCGATCGCACCGACCGCATTAATCGCCACTAGGCAATGCGCGCTGCCGCTGGCGAGAAGATGCCGTGCATAGGCCAGTTCGACCCGATCGATGCCGGTCGGCGTCGTGAAGCCCGCGCGCGACATGAGGCGCGACAGATCGAGCGCGATCATCGCGCCGTTCGGCGGCCTTATTTTGTCGCGCCCTTGACCACCGCACCGGTCACCACCGGGGCAGTTAGCGTATTGATCAGCCCGAAAAACTTTTCCAGCTCGGTCATGTCGGCATTGGCGACGTAGAGGATGTCCTTGTCCTCCAGCGGAAAGCGCTCGGCGGCGAAATATGCCTTCGCGTTACTTAGATCGAGCCGGTAAACCATCGGCACGCGGCCATCCGGAGCCACGTCGCTGGGCTTGCGTCCGAGCGCAGCAACCACCGCAGGGTTCTCGTAGCGGAACAGGAACACGCCGGCCGGATCGGAGCGAAAATCTTGCAGCCCGCCGGCCTTGGCGAGAGCCTCGGCAAGGCTCATCGTCGGTCCCGAAAACGGGATCTCGTTATTCTGCCCGGTGGCGCCGAACACAGCGAAGCTCTGCGGCGCGCGCACCAAGGTCAGGACGTCGCCGGGCTCGGCGTAAATGTTCTCCCGCGGCTCGGAAACCAGCGACTCCATCGGGGTCGTTGCCGTTATTCCTTTGCGCGACAGTCGAACCGCGATCTCGTGAACCGGGGCACGGGTGCCGCCGGCCGCGGCGATCAGATCGAGGAGCCGGTTGCCTTTCGGCGACAGCGGTACCAGCGCGCCCTTGACCACCTCGCCTTCGACGGTCGCGGTATTGCTGACGCTCTTGTCGACGGTGACGATGGCCTGCGGGTCGAGCGCCTTGCCGCTGAGCCGTTTCTCGATCGCGTGCTGAACGTCAAGCGGCAGCCGGCCGGCGACTGGGATGCGCCCGGCGAACGGCACGCTAATCGCGCCGTCGCGGCCAACCAGCTGCGGTGGCAAGGTCACGCTGTGCGCGCCGGGGCTGTTCTGCACGCTGGCCGGGCCCGAGAATAACCCGCCATCCGCCGCCTCCCAGATCGTAACGACAACGCTATCGCCGATCCCGATCGTCGGGTCTGCCGGCGGACCCTTCTGGGGAAAGCGGTCGCACAGGCTTGGTCTTGGCGCGGCAAGGAGCGTGGCGACGACAGTTCCGTCAATGCCGACGAGGTCGAAATGGGCGCTGCCGTCGCGCGAACTTTGATCGACGACTTGGTGAGCGGTGGGACCGGCAGTCGGCACAAAGCCGCAGCCGGCAACAAAAAGCCCGACAGCGAGGATCCAGCTGCCGGGCGGTCGCGCCGGGGGATTACGCGAACCGAACCGCATACCCCCATAGGTTACATAAGATTAACTATTAAACAACTTGCAATTCTGTCGCGATCGTGCGCGCTGCGTAAACGCCCATCCAACCCGTCGGGTCGAGCCAACCTTCCTCATCCCGTGGCGGCTCGATCGCCCTGATATGAGCGTCGGTGATCTCACGAATATCGTCGATCGGTCGTGGCGGATCAGCCTCCGTTGACCAGAAGAACCGCACCGTGCCGCCCACCTCATGCTTGGCGACCAGGCAATTGGGTACACCGCGAGCGGGGTGATAAAGCCCGACGGCCGAATAGCCATCGTTATGGCTGACGACCATCACCCCCTCAGTGCCTGGGAATGCGTATTTCATCGCCGAAAACCAGCGGCACAGCGCGGCAAGTTCGCCCTCGGTGAATTCATATCCGCTGGGGTTCGGTGAGGCCGACGCCCTATTTGGCGTCGACCTCGACCGGACCCCCAACGGGAAAGGTACGACATTTGTCCCGAACAGGTCGTTCACTTTTCCCCACTCCCCGAGTCCTGCTCCGCCGCAGGCATGTCCCCAAGCATCCGAACCGCGTTGCACGGCCACACCGAGAGTGCATCGCGATCATCCGATAGACTCGAAGGGCCTTGGTCTTAACGACTACTTTTGCCGGCCCCGGCGATCACGTGCGCTACCGATGCGCATGGCCGAAGAATACAATCGAGGCCTGATTTCAAGTCAATTGACCCCCGGCCGCTCGCAAGTTTTTCTGCCCAGCCGTGGCCTTTCTGTCACAGTTGCAAAAACGCGACAGCTCGCGAAACCGGGGGTTTTATATGATCTTCGCGCACAGGGGTGGCGGCGGAGCCGCATCAATAACCGAAAATGACGGGAGTTCTGAGGCTTGGAGAATTACTTGGAGGCGTCCGCGACTTCCACGACCTGCTCGATCGACACCGGCACGATGCCGGCAGTCTTCATCGCCAATTCGTCGGCGGCTTTTGGTGACATGTCGATCAGGAGACGTTGGCTTACCGGGCCACGGTCGGTGATGCGGACGACGACCGAGCGGCCGTTATTGAGATTGGTCACGCGCACCAGGGAATTAAGCGGCAGCGTGCGATGTGCCGCGGTGGCGTGGATCTGGTCGAGTGGCTCGCCGCTGCTGGTGCGCCGTCCGATATAGCGCCCGCCATACCAAGCGGCGGTGCCGATCTGACATGGGCCGATCGCTTTGACTTTGATGAGCCTCGCGTCGCTATCGCTGGCGGTGGCCACCCGCGAGCGGTCAGGGTGCGCCACGCTGCCGGCGAGGGTGGCGATCTGGTGGCTTGCCGGGTGACGTTTCTCTGCTTGCACCGGCGCGATCGGCTTCGGCGCCGGGGGTGGCGACGGATCCGGCGAGGTAGCTTCAGCTGCTCGCGGCACACCTATTACGGCGGCGGATGCAAGCTGGGCGACCGCATTGGTAACGGCGGCGATGTGCACCGGGCTGCCGATATCTGGCGCCTCCGCGGGAGGCGGGTTCAACTGCGGCAGTTCGTTGGCCAGAGAGCGGGAAGAGAGAGCGCCGCAAGCAAGCGCCAGCGACACGACAGCCACACCATAGGTAACCCGCAACTTCATTCGCACCCAACCCCACATTGTTTTATTTGTGACGCGCCGCCGGCCAACGACCTGCGCCGTTTTTCAACCCAAACGTCTTTACCGGTGTCGATGGGTGTCGTCCCGGCTCGTTCAAGGCCGTCCGGGTAGGACGGGGGAAATGCAACCACAGCGTAATTGGCGTGGCGCCAGATTGTCAACCGCAAAGCGAATGAACAGGTCTGCCGCCCATAAGTCGGCGCAAGTCACTGTTACGGTTAAAAAGATTCATTCTAACATCAACTTGGCAAGGGGCCATGCAGATCAGTACTTATCGATTTAGATATTCACAATGGCATTAGTTAAAGCGATTAAGGTATACATTAAATATCCACAGAATTGAGACCACACCTATCCGCGGTTCTTTGGTGCAGTTATCAAAGTTGTTACAGGTATTGATTCGGGTGAATGCTCGATCGCGGTGGCGCACTGCCGACACGCTGGGCAGGTAGGCCGATCGCGGCGTGGCTGGCGAGCCAGTTGCGCGATAAGATGCGCACAACGATCGGCGCTTTCCGGTTCAATCGCGAGAGAGGATGCCATGGCGGAACAGGCGGTCATCGTCGGCGCGGGTTCGGGGCTGAGCGCGGCGCTCGCCCGCAAATGCGCGTCCGAAGGTATGCAGGTGTTTCTCGCGGCGCGCGACACGCAAAAGCTTGCCGGCCTCGTCAAGGAGACCGGCGCGACGGCGATCGCCTGCGACGCCACTAAAGTCGAGGACGTCGAGAGACTGTTTGCCGCGGTTGACGCGGCAGGCGGCAGCCTCGATCTCGTCGTCTATAACGCGAGCGGCCGGGCGCGGGGCCCGATCGTCGATCTCGATCCAGCGGCGGTCGAGCAGGCGGTCAAGGTCACCGCGTTCGGCGGTTTTCTCGTCGCCCAGCAGGCGGCGCGGCGGATGGTCAAGCAGGGCCACGGCACGATCCTGCTCACCGGCGCCAGCGCCGCGGTCAAGGGCTATCCAAACTCGTCGTCTTTCGCCATGGGCAAGTTCGCGCTGCGCGGCTTGGCGCAAAGCCTCGCGCGCGAGTTGCAGCCGAAGAATATCCATGTCGGGCACATCGTGATCGACGGCGGCATTGCTAAGGAGAGCGATCCGCGCGCCAATGAGCGCGGCCCGGACGGCCTGCTCGATCCCAAGGCGATCGCCGAGACGTATTTGTCGCTGCATCGCCAGCCGCGCAGCGCCTGGGCCTGGGAGATCGAGCTTCGGCCGTGGATCGAGACGTTCTAGGAGACTGCGGGGATGAACAAATACAGCTGCACGATGATGGGGATCGGCGACATCTATTACGTGACGCTGATCGCCGAAAATGAGCAGCAAGCTCGTGAAATGGCGTTGGCTGAAACGCAAAAGGGAGGGTACGCGGGGCGCCCCCGAAACTGGAGCGTCGGTGTTCTTGAAGCCGATGTCGAAGGCCCGGCGCGGATTCTCGACAGCGGCAATCGGGAGGCGTGAGGTCGGCGCGATAGATCATGGCGGCGCTCGACGAAGTCCGGCGCCTGGCGAATTGGTACACGGCCTTCGCAACGGATGAGGCGCGCGGCATCTCGGAAATCTATGAGCGGCTGGCGTTGGCGGTCGCTGCCTCGCCCGAACTGCTCGGCTTTCTGCTGACCCTGCCGGCGCCGAAGCGCCAGCCCAACCTGTTCTTTGCCGCGGTTGGGCACCTGCACGGCGTTCCCGCGGACGTCAGCCGCTTGGCGGCGATTGTTCGTCAGGATCGGGAACGCATCCGCGCGTTGATGCTGTCACGGACGACGCAGACCAACGAGCCGGCGCGCTGCGCCGCGATCCTGCCGCTGCTCGCCACGCTGCCGCCGCCTCTGGCGCTGATCGAAGTCGGCGCGTCTGCCGGGTTGTGCCTGCTGCCCGACCGTTACGGCTATGACTATGGCGGTCGCAGGATTGAGCCGCCGCATGCGGCGACGGATGCACCGGTGTTCGCGTGCCGAACCGGCGGCGCGGTTCCGGTTCCAGAGGTGGTCCCGCCGATCATCTGGCGTCGCGGGCTTGATCTGAACCCGATCGATTTGCACTCGGATGCCGAGTGCGCGTGGCTCGAAACGCTGGTCTGGCCGGGCCAGGATGAGCGGGCGCAGCGGCTGAAGTCGGCGATAGCGCTCGCACGGGCCGATCCACCTCCGATGATCAAAGGAGATTTGCTCTCGGACACACAATCGGTGATCGCCTCGGCGCCGAGAGACGCGACGGTGGTGGTCTTCCACACGGCGGCGCTGACCTATGTGAGGCCGCAGGCGACGCGGGATCGGTTTGCTGAGACAATGCTGAAATCCGG
>DASYXG010000221.1:0-11184 GCA_035935235.1 Allostellaceae bacterium
AGAACACAATAAGCTGTCATTCCCGCGAAAGCGGGAACCCATGAGCATCAATCGTCGCCAAGCCAGCACCGTCAGAGTTCATGGGTTCCGGGTTCATCGCTGCGCGATGCCCCGGAATGACGAGTGGGTTATCCGATCACCTTCAGCGCGGTCTGCTCGACATAGGGACGCAGCAGATCGTCGGCCGCCTTTTGCGCCGCGACGACCGCGTCGGCCGGCGCGATTTTGGCGGAGAGGATCGCCTGGACCTGGTCCTCCATCGCCTTCCTGACCGCGACGGTGTTGAAGGTGTCGAACCACGGTACCGCGAATTTGAGCTGGTCGAGCGCGATCTTGGCGTCGGGATGGTCGGTCATGAACTGTTTCATCTCGGGGAGATCGTAGGCTGCCTTGCGCGGCGAGAAATAGCCGGTGAAGCGGCTCCATTCACCGGCGACTTCCGGGCTGGTTAGCCACGAGATCAAGGTCCAGGCCGCAGCCTGCCGCTCCGGCGTGTTGCCCTTGGGCAGGATCAGCGAGGCGCCGCCGATCGGCGCGGCGTTGCGCACGCTCTTGGGCAGGAACGCGACCTTGTACGGCGACTTCATATTGTCGCGGACAAAGCTCAACGATCCGGTTGAGAGAAGCATCATCCCGAGGCGGCCGGCGAAGAACGCGCCGGTGCAGGCATTGGCGTCGCTGACGCCGGGCGGCATCACCTTGGCCTTGTTGACCAGCGTATCGAGCATCGCCAGCGCGCCCTGCGCCGACGGCGCGTTGTAGTACACCTCGCCGCCGTAATCGTGGTTGTAGTACTGCCCGCCGTTCTGCATGACGAAGGCGCTGGTGAGCCAGCCGCAATAATCGTAGGTGGCGGGAAAATTGATGCCCCAGCGCTCGCCGCCGGGCTTGGTCAGCTTCTTCGCCGCGTCGATCCATTCGGCCCAGGTCGTCGGCGGCTTGTCGGGGTCGAGCCCGGCGTCCTTGAACGCATCGACCGCGTAATACATCAGCGGCGTCGAGTTCTGATAGGGAATGCCGTAGACCTTGCCGTCGATCACCGCGTTGGGTTTGAGGGCCGGCCAGAACTGGTCGAAGAAATCGGACGCGGTCTTGCCGTCCTTTTCGATGATCGGGTCGAACGGGTCGACGTCGCCGTTGATCACGTATTCGCGCACGAAATTGGCCGACATGATCACCGCGCCGGGCGGCTTGCCGGCCTTGATCGCGGCGCGGGTCTTGAGGCTGGTGTCGTCATAGCTGCCGGTATAGACGGCGGTCGCCTTGACCGCGCCTTGCTGCGCATTGAAGCGGTCGATCAGCTCTTTCATCTTGTCGGCGAGCTTGCCCTGCACCGGCACCGGGAAGAACAGATCGATCTCGACCGGGTCGGCGGCCAAGGCGGTGCGCGCCATCGCCGCCGCGGCGGGTATGGCGATCGCCGCGCCAAGCGCGGTGCGTCGGGTGATCTCGGTCATGTGCTTGCCCCCTTACTTGATGCCGGAAAAGATGAAGGACGAAACGAAGCGCCGCTGGAACACAAGGAACAGGATGAGCAGCGGCGCGGCGACGAGAAAGGTGCCGGCGGCGATGACGCCCCAGGCCGACCCCGCCTCGGCGCCCGAGGCGAACGACGCAAGGCCGACGGTCAGCACCTGGTTCTTCGGCGACGAAACCGCCATCAGCGGCCACAGGAATTCGTTCCAGTGCGCGGTCACCGAGACGATGGCGAAGGCAGCGAGACCGGGCCGCGCCAGCGGCAGCAGCACATGGCGGATCAGCACCGCGACCCCGGCGCCATCAAGCATTGCCGCTTCCTCGAAATCGCGCGGGATCGAGCGGAATGTCTGACGCATCAGGAAGACGCCGAACGCCGAGGCGAAATAGGGCGCCATGATGCCGAGCAGCTTGTCATAGAGGTGCAGCGACACCAAGGTCGCGAGGTTCGGCACGATCAGTAGCGGCGGGATCAGCAGCAGCTGCAGCAGGAAGGCAGAAAACAGCCAGTCGCGGCCGGGGAAGCGCATCCGCGCGAAGGCGTAGCCGGCCATGCTAACCGTCACCAGCTGCACCGCGAGGATGCCGCCGCACATCAGCAGGGTGTTGAGGTACCAGAGCGGGAAGCTGCCGCTGGTCCAGGCTTCCGCGAAATTGTCGAGGTTGAAGTGCCCGCTCGGTGTCAGCGAGGCGATATCGGCGGGCACGCCGGGGCGCAGGGAGGCGACCGCCATCCAGGCGAACGGCACCGCCCAGAGGAGCGCCGCCGCGCCGGCGGCGATCAGCGCGAGGCGACGCCCGTCAGCTCTCATAATGGACCCCGCGCTCGATCAGCCGAAACGAGGTCACGGTCAGGGTCAAGAGAGCGGCGACGCTGACCACCGTCGCCGCCGAGGCGAGCCCGGTGTCGGAATTCTGCGCGGCCTGCTGGTAGATGTAATAGAGCAGGAGATTGGTCGCATCGGACGGGCCGCCCTGGGTCATGGTCACGACGTGATCGACCTGGGTCAACGCGTTGAGCAGCGCGATCGGCACGACAAAGCCGAAGGTCGGCCCCAGCAACGGCAGGACGATGCTGCGCAGCCGCCGCCAAGCGCCGGCGCCGTCGATCGTCGCGGCGTCGACCAGGTCCTGCGGCACCCCGGCGAGGCCGGCGAGGAAGAACAGCATGTAGTAACCGGTGTTCTTCCAGATCGTGATCGCGATAACCGCGCCCAGCGCCAGATCCGGATCGCCGAGCCAATTGACCAGCCCGAACCCGAGCTTGTGCAGATAGAAGTCGAGGAGCCCGTCGCCGGGCAGCAAGATGAAGCTGAACAGCGCCGCCGCCGCGACCAGCGGGATCAACAGCGGCATCACCACCAGCGTGCGCAGGATCGCCGTGAACCGGCTGCTTTCGCGTAACGCCAGAGCCAGCGCCAGAGCGAGGACCAGGCTCGGGACGATGGTGCCAACCGCATAGACCAGATTGTTCGCGGCGGCGCGGGCGAAATGCGGGTCGGCGAAGAGGCGCTGGTAATTGCCGAAGCCGAGCGCCGTGTCGCCGGCGAAACGCCCCACCATCAGCGACTCGACCGCCACCCGCAACACCGGGCCGTAGGTGAACAGCGCCAAGAATACCAACGACGGCGCCAGCAGCGCCGCGACCGGCAGCCAGCGGCGGCGCCGCCGGGTCAGACTTAGCGACAACGGCCTCGCACTGGCGCCAAGCGCGCGCTGGTCGATCGGAACTGCACTGGTCACGGCCCGGTCTGTAGTGAGGCTCGATGAAGCCAGGATGATAGTTAGATGGCGGTTTTGTTACAGCCTATTAACGCCGGCTACATCCGGGCGAGGTGCCGAACGAATTGATCGATACAGGCTTGCCAGCTGAAAAGCTGGGCATGAGCGAGGCAGCGCTCGCGAGGAATAGCGAGCGCCGCAAGCGCCGCTCTGCTGAGGTCTTCGTCGATGACACCGGCGCCGCTATCGCCGATCACGTCGGTCGGACCGGCCGACGGGTAGGCGGCGACCGGCACGCCGCACGCGAGCGCCTCGAGCAGCACCAGGCCGAAAGTCTCGGTGCGGCTCGGCAACACCATCACATCGGCGGCAGCATAATGGCGCACCAGCGCCTCGCCCGACTGCGCGCCGGTGAAGTGGACGCCCGAATAGCGGCGTTGCATCGCCGGCAGTGACGGACCGTCGCCGACGACGAGCTTCGATCCGGGTAGATCGAGGTCGAGAAACGCCGGCAGGTTCTTCTCCACCGCGACCCGGCCAACATAGAGAAAGACCGGTCGCGGCAGCTCGACCGCCGGCGGACACCCGGGCCGGAACAGCACCGTATCGACGCCGCGCGTCCAGGCGACGAGCCGGTCGAAGCCCCACGCCGTCAACTCACGGCGCACCGTCTCGGTCGCGACCATCACCCCCTGCGAGGGCGCATGGAACCGGCGCAGCGCCGCATAGCTCCACGACAAAGGCAACCCGCAGCGGGCCCGGACGTATTCGGGAAAGCGGGTATGGTAGGCGGTGGTGAACGGCCAGCCCTGCGCCAGGCAGAAGGCGCGCGCGGCGAGGCCCAGCGGACCTTCGGTGGCGATATGCACCGCCTCCGGGCGGTAGGCGGCAAGCTCTCGGCCGAGCGCGCCACCGGCGCCAATCGCCAACCGAATGGTTGAGTATCCGGGGCACGGGATGGTGCGATAACGGTCGGGGCCGAACACTTCGGCGTCATGACCGGCCGCCGCGAGGCCATCCCGCACCGCCGACAGGGTGCGCACGACGCCGTTGATCTGCGGGTGCCACGCGTCGGTGACGATCGCGACCCTCATACGGCGCCTCGCATCGTGCCCGCTCCTAGGCCTCCACCGTTTCGCGCTCCGGCTCGTCGACGAAGAGCGGCAGCTCGGGGTTGAGCAGGTCGAACTCGCGCTTCTCGGTCCAGGCGACGATCTCGAGTTGACCGTCGAAATGCTCGACCAGCGCGGTGCAGCTTTCGACCCAGTCGCCATCGTTGCAGTAGAGCACACCGCCGAGGTCGCGGATTTCGGCATGGTGGATATGACCGCAGACCACGCCATCGAACCCGCGGCGACGCGCCTCGTCCGACAAGGCCTCGGCGAACGAGCCGATGTACTGGACCGCGTTCTTGACCCGCAGCTTCAGATAGGCCGAGAGCGACCAGTATTCGTAGCCGAAAAGGCGACGCAAATGATTGAAATAGCGGTTGATGTAGAGGGCGGCGGTGTAGGCGTTGTCGCCTAGTGCAGCGAGCCATTTGGCGTGCTTGACCACGGTGTCGTAGGCATCGCCATGGATGACGAGGAGCCGCCGTCCATCGGCGGTCTCATGGACCGCCTCGTCAAGCACCTCAACCCCGCCGAAATGCAGCATCGTGTAGTCGCGCAGCCACTCGTCGTGGTTGCCCGGCACGTAGATGACACGGGTGCCCTTGCGCACCATGCGCAGCATCTTCTGCACGACGTCGTTATGAGCTTGCGGCCAGTACCAGGATTTTCTGAGACGCCAGCCATCGACGATGTCGCCGACGAGGTAGATGGTCTGGGCATCGTTGTGGCGCAGGAAATCGATCAGATATTCGGCCTTGCAGCCGCGCGTACCGAGATGGATGTCGGAGAGCCAGATCGTCCGGTAGTGGCGACCGGGCTGCGGCATGTAGTTCATTCACTCTCCCACGGCGGAATAGGCCCAGATCTGGGCCGGCGGAAGGTTGCGCCACACGCGAGCAACGCAAGCGCCGGCCAGGCCGAGCGGCCGCATCGCGATTGGCGAGGAAAACGCGTTGGTCAGTTGCAGGAATTTGCCGCCAGGCCCGAGCCGGGCGAGGCAGGGCGCGATCACCGCGCGCTGCGCTTCCAGTGGAAACCACTTGATCGGCAGGCTCGACACCACCGCGCAAAGCCGGTCGATGCCGCACTCGGTGAGGTGCCGTTCAAGCGCGGTCGCGTCGCCGACGATGGTCGCGATGCCGGGAAAATCGCGTTGCAAGGTCGCCGCCAGCGGAGGCTCGCGCTCAAGCGCTACGATGCGCTCAAGCGCATTGAGGCGACGCAACAAACCGCGCGTCAGGCTACCGGTGCCGGCACCGAGTTCGAGTACCGGGCCGGGCCGGGCCGTGTCGACGAGGCCGGCCATAACGGTGGCTAGCCGAGTACTACTCGGAGTAATCGCGGCAATCTGCAGCGGCTTCTGCAACCACAGACCGAAGAACAGGGCAGCGTCGCCGAACATACGCTTCCGCTAAGGTAGTCAATAGATAGACGCTAGCAGAGGTATGTTACAATTTTAGTGCATCTATTGGTGGTATATACGCGCACAAACGTCGCGAAACTGTCACCTTTGGGTGCTAGCCCTCACCGATCACGGTACGGGGGTGGAGATGAGCTCGAAGCACGTCCACGAGGCCATGCACCATCACGCGTTCAAGGCGGCCCTGTTAAAGGTCGCGGCGGCCAGCAGAAAGCTACGCCGTAATCGTGAAAAACGGCCGCGGACTGCTTGGTTTTCCGGGACCGCAGCTGCGGCGCGGCCGTCGGAGCCCGACCCGGTCAAGATCGCGGTATTGGCGATGGACAGTGTCGGCCGTGCTTCGATGCGCGCCGCCTTTACCGGGGTCGAGGTCAAGGTTGCGGTCCCCGATCACGCCACCGCGGCGATCCTTCGCGCCGCGCTCAACGAGACGGCGCGCACTCGCTCGACCGACCAGCTGGTGCGTGTGGTCGTCGATTAAGCCGCTAATGCCTCGGTTTGAAGTTCGGCTTCCGGGTGGCGAACGGACCGTCTGCCGCACCATGCGGGGGGTCGCCGATTCCGGCCGTTTCGCAAGGTTTACGGAGACGCGAGGTCACGAGCGCGGCTACTCTCGCGAGTATGTCGCGACGAGGCGAAGATGTTCTACAAACATGCTAAGCGGCGGCAGAGCGGTATGTCGCTGTGGGCCTATGCGATTGGATTTAGTCTGCTGCTCGTCAGCGGTCCGGCCGGAGCGCAGAACACCGATCCATTCCAGTCGGCGCCGGTCGTCGCGACGCCTGCACCGAAGCCACGCCCTCAACCGCATTCCGCGGTCGAGCCCGACCCCTACGCGGCCGCTCCTCCCGCCCCCATAGCGCCGACCTCACCTCCGGTCGCAACCCTGCCGCCATCCAGCGTAATCTGGGCGCGAGTGCGCCAAGTTGCGCAAACGGATGGGATCAGCGTTCCGCTCGCCAGCGATCCACCGTTCGACGCCTCGAGCGTGCCGCCGCAACTTCGCATCTTGGTGGGAGCTTGGGGGCCCGGCGCTTGGCAGGGCAGCCCGGTCGGCGACAAGTTGATCCTGATCGTTCTGGGCGTTGACGGCGGGGCAAGTGTCCGTGGGGTGGTCGCTCGCAACTTGGGAACGGACTGGTCTTATTTCAGTGCGCCGGTGACGGGAAACGGCTTCTCCATCCACATTCAGACGAGCTATGAAGCCAGCGGCCGGTTTAACACCACCCGAGCGCTTGAGGACGACTATTGGCAATTTGAGCTTCGTGCCGACGGGAGGCTCTACGGATCCCGTAGCGCGACCGCCTCGACGATCGTGCTTGCCAAGCTGCAGTGACGACGGTCGGCTACTCCGGCCGGTAATGAGGCGAACAGGGATGTTGTTGCGGTCGACTGCCGCATTCATGTGGGCCTTCGCGTGGAGTGCCACCGGCCCAGCCGCCGCAGAAGCGGCTACATGGCCGCTGGAGGAGAGGCACGAAATCCAGCTGGCGGGTACGCCTTCTGGGGTAACTGCCCCTCCGTCGGCTCTTGCGGTGCCGCCAGCCGCCGAAGCAGAGCCGGCTTTGTCGCTGGCGGATCGACGCGAGATCCAGCAGGCGCTGATTACACTCGGGCACCTGCAGGGCGAACCGGACGGCAATTTCGGATCTCAGACGCCGGCGGCGATCCGGCAGTTCCAGTCGTTCCAGGGTGATGCCGAAACCGGAACGCTATCGCAGGACGAACGGTACAAGCTGCTCAACATGGCTCGACACTTATTGCAGCTGCTGCAATGCGGACCGGCGTCACCAAACGGAGTGACTGCGGTTTCGCTGAGAGGCGGCCCGCAACGTTTGGCAAAGGCGGCCAGTTTAGAGATTGCGGGCGCTTATGGCGAAGCGGCCTACTGGTATCGGCTTGCCGCGAATGACGGCGAGGCGAAAGCCTTCACCAATCTCGGTACGCTGATGGTGCGGGGCCGAGGAGTCGACAAGCCGGACCCCTCTGCCGCGCAGCTGCTCTGGCTATCCGCGGCGGCTCGCGGCGAAACTGTGGCGCTGTTCGACCTTGGGGCAATGTATGAGCAGGGCGTTGGCGTCCCCGCCGATCTCGCCGCCGCAAGGAAATGGTACGCCGCGGCCGCAGCGAAGGGTCATCCACAAGCCCGTGACGCGCTAAAGCGCCTCGGCGAATAGCGCCGTTGATTTTCGGTCGGCACGCAACTGATATGGACCAAGACCCAACGGCCGCAGCCCACGATCGCAGCGCGACGGTCAAGCAACCGCTGTGGGGCATCAGCATCCACGCCGGTCAGGCGCTACCGCTGAAGCAGGGCCGATTGACCGACGGAACGATGCCGCCGATGATCGCGACGGCACTCATTTTCGGAGATCGGCGATGCAGGCGCTCGTCACTGGGTTCGAGCCGTTTGGCGGCGACCGGGTCAACCCGAGCTTCGAGGCGCTGGCCCGCCTGCCGCGCCGGCTGGGCGCGCTCGACACCGCCACGGCCGCCCTACCGGTCGCCTATAGCGCGGCGCTCCCCGCCCTCCGAAAGGCGATTGCCGCCAGCGCGCCGGACATCGTGCTGTGCACCGGGCTCGCCGGCGGTCGCGCCGAGCTGTCGCTGGAGCGGGTGGCGATCAACATCGACGACGCCCGGATCCCCGATAATGACGGCAACCAGCCGATCGATCGCCCGGTCATCGCTGGCGGCGCTACAGCCTATTTCGCGACGCTGCCGATCAAAGCCGCGGCGGCGGCGCTGCGCGAGGCCGGGCTGCCGGCGGCGGTGTCGAACAGCGCCGGCACGTTTCTCTGCAACCATGTCTTTTACGGGCTGATGCACGAGGCGGCCCTGATGGAGCAAAAGCCCGGCGGCGCGCGCTTTCGCGGCGGCTTTCTGCACGTGCCGTATCTGCCGAGCCAGTCGGCACGAATTCCCGGCGCGCCGTCGATGGCGCTGGAGCACATCGTCGAGGCGATCGAGATCATCCTCTCGGTCGCCGTCGCCCGGGTCGACGATCTCACCGTCAGCGAGGGTGCGCTGAGCTGATCGCGGAGGACTGGCGATGGTCGCGTATTCAGGAGCACACGTCGTCGTCACCGGTGGAACGGGCGCGCTCGGCACCGCGGTCGTCGGGGCGCTACGCGCGGCCGGCGCGATCTGCCATGTGACCAATTTCGTCGCCGCCGAACTGACAACCTACGCGCATCGCAATGATCCCGACGTCCACGTCACCTCGGGGGTCGATCTCACCGACGAAGCGGCGGTCGGCCGCTTCTATGACGCGCTGCCGCCGCTCTGGGCCTCGATTCACCTGGCCGGCGGATTCGCGATGGCCCCGGTGGCCGACACCTCGGCCAAGGATTTCGAGGCGCAGTTTCGCATGAACACGCTGTCGTGCTTTTTGTGCTCGCGCGCGGCGATCGGCGCGATCCGCAAGCGCGGCGCGCCGGGCCCGGCCGGCGCCAAGGGCGGGCGCATCGTCAACGTCGCGGCGCGGCCGGCGCTGGAACCGCGGCTCGGCGCCGGCATGGTCGCATACGCTACCTCCAAGGGCGCGGTCGCGACCCTGACCCAGGCGCTCGGCGAGGAGGTCGCGAGCGAGGAGATTTGGGTCAACGCGGTCGCCCCCTCGACGCTCGACACCGCGGCAAATCGGGCTGCAATGCCCGATGCGCCGCACCATCTATGGGTCGCACCGGCGGCGCTCGCCGAGCTGATCGCGTTTCTCGCCGCGCCCGACAACCGGGTGACGCGCGGCGCGGTTATCCCGGTCTATAGCGGCGTGTGAGCGGCTGCCGCCCAACTGGTCGGGTAAACCGCAGGAAACTGGTGCTTTCGGCAAGACCGGTGACCCAATAGGGTTGCGCCCGTGTCAGCATCAGACCGCGTCGTCGGCGCCGGCAAGACGCCCCGGACACGCGGCTTTCTCGCGCTCGCCGCGGCGGTTACCGCGTGGGGCGTCGGCTGGCCGGTCAACCGCGCGATCCTCTATCATTTGTCGCCGCTAACGGGTGTCGCGGTGCGCTCGGCGATCGCGGCGGCGGCGCTATTCGCGATCGCCCGGTGGCAGCGGCGGCTCGCTTTGCCGAGCCGCGAGGATCTGCCCGTTCTGCTGAGCATCTGTCTGCTTCACATGGTCGGCTATGCCGTGCTTGTCAGCATCGGGCTGCTCTTCGTGTCGGTCGGCCGCTCGGTCGTGCTGGCCTATACGACGCCGCTCTGGGTGACGCCGGGCGCGGCGATCTTCCTTGGCGAGCGGCTGATCGCGCGCCGCGCCGCCGGGGTGGCGCTTGGCCTCAGCGGCATCGCGGTGATGTTCAATCCGCTGGCGTTCGATTGGCATGACCGCGAGGCGCTGATCGGCAACGGCACGCTGCTGTTGGCCGCATTCCTGTGGGCGGCCAGCATCCTCCATATCCGCGCGCATCGCTGGCGGGCGGCGCCGTTCGACCTGATCCCGTGGGAAATGGCGCTGGCGGCATTGCTGCTCGGCGTGACGGCATTGGCGGTCGACGGCTGGCCGAGGGTCGAGTGGACGCCGAGCCTTATCGGGCTCTTGCTGTATAGCGCGCTGCCCGGCAGCGCGCTGGCGTTTTGGGGAGCGGCCGTCGCAGCACAGAATTTGCCCGCGGTGATGACGTCGCTCGGGCTGCTCGCGGCGCCGGTCGTCGGGATCATCGCTTCCGACGCTATGCTCGGCGAGACGCCGACCCCAACCCTCATCGCCGCCATCGCGCTGATCATCGGCGGCATTGCGTTCGGCGCGGTTTCACCGAGGCCCATCGCGGCGCAAGCGGGATTGCAATAGACCCCCCGCTCTGCTGGACTAGACGCCGCAACCAAAGGGAGCCGAGGAATGGCCAAGGGCATCCTGATCGCGTCGATGAACATGGCGAACGCCGCCGAGGACGAGTTCCACGACTGGTACGACACCGAGCACATGCCGGAGCGCGTCGCCTGCCCCGGCTTCCTGCGCTGCCAGCGCTGGATCGGCGTCGCCGATCGCAAGATTTCGGTCGCGACCTACGACCTCGAAAACATCGACGTGCTGAAGAGTCCGGGTTACCAGGCAATCGGCGGAGTCAACCTATCGCCCTGGTCAAAACGGCTCGGCAGCCGCTATGAGCGGCTGATGCGATTCGAGGGCGAGCAGATCCTGCCCGGCGACCAGATCGCGCCAGAAGGAGCCGAGGGCTTCCTGCTCAACGCGATGAACTGCGCGCCCGAAGTCGAGGCCGAATTCAACGAATGGTACAACACCGAGCACATCCCGCAGCTTGCCGCGGTGCCTGGGGTGATCATGGCGCGCCGCTTCCGCGCCACCAGCGCAAACCGCAAATATGTTGCGCTCTATCACCTCGAATCGCCGGACGTGCAGGCGACCCCGGCGTGGAAGAACGCCGCCGACAGCGAATGGACCCGCAAGCTGCGCCCGCATTTCCGCGATCATTTGCGGGTTGTCTG
>DASYXG010000222.1:0-2383 GCA_035935235.1 Allostellaceae bacterium
AGCATCGTGCCGCCGAGGAAGAGAAAGGCGGGGAAGATCGCGTCGGCGGTCGCCTTGGGGGCGATGATGTTGTCGCTGCCGGCGAGCAAGGCCAGAGCGAGCGGCCCTAGGATCTTGCCGACCCCGTTCGCCGCCTGGCCGAGTCCCGATGAGCGCGAACCCATATTCACCCCGTACTGCTCGACCGTATAGGGCGCGAGATTGGAAAACCCACCCTCGACGCAGAAGGCCGAGGCGGCGATCAGCACGATGAACAGCGGGAAGCCGTCACCGATCAGGACGGAATTGAAGTACCCGGCCAGAACCAGGAACACGACCGAGGCGAAGCCGAACACAATGCCGAGCGAGCGCCGCCCGGTCTTCGAGGCGATCAGCGAGACGATGATCTTGCCGACGACCCCGGTACCGGAGACGTAGATGAAGTATTTGGCGGCCACGGCCGGTTCGATCTTCAACGCCAGCGCGACGATGGTCGGCCCCCACAGGTAATAGCCGTAGGCGGCCGAGGCGGAGCCGCCCCAGATCAGGACGGTCTGCCAGAACAGGCGCGGGTTGACCGAATAGAGCTCGCCCAGATGCGCGCGTGGCGGCGCCACCGGGCGGGCCGTCGGCAAGGGCACGCTGTCGAGCGGCACGCCGAGCTGTTTGGCGACGCCCTGGCGCGCTTCGGCAAAGCGTCCCTTGGCGGTCAGCCAGCGCACCGATTCGGGGACGAAGGCCCACACCAGGAGGCCGACGATCACCGCGATGAAACCGGTCATCGCCACGCCGCGCCAGCCAAACGCGTTGAGCAAGGTCGCCGACGTGAACGAAGCGAGCAGCGTGCCGGCGCTGGCGAACACCACGTAAAAGCTGGTCATCCCGGTGCGCCAGCGCGTCGGGGTCTGCTCGACGACGATGGTCAGCGCCGGGGTGACACCCGCCGCCAAGCCGAAACCGACGAAGAAGCGCAGCACCGCGAGCATTTCCCATTGCCCGGTCGGCACCAGCCCGATCAGCCCGGCGCTGATGCCGCAGATGAAGGTCCCAGTGACGGTTTGCATCTTGCGCCCGAGCAGATCGCCAAGCGCGCCCCAGCAGAGCGAGCCGATGATGGCGCCGACGCCGGCGGCATAGAGGATCAGCGCGCCCTGCCCGTAGGTGAGCTGCCACTCCTTGCCGATCACCGACATGACGAAGGCGATCAGGAAGAAGTCGAAGAAATCGAGCACGAACACCGCCGACATGATGGCGAACGTCACCCAATACCGCGGGTTGAGCGGGGCGGTATCGAACATCGCCATAAGGTCGTTGGAAGTATGCTGCTCGGCCATGCGTTTCTCCCCTGGGCTTTGCTTTTTCGCCGCGCCGGCGTTCGCCATTGTGAGTCGCGGTTCGATTGGCAGCGAGTATCCGTCCGGGCACCGAACCCGTCAACGCCGCCGGGCCACGCGATCCTCGCCTTGGCGTGGCAAACCGTCCCGGGGTAGAGTCGCGTCAGGAGTTTAAGCTCGGTTCCAGGCTGCTCCCCCACCCGGCCGCCCAAATTGCATACTCTCGTTGAGAGACTGGGTGGAGGAATGGGCTGACGCCGCGCTTATATTCAACCAGCCACTCGAACTTGGTTTCTCGATGCAGTCGATCCGCATCCGCGGTGCGCGGGAGCATAACCTCAAGAACATCGACGTCGACCTGCCGCGCGACAGCCTGGTGGTGATCACCGGGTTATCGGGGTCGGGCAAATCGTCGCTCGCCTTCGACACGATCTATGCCGAGGGCCAGCGCCGCTACGTTGAGAGCCTGTCGGCCTACGCCCGCCAGTTCCTCGAGCTGATGCAAAAGCCCGACCTCGATTCGATCGAGGGTCTGTCGCCGGCGATCTCGATCGAGCAGAAGACGACGTCGCGCAACCCGCGCTCGACGGTAGGCACGGTGACCGAGATTTACGACTATATGCGCCTCCTATGGGCGCGGGTCGGGGTGCCGTATTCGCCGGCGACCGGGCTGCCGATCGTCAGCCAGACCGTGTCGCAGATGGTCGATCGCGTGCTGGCGATGAAGGAAGGCACGCGGCTCTATCTGCTGGCGCCGATCGCGCGCGGCCGCAAGGGCGAGTACCGCAAGGAACTTGCCGACCTGCAGAAGCGCGGGTTCCAGCGGGTCAAGGTCGACGGCAAGATGCAGGAGATCGACGAGGTCCCTGCCCTCAACAAGAACTTCAAGCACGACATCTCGGTGGTGGTCGACCGGCTGGTCGTGTCGGCCGATCTCGGCAACCGGCTGGCGGATTCTTTCGAGACGGCGCTGACCCTGGCCGACGGCATCGCCATCACCGAGGATGCCGATAGCGGCGAGGAGACGATCTTTTCGTCGAAATTCGCCTGTCCGGTATCGGGCTTCACCA
>DASYXG010000223.1:0-3954 GCA_035935235.1 Allostellaceae bacterium
GACCCCGAAAACGAAGAATGCGATCCCGCCCCAGGTGAGCGTGCGGGCCGCGGTGCGCAACGCGATCTCGCGGATCGCCTCGCCAGGGAGCTTGCGGTGTGCCGCCCATAAGCCAAAAGCGGCACCGGCCATCGCTTGGACAATCAGCGTGCCGAGGCCGAAGAACAGGCCGGGCAGCCAACCGATCGCCGCCGACGGCATCGCCGGGGCCAAGGTCGTGTAGATGATCGCCGAGAACGCATCGAGGCCCCAGCCGGCGATGAAACCGTGCACCGCCGGCATCCACGGTTTCAGTTCGCGCGGTTGCGCCTCCGGTTCGGCGCCTGGCGCGCCATGCGAGCCGGGTAGATGCAGATGTGGCAGCGCACCGCGTCCAACGACGTAGAACCCCGCGGTCGCCATGACCACGCCGACGACGATGTAGATGACGCCGTCGAAGGCTTCGAAGGTGAACCAATGCGCTAGGCCGAGATGGGCGAGCTCGCTTGCCAGGCACTGCTGGAAGGTGAACGCTGCCGAGAAGATCAGGCCGGCGCGCAATCCGCGCCGGGTCGAATAACCACCGACCGCGTAGGAGAAGGTAATCGGCCAGGTGTTCTCGTCCGGCGTAATGCCGTGCACCAGGCCGAGCAGCAACGCCGTCAACAGATCGACCGTGACGTTGACGTGGCCCGGATCCCAGAGATTGATGCCGCCGATCATCCGCGCGTCGCCTGGTCGGGTGACGGGTCGCGGCAATCGCGGCACAGGCCGCTCAGCACCAGGTGATGATCGGTGATGGCGATCTCGGCCTCGCGTTCGAGCGCGGCGAAATCGTCGCGGCCAATGACGCAAGGGACGGCGACCAACTCACCGCAGCGGGTGCAGAGCAGGTGGTCGTGGTGGGCCCGTTCCAGCTCAAAACGGGCGCGTCCGTCCTCGAGTAGGATTTTGCGCAAGGCGCCATCGGCCACCAGCTTCTCGGCGGCGCGAAAGATGGTCGAGAAGTCGGCCTTCATGCCGCGCTCGGTCAGCCCAGCCTGGAGATCGTCGAGCGTCCAGGCATGATGATCACGCCGTTCCATCAGGCTCCGCATCGCGGCGGAGATCAGCGATTTTCGCGCCATGGCACGAGGATAAGCGGCGGCGATCTGATAGCGCAAGTTATTTGCGCAAGTAGTTTGCGTTATCGCATTTGCGCTGTCAGATGTATCGCTGGTTCCCAGGTACCGAGCACCGCGACGACGACGAGGATCGCCAGGCCCAACGCCTGTTCGGCGACGACCGAGCGAAACAGCGCGCGGAGCGGTACAGTCGCGCTCGCTGCCTGACGCACGGACGGCATCAGCCGGAAGCGGTTGACCGACGCCAGGCAAACCATCGCCGTGAACAGCACGATCTTGACGATCAGCAGCCGTCCATAGGGCGTCGCTGTCAGCGCCTTGACGCTGCCCACCAAAAAGACGCTGTTGATCGACCCGGTCAGGGCCACCAGGGCCACCGCGACGTAACCCATCTGCGAAAAATGCGGCAGAGCGGCGCGGGCAAGGGGGATGTATGCGCTTCCCTCGGGGCGTGTCGCGCGGCGCAGCAGGACGCCGAGCGGCACAAGCCCGCCCAGCCAGATGCCCGCGGCCATCAGGTGCGCCATCTGGTTGACCTCGTGCACCGCAACGCCGCCCATATCCATCGCCGCGTGGCCGACCCAGCCGAGGCTCACCAGCATCAGCAACGCCCCCGCCGTCGCCGCGGCAGCCTGCCAACGCCACCGCGGCAATAAGCACAGCGCCAGCAGAGCAACCGCGAAGCCGACATGCCAGCACCAGATATGGCCGAACTCGGTGGCGAGCAGGACCACCCGGAGGATCAGCGGGTCGAGTGCAGCGCTCGGCATCGCCGCCATTTCCGCCGCGACGCAAGGCACCATCGCCAACCCGGAGATGAGGGCGATCGCCGCCGTGGCGGTCATCGTATGCGCCAGGGTCCGGTCGAGCGCCAAGCGAGCCGGGGCGCCTGCCGACGCTAGGTCACCGGCGAAGGCGTAGAGGCGAAATGCGCCGATGCCGAACGCCGCCATCGCTGCGGCGAAATGGATGAAGCGGACCGCCTCCAGAAGCTCAGCCAAGGAAGCCGCTCACGGCTGGACGTCGAAGGTGAAGGCGCCCTCGGTGCGGTGGGTGTCGACCGAGACCGCATGCCAGCTTACCCGGTAATGTCCGGGCGCGAGCGGCGGCAGCTTCAGCACCATCTCGGCGCGGTTCTGCGGATCGATGGCCGCCGCGCCGGTGGCGATTGCCCGCCCATCGCCGCTGCTGAGGGTGACACCGGAAAATGCCGGCTCGAGCTCCTGGGTGAAGAAGAGCTGCAACTCAGCGGGTGCCGCGGCAACCGTCGATCCGACGGCGGGACTGGCGTGGTCAAGGAAGGCGTGCGCCCAGGCTGAGGTCGCCGCGCCTATCGCCAGCGCGCCGGCCAGCAAAGCCAGCGAAACCAGGTGACGGCGCATGATCATTCCCCAAACAGCGGCCGCCCGAACGAGTTCGGGAAGATGTCGTCCAGATAGAAGTGCAGCTGTACGAGCGCGCCGTAGCCGTGGCCGGCCTGCCGGGTTGCGGGGATGATCGCCTCCGCGCCGACCTGCATGTACTGCCCGGACCAGATGACCCCGGGCTGCACCGTACCTATCGTCTGGCCGCTCATACCGCGATTGAGCGCGGTCGAAAACGAGACCTCGACCAGCGGCACCATGTGATCGAAGGGCGGCGCAAGGCCGACATCCTTCACGTGATGCTGCAGGTATTCGAGGCTGTATTCGAAGGCGAACCCGTAGTTGAAATTGTTGGGGTTGGGGTTCCCGGCGCTTTCGGTCTTGGTCGGAAAATCGAGACTGAGATTGCCGGTTACGGCGACGGGCCGCAGCCAGGGCAAGCTCTCCGGCAGATCGCCGAAGCCTTTACCGAAATCCAAGAGTGGCGACAGGGTGGTAAAATCGTCGGCGCCGAGCGCTTGCACCCGCCCGGTATGGGCCCAGCTCGAATGGAGTCCGACCATCGCCGTCGCCTCGTGCGGGGCGCTGGTGAAGAACTGCCAGTCCAGCTCGGTGTGGAAGGTGCCCAACCCGGTCACTGACGGCATTCCCTTGGGCCGCACGTGCTCCCAAGTATCTCCCAAGGTGATGCCGATATCGGGGGTCAATCGCTTGGAGATGTCGACGTCGAGGTCAAACTGCCTCGACCCATCGGTGCCTGTCGGATTGATCGTGAATGTCGGCAGCGACATCTCGTCGGCGACAAACGGATCGTCGGTGAGCAGCGTCGCCGGAAAGAAGCGCTCGCCGGCAAAGCCGTGAGGCTGGGCGGGCAAAGGAATAAGCAGCGGCAGTGCGGTGAGTGCCGCCGCCGCGGCAAGACGGTTTGGTTGCATGGTTCATGACCTGACCAGAGCTGCGGATGGCGCCACGATGTCCGGCTCGGGGAGCCAGCGCCTCGGGTGCCGTCGGAATTGCGTCTCTAGATCAGGATTGGCGGCGCCCGAGCATTGGCCGGACCGCGCCGGGGGCCGGCAATGAAGGCCGCCAAGCCGCGCTCGGACGGCACGACATAGGCGAAGGCGACTGGAGTAGGGACCGCGACCGCGACTGGTTGGATGCCCGAAATCTGGTGCCATAGGCAGCAGAAGCCGAGGTGATTGGGTGCCGGCACGGAAGGCGCATCGACCGGCGAGGTCGCGCCACCGGCCACACATAGCGCATGGCCGGCAAAGGCCTCAGCAGGATCGGCCGAGGCAGCGATCACCAAGCTGAGGCTCGACAGCATCAACTGCAAGCCGAGCGCAAGCCCGGTCAGGGACACCCCGAACCGTCGCCAGGATTTGTGGCGCAGCCCCATCATTCCGGCCGCAGGGTAACTCAGCCTGCGGTTGCGGCCAATCGCGACGCGCGATTGTGAGCTCGCGTCAGTCGCGCGTGGGCAGCGA
>DASYXG010000224.1:0-2237 GCA_035935235.1 Allostellaceae bacterium
GGCGGCCTGGGAGAAGCGCTGGGAGCCGAAGCTGCGGTCGAAGGAAGTGCCGATCTGCCCGTATTTCGTGATGTCGGAGTTCCAGCGGGTGATCCCGTCGGAGGACGCGATCGTCACCCATGACAGCGGCAGCCCGCGCGATCAGCTGCTGCCGATGTACGTCGCGAAGAAGCCGCGCGGCTATCTCGGCTGGGGCAAGTCGCATCAGCTCGGCACCGGCCTCGGCCTGGCGATCGGCGCCAAGATGGGCGCGCCTGACAAGATGTGCGTCAACTTCATGGGCGACGCCGCGTTTGGCATGACCGGCCTTGATTTCGAGACCGCCGCACGCAGCAACATTCCGATCACCACGATTGTCCTCAACAACTCGACGATGGCGATCGAGACTCACGCGATGGCGTACAGCCACGAGAAACATCGCACCCGTGACCTTGGCGGCAACTACGCCAATCTCGGCGCCGATCTCGGCGGCTGGAGCGAGCGGGTGACCAAGCCCGACGAGGTCGGGCCGGCGATCCTGCGCGCCCGCCGGGTCAACGAGAACGGCCGCGCGGCGTTGCTCGAATTCATTACCAGCGCCGAAACCGCGTTCTCGCACCGGCGCGGCGCGGCTTAGCAGCTTTTTATCGTCATCCCCGCGCGTGCCCCGGGGATCCACGTGGATGGCCGGAACAAGTCCGGCCATGACGATCGGGTGTAGAAGCGTCTGTGGCTACATCGCCAACGAATATCTCGGGTCGGCGGCAAGGCAGGGAGCCTCGGGGAGGCCGAGTTCCTTCTTGACCAGGTTCGTGCCGAGCACCATCGCCACCATCTTGTATTGCGCATGGCGGCGGCTCATGCCCTCGCGACCCATGCCGCAATCGGACGAGATCACCACCCGTTCGGCCGGCAGATGCTTCAGCGCCGCACGGACGATGTCGGCGACTTGATCGGGCCGTTCGATCTGCAAGGTGTGATGGTCGATGACGCCGATTACGACCTTCTTGCCGGTGACGATTTTGCCGATCGCTTCTAGATCGCCGGTGCCCGACGAGCAGGTCTCGAAGGTCAGCGCGTCGGCGTCGACCTGATTGAGCGCGTCGAGGGTCGGCTGGTAGCTCTGGATGTCGCGGAAGATGCGCTGCTGGGCCGGGTTACCCCAGCAGGTGTGGCACCACACCTCGGTTTTGCCGCGCAGCCCCTTGACCGTGTTGTTGAAGATTTTGATCAGGTCGGAGATTTCGAGCTTGCCGAACGGCTTGCCGCGAACTGGCACCATGTGGATTTGCGGTTCTTCGAGCTGGATCACCGGGCACCCGGCATCGGCC
Source organism: Allostellaceae bacterium (assembly GCA_035935235.1). Classification (GTDB taxonomy): domain Bacteria; phylum Pseudomonadota; class Alphaproteobacteria; order ATCC43930; family CGMCC-115725; genus DATARH01. The sequence goes on from DASYXG010000224.1 coordinate 1,311, forward strand.
AGCGCGTTGAGCTCCTGGTTGATCGCCTCGCTGAACGCCCAGACGCGCTCGACCGGGTCCTTGTAGTAATCGTCGGTGACTGCGGCGGCGAGCAACTCGGGCATGATCGTGCCGAACTTGACCGGCCGCGGGGTCAGGCGCTGCGCCACCTTCCACATCGCCGGATATTGCAGATTGCCCGGGCCGAGCGGCCCGACGATGCGCGGCACCACGCGCGCCTCCAACTGGTCGTGCAGGATTTGCCCGCGCGGCACGGCGGCGAGGTTGACCGCCGGCACGGTCAGCGCCGCCTCGCGCGAGAACCCGGCCATATGGGTCAGCGGATAGCTCTGCCAGCTCCAGCCGCCAATCTCCTCATCGTAATGCGCGTCGCCGTCGGTGCAGATGTCGAGCCCGGCCACTTCCTGCGCGCGCAGATGGGTCGAGACCGCGTCCTCGTACTGCTCGCGCCAGCGCGCGTTGACCATCGCTTCGAGAAAGCTCTTCGAGCCGATCTGCGCGGTGTGCCAGGCCGGGCGCGGCAGCGAGCCGATGATCGAGGTCGGTAGGATTTTGTCGGCGGTGGCTTTGTACATGGCGCTTCTCCCTCAGCCGCCGCGCCGCTTGAGGAAATCGAGCGTCGCATCGGCCGCCTGGTCGGCATGGGTGGCGGCGACGTGATAGGAGTTGCCGGGGAATACGACCAGTTCCGACCCCGCGATCTGTTCCTGCCAGGCGCGCATCGAGGCGACCGAGCCGAGCCCGCTATCCTCGGTGGTGACGACCAACGTCGGACACTTGATTTTCGGGATGTCGGCGCGGATGTCGGCGATCGCGATCGTCGGCATAAAGCCGAGTTGGGTCGAGAGCGCGGTGCGCGCCATGTACTTGACCCAGAAGTCGAACCCCGCCTTGGGGAAGGCGCTGCCGAGCCGGTTGGCCATGTTC
>DASYXG010000225.1:0-1600 GCA_035935235.1 Allostellaceae bacterium
TTCCGCTGTCAGTTCTGCGCCTTCTCAAAGGGCAAACTCAGCGAGAATTTACGCGGCCGGCCCTACAACCTCGATATGGACGAGATTGTTCGCCGTTGCGAAGAGGCCTGGGAGCGCGGTGCGACCGAGGTCTGCCTACAAGGCGGCATCCATCCCGAATACACCGGCGCGACTTACCTGGGAGTGGTCCAGGCGATCAAGGCAGCGGTCCCGGGTCTCCATATTCACGCTTTCTCACCATTGGAGATATGGCAGGGCGCCAAGACGTTGGGCCGGACCCTCCCCGACTACCTTGCTGAGTTGCGCGACGCGGGCCTCAGTTCGCTTCCCGGCACCGCCGCAGAAATTCTCGACGACGAAGTGCGGGCAATCATCTGTCCCGACAAGGTAACGACCGCCGAATGGCTCGAGGTGATGGAGGCAGCGCATACGGTCGGGTTGCGCGCGACCGTCACGATTATGTATGGGCATGTCGACCGCTACGTGCACTGGGCGCGGCATTTGCTGCGCGTACGAACGCTGCAGGCGCGGACCGGCGGGTTTACCGAGTTTGTGCCGCTGCCGTTTATAGCGATGGAAGCGCCGATATCGCTGAAGGGAGGCGCGCGTCTTGGACCGACCTATCGCGAGGCAGTGCTGATGCATGCCGTCGGTCGGCTGGCGCTGCACCCGCTGGTCCCCAACATCCAGACGTCATGGGTCAAGCTCGGCGCGGCCGGCGCCGCCGGCTGCCTCAATGCCGGGTGCAACGATCTCGGCGGCACCCTGATGAACGAAAGCATCTCCCGTGCCGCCGGGGCCAGCTTCGGCCAAGAGATGCCGCCCGAGGCGATGGAGGAACTGATCCGCTCGCTGGGGCGCACCCCGCGCCAGCGCACTACGCTCTACGGCAACGCACCGGTCGAGCGGCGAGCCGCCTCGTTTGCCGCCGCCCCGCTCACTGACCCCATCAACACACCGGCCCGCAAATACGAACGCGAAGCGGCAGACTAGCTACTTCAGCAGCGCCCGCGCGATCTCTTCCCACTCGCTGTCGAGCGCAGCGGTGGATGGGGTCTTGCCGGCGCGCTTGTACCAGCCGCCAGCATTCATCTGATCGCCCTCGACCCGGTGCAGATAGGCATGCGCCCACGCCCCATTCTCGTTGGCATCGGCCTGAGCGCAGCGATGCGCCTTATGCCAGTCGCCCTTCGCCTGCCACCACAGTGCTTGTATCGCGCCACTGATCCCGGCCGGAGGTGACGCGCCAGTCAATGACGATTTGAAAATGTCGAATTCCATCGTGTCCTCCCTTGGGATGCCGCGATGATAGCGTCCGCGCCGGTGTCAGGCGAGCATCCGGTCGAGCCGGTCGCGCAAGCGGTAATAGGAGCCGATCACCGGCAGGAACCACGGATTGCCCGAATAGAGCGGGTGATCGGGAAACTCCGCGCTATCGAAGGCGCACGCGTAATTGGCGGCGCGAGCGATCTTGCGTGCGGTCTGATAGCCCAGATAGGTCATCATCGCGATACCACTACCGTTACAGCCAAGCGCGAAGTGCAGTCCCTCGTCCTCGCCCATGTGCGGAAGGGCATCGAGAGTAAAGGCGATGTTGCCG
>DASYXG010000226.1:0-13273 GCA_035935235.1 Allostellaceae bacterium
AGGTCGCCGCCGCAACGGACTTGCGGTCCCGTGTTTGCGAGCCTTGGATGTCGTCAACGGCGTCAGCCGGAGGAGGCATCGGATGGGCTATACGATCCTGCGCGGCGGGCGCGTGCTCGACATCGCCGCTGGCACGGCCGAACCTGCCGACATCCTGATCGATGGCGACACGATCAGCGAGATCGGCCCGCCGGGGCTTGCCGCGCCGGTGGCCGCCATCGAGATCGCCGCGGCGCGGCGGCTCATTCATCCCGGCCTCGTCAACGCCCATACCCACTCGCACGGCAATCTCGCCAAGGGGATGGGCGATTGCTGGACGCTCGAGCTGCTGCTCACCGCCGCTCCATGGATCGGCGGCAATCGGGGGGTCGACGATCTACGCCTCTCAGCTCAGATCGGCGCCATCGAAATGATGCTGAAAGGATGCACCGCCTGTTACGACCTGTTTTTCGAGTGGCCGTTGCCGAGCCGCGAGGGTATGGCGGTGGTAGCGTCCGCCTATGCCGAATTGGGTATGCGCGCGGTGATCGCGCCAATGGTCGCCGACCGCAGCTTCTATGAGGCGATCCCCGGTCTCGCCGATGCCCTCCCAGACGCGCTGCGCGACAGGGTGGCGGCGCTCCGCCTCGCGCCCGGCGCGGCGACCTTGGCTGCGATCCGGGATGCGTTCGACGCCTGGTCGGTCGATCGCGATCTGGTGAGCCCGGCGGTGGCGCCGACCATCCCGCATCACTGCTCGGACGATTTCATTCTTGGGTGCGCTGGCATCGCCCGTGATTTCGACGTCGGGCTTCACAGCCACGTTGCCGAGTCGAAGGTGCAGGCGGTCGCTAGTGTCGGGATTTACGGCAAGACACAGACCGCGCATCTCGAGGCGCTCGGGATGCTGGGGCCACGGTTTACGGTGGCGCACGGAGTCTGGCTCGACGAGGACGATATGGCCCGACTCGGCGATCACGGTTCGTCGGTCGCGCACAACCCGGGCAGCAATATGCGGCTCGGCAGCGGGCTTGCCGACGCGCGGGCGATGCTTGAACACCGGGTCAATCTCGGTATCGGCACCGACGGCGCTTCCTGCGCGGATAACCAGAACATGTACGAAGCCATGCGCCTCGCCTCCTTCGTCTCCAAGGTCCAGGGGCCGGAGTGGCGTCGCTGGTTGACCACTCGCGAGGCAGCGCTGGCGGCGACCGAGGGCAGCGCTCGTGCGCTTGGTTTTGGCGACAGAATTGGGCGGATTGCCCCGGGCTGGAAGGCCGATCTGGTGCTGCTCGACCTCGATCACCCGAACTGGCTACCCTTCAACAATCCCGTCAACCAGCTCGTCCATTGCGAGGATGGCACCGCCGTCGACAGCGTGATGATCGGCGGGCGCTGGGTCGTGCAGAGCCGCAAGCCGGTCGGGGTCGATCTTGCCCGGCTGCGGGAGCGGGCCGAAGCCGCGCGCGAGCGCCTCGCCGCGGTCAATGCCGACAACCACCGGCTTTATCGGGCGTTGGAACCGGTCGTCGGGAGCTTCTGCCCGGGCCTCGCGCGGATGCCGTACCACGTTCACCGCTATGGCGCGCGGGCGGAGTAGGCCCGGCTACCCCCGCCGCAGCAACATCCGCCAGCGCGGCCACGTTACCGCCAACACCAGGAAGCCCTCGCAGGCGCTCAACACTGTCGCCCACGGTGCGCCGATCAGCTCGGCCATGACTCCTAAATGCAGAAAGCCGACGAGGCCGGAGCCGATACACAGCGACAGCACGCCATATAGCCGGCTGCGCATCTCGGCCGGCGCGGCGAGATAGATCAACGTAGCCTGCATCACGCTGAACCCGGAATTGGCTAGTCCCGTCAACAGCAGCGCCGAGCCGGCGAACTCGACGCCTGGGGCGAGAGCGAAGCCGACCACCAGCACCAGATAGCTCAGCACCGCGCTGATATAGAGCCGGTTGAAATATGGCGCGCGCACCCAAAGCGCGATCGCGACCGCACCGAAAAAGGCGCCGATTCCATCCATGCTAGCGAGCATGCCGATCCCGCCCGGCGCCAGGTGCAAGCTGTCCTGGCCGATGACCGGGATCATGCTGGTGAAAGGCCAGCCGAAGACGTTGTAGACGACAGTGACCGTGAGTACGGCGACGAGGCGCGGATCACGCCGCGCCAGCAGCAGCCCCTCGACGATATGCGCGAGAACCGCGCCGCTCGCGGTGGGGGCGACAGCGTTGCGATGCTGCAGCCGCAAGGCGGCAATCAGCGCCAGCGCATAGCAGCCGACGCTTGCCGAAAACGCGCCGGCAATGCCGATATGCGCCAGCATCAACCCGCCAACGATCGGCCCTAGCATGCGGCTCGCGTTGTTGGCGCCGACATCGATCGCCATCGCGGCGCCCATGCGGTCGGGGCCGACAACCTCGCCGATCATCACCCGGCGCACCGGGTTGTCGGCCGCCCAGGCGATCCCGTTGGCAAAGCTGGCGACGGCGAGATGCCAGACTTCGAGCGCGCCGGCGTAAGCAAGCGCGGCGACCGCGACCGCGGTCAGCAGTAAGGTCACCCCGACCAGGATTTGCGCGTTGCGACGCTCGAATCGCTCGGCGACCGCACCGATGACCGGCCCGAATATCACCAGCGGCGCCATGCGCAGCAACGTCATCATCGCGACCTGGAACGCCGAACCGGTGTGCTGGTAGACAAAGACGCCGACCACCAGCATCTCGAGCCAACGCACCGCAAATACCACCAGCCCGATCAGCCATAACCGGCGGAAATCGGGCAGATCGATCAGGCGGCGTCGCCTGCCTGCAGCCGCGGTGGGTAGCGCGACAAGCGCTGGCGAAGTGGACATCGGCTCAGAAGATCTTCGAGGCGGTTCCCATGCGCGGCCAGTTGTTGCCCCGACCGCCGCTCTATAGTTTACACGGGAAGCAAGAGCGGCGTGCTCGTTCTTTAGGCAGGGGTGCTGCGATGGATCTGGGGCTCAAAGGGAAGAAAGCGCTCGTCACCGGCGGCACACGCGGGATCGGACGGGCCATCTGCGAGCAATTGGCCGAAGAGGGTTGCGACGTTGCGCTATGCGCGCGCAGCGCTGGCCCGGTCGCCGAAACCGTCGCCGCGCTCGAGAAAAAGGGCGTCAGGGCCTGGGGCGGATCGGTCGATGTCGCCGATCTGTCGGCGCTCAAGGGCTGGGTGAGCGAGGCGGCGGGCGCGCTCGGCGGGGTCGATATTTTTGTCGCCAATGTCAGCGCGCTGGCGCAGGGCATGGACGAAAATGCTTGGCGCAAAGGCTTCGAGATCGACGTGCTGGCGACCGTATTTGGCTGCGAGGCCGCGCTGCCGTTCCTTGAGAAATCTGAGGCCGGCGCGATCGTCGTCGTCGGCAGCACGGCGATGGCAGAGGTATACGGCCCAACCCGTTCCTACGCTGCGGTCAAGGCGACGCTGATCCCCTATGTCAAAGGGTTGGCGCGCAACCTCGCCGCCAAAAACGTCCGCGCCAATGTGGTCTCGCCCGGCAATGTCTATTTCAAGGGCGGGGTATGGAACATCACCGAGGAGCGCAACCCCGAGATGTTCAAGTCGATGCTGGCGCGCAACCCGACCGGGCGCATGGGGACGCCCCAGGAGGTTGCCAACGCGGTCACGTTCCTTGCCAGCCCGCGCGCGAGTTTCATCACCGGCACCAATCTGATCATCGACGGGGCGCTGACCCAGCGAGTGCAGTTCTAGGCCGCTCGCGCTGCCGTCTTTTTTGTTTCGGTCTTCGTCGCCGGCGCGATGCCGGCCGCGCCAAAAGTGGCGCTTGCCGGCAAGGAGATCGTCGCGGTGGTGCCGGTATAGAGGCGGCTCGCCAGGGTCAGGTCGCCACCATGGAGCCGGACCAGCGCGCGCGCTAGCGACAGGCCGAGCCCGGTACCGGGTTGCCGCCGAGTTTGATCCGCGCCGCCGCGGCCAAAGGGTTCAAACGCGTGAAGCACCTCGTCGGCCGACATGCCGGTTCCGGTATCCGCGACATCGATCGATATATCGCCCTCGGGTCGCGCGGCAAAGCGCAGCTCGATTTTGCCGTCGGCCGGGGTGTATTTGATCGCGTTCGACAGCAGATTGACCAGCACCTGTTTCATCGCCCGCGGGTCGACATTGAGATCGGGGCAGGTGTCGTCCCCGGTCGTGGTCAGCGTCACCCGGCGCTCTGTCGCGAGGAGTTCTACGAGATCGAGTGCCGAACGCGCCACCGCCGCCGCCGAGACGCGCATCGGCGCGATCTCCAACTTTCCGGCTTCGATCCGGGCATTGTCGAGGAGATCGTTGATCAGCGACAGCAGATGCGAGCCGGCGTCATGGATGAGGCCGGCATATTCGAGATAGCGCGCGTTGGTGACGGGACCGAACATTTGCTGCCGGATAGTCTCGGAAAACCCGAGGATCGCGTTCAGAGGAGTGCGCAGCTCATGCGTGACCTGAGCGAGGAAACGCGACTTGGTTCGGGTTATCTCATCGGTGCGCTCGGCCGCCGCCGCGGTTGTCCTTAGCTTGTCGCGCAGATCGCGCTCGACCGAAGCGCGCCGCTCGATCTCGCGCCGCGTCGCCCGATCGCGCCCGACGAGCAGGATCGCTAGACCCAGCACGGCCGTCAGCGCGATGAACGCGATCAGCGCGAAGGCAGTTGCGGTACTCGGCACGTGCGCAGAATTGTTCAATGGCGGCTGGTAGCGCAACATCAGTGGGGTGCCCGGAATCGCTTCGAGCCGCCCTCTGGCTGCGACGACCCCGGTCCCAGCGGCGAAAAGGGGTGTGCCCTCGGTGGTGACAAGCTCTATATGGCCGGCCGTGAGCCGTTCGAGCACGGCTAATCCGTCCTGGTCAAAGGCAACAATAGCGATTCCGCCGGAAAACCCATCAGTGCCCACCCAAGGCTGTGCCAGCGCCACGAGCGGCGGGTAGCCATCGCCAAGGTCGGTGACGACGAGAGGTGTGCCGCCGGGATGGAAGGCGACGGCGCGGGCGACCGCCTCGCCGAGCGAAGCGAGCGCGCCGGCGTCGAGGCCGGTTGAGGTGCTGGCCAGCGGGTCGCCGGCGGGATCAAACAATGCCGCGGCGCGCAGCTCCGCCGGCAAATCGGGAAGGGCGGAGTCGTCGGACAACCCGGCGGTTTTGGCACCGGTCATGCGACGCAGCAACTGCCGGTCGCGATCGAAGATCGTTTGTGCAATCCCGACGGCGCTCGCCATCGTCTGAGTGGTCAGGCGATTGTCCGCAGCTCGACGGTCAACGGTGCCGAGCATCGCCAACACCACGATCGCGGCAATCGCGATCGTGGCCAACGTGACAATGGCACCGCGCGCACGAAACAGGCCAGCGGCGCGGCCCGATGAGGCTAAGCTTAACGTCATCGAATGGGTGTCCGGGGCCCCTACGAGACTCGTGGGCGCAATAAATCGGTTATTAAAGTTAATTTTGCGTTTAAGACGCGGCGAAAGCCGTCTATCGCGTCATTGCGCGACGCAATCGTAAATGACGAGGTTCCTCTCGCTGGAATACGACTTTCGCACCGGAACGCGCTCATACGCGGCACAGTGCTGGCGTGCCAGTGGCAGGGTAGCGTCGACATCGCCATAGTATTGGATGACAACGCCGCTGGCTTTGCCGTCCATCATGATGACGTTCTGGTGCGGCACCACGCATCCGGTAAACGCGACGCAGAATACCACCGTAGCGACGAGGCCGGCCGGGCGTTTCATCGATCCCCTCCACCAGCCGCAGCTTGGCGGCTCGACCGCCGGCTGTCGACCCTTTCCCGGCGGGTACGGCTTCCCTAAGATTGGCGTCATGTCCCCTCTCGGCCGAATGGGTTAGCCATGACCCTTCGCACTCCCTACCTGCTGTTTATCGGCGACGCGCCCGACCAGCTCGCCGCCAAGACCGCCGCTGGCGTCGCGTTCTGGCGCCCGGAGGTCTGTCTCGGCCAGCTGCGTTTGCCGGGTTGCAAGGCCGATCTTAAGCTTCCCGATATGACGATCGAGGAGGCGGCCAAGGCCGGGGTCAAGACGGTCATCGTCGGCACCACCAATCGCGGCGGTGTTCTCGGCGAAGGCTGGGAGCCATTGCTCGTCCAAGCGCTTGAGCTGGGGATGGATCTGGCAAGCGGCCTCCACCATCGCCTTTCCGATATCGCGATCTTGCACGACGCGGCATCGCGGTGCGGCCGGCAGATCGCTGATGTCCGCCATCCGACCCGCGATTTCGCTGTCGGCAACGGAATCAAGCGACCCGGAAAACGCCTCCTCACTGTTGGCACCGACTGTTCGATCGGCAAGATGTTCACCGCGCTGGCGATCGAGAAGGAGATGCGCGGCCGCGGGATCAAGGTAGATTTTCGCGCCACTGGCCAAACCGGCATCCTTATCGCCGGCGACGGCGTCTCGATTGACGCCGTGGTCTCCGATTTCGTTTCCGGCGCTGTGGAATGGCTCTGCCCGACGAACGACCCCGACCATTGGGATGTGATCGAGGGCCAGGGCTCGCTGTTCCACGCCTCCTATGCCGGGGTGACGCTGGGTCTTATTCACGGCTCCCAGCCTGACGCGCTGGTCGTCTGTCATGAGCCGACCCGCCCGCATATGCGGGGCCTGCCGACCTACAAACTGCCCGATCTGAAGCTGTGCATCGAGCGTAACGTCGAGGCGGCCCGGCTGACCAACCCGGTGGCGCGTTGCGTTGGGCTCAGCATCAATACCGCCGGGCTCGATGCCGGCGCGGCGCGTGACTATCTGCGCACGAGCGAGGACCGGCTGGCGCTGCCTTGCATCGACCCGGTCCGCACCGGGGTCGGCGCCATTGTCGACAACCTCGTCTGACGCATGGCGCCAGCACCACAACGTCTCACGGTCAGCCGCCGATCCTGGCCGCTCGCCCAAGCGTTCACCATCTCGCGCGGCAGCCGCACCGCCGCCGAGGTCGTGGTCGCCGAGCTTTATGACGGCGACTATCGCGGCCGTGGCGAATGCGTGCCCTATCCACGTTATGGCGAGAGCGTCGATAACGTCGCCGCGGCGCTGGAGGCGATGAAGGGGCCGGTATTCTCCGGGCTCGACCGCGACGCGCTGCAGCAGGCCATGCCTCCAGGCGCGGCACGCAATGCGCTCGATGCCGCGTTTTGGGACATCGAAGCGAAGCGCGCCGACCGCCGTGCGGCCGATCTCGCCGGGATCGGCGCGTTGAAGCCCCTTATCACCGCTTACACGCTGTCACTCGATACGCCGGAGCGGATGGGCGAAGCCGCCGCGGCGCAGCGCACCCGCCCGCTGCTGAAGTTGAAGCTCACTGGCGACGGCGATCTCGACCGGGTGGCGGCGGTGCGCCGGAACGCACCGCAAGCGCGACTGATTGTTGACGTCAATGAAGGCTGGAGCGTGCGCCATCTGACCGATGTCATGCCGGGACTCGCCGAATTCGGGGTCGAGCTGATCGAGCAACCGCTGCCGGCCGGCAAGGACGACGCACTCGCCGACGTGCCACACCCGATTCCGGTCTGCGCCGACGAATCCTGTCACATCGCGGCTGACCTCGATGCGCTCGTTGGCAAATACGATGCCGTCAATATCAAACTCGATAAGACCGGTGGCCTCACCGAGGCGCTCAGCCTCGCGGCGGCGGCGCGAGAGCGGGGCTTTTCGGTCATGGTCGGCTGCATGATCGGTACCTCGCTGGCGATGGCGCCGGCGATGCTGGTGGCGCAGCAGGCCAGCGTCGTCGACCTCGACGCGCCGCTGCTCCTCGCCACCGATCGGTCGCCGGGGCTGCGCTACGAAGGCAGCCTGATCTACCCACCGGAACCGGCGTTATGGGGCTAGCCGACCCGATCTTCGCGCCGCATGGTTTGGACGACGGGATCGCGGCGCTCGCCGGAGAGCCGGTTTTCGGCGCGATCCTCGAACGCGCCGGACCGCCGCGCTTCCGGCGCCGCCGCAACGGGTTCGAGACGCTCCTCCACATCATTCTCGAGCAGCAAGTGTCGATCGACGCAGCGGCGGCAATGTTCCGCCGCCTCAATACCGTCTGCTCGCCGTTGTCGCCGCCGACATTTCTCGCGCTTGACGACGCGACGCTGCGCAGCTGCGGGTTCAGCCGGCAAAAAGCCGCCTATGGACGTGGGCTCGCCGAGGCGGTGGCCGACGGATCGATCGATTTCACCCGGCTCGCCGAGACTCCCGACGACGAGGCGCTAGCGGCGCTTGTCGCGCTCAAAGGTATCGGCCGGTGGAGTGCCGAGATTTACCTGATTTTCGCGCTCGGTCGCGATGATATCTGGCCCGCCGCCGATCTTGGTTTGCAATTCGGCGTGGCGAGCGACTTGGGGCTCGGCGTCCGGCTCACGGAACGCGAGTTGCGCGAGGTCGGCGAGCGCTGGCGGCCGTGGCGCACCGTCGCCGCCTGCCTGTTCTGGCAATCCTATCTGCACGCCCGCAAGCGCAGCGCGCCGGTGCTACCCGCCGAGCTCTACGCCTGAAGGATCAGGATTTCGGCAAGGTGATGACCTGCCCAGGGTAGATCAGGTTCGGGTCGCGGATATGTTCCTTGTTGGCCCCGAAAATCACCGTGTATTGGGTGCCGTTGCCATAGGCCTGGCGCGCGATCATCCAAAGCGAGTTGCCGGATTGGACCGTGTATTTGCCGGTTGGGATGTTGGCGGTTGTCGCAGCTTGCGGCTCGAACGGCTCGGCCACCCGTTGCGCGACCGACCCGTCGGCGTTGAGTTGATCGACCCGCAGCTCGATCTTGCCTGTCGCTTGCGGGTGCGGCGACACCGATGACCATTTCCCGGCGGGATCGGCGGTGATCGTGGCGACGAGTTGGTTGTCGGCATAAAGCCGCAAGGTCGCGCCAGGCGGGGCGTGGCCGGACAGCATCAATTTGCCGTTCGCGCCATATTCCGCCGTGTCGAGCGACAGGCTTCCACCGCGAGCGTTGGGGGTCTGCAGCGCTTGCGCCGGTTCGTTGGCATTGCCGGGCATGAGCACGGCAACCGTGCCGGTGCCTTGCGACGGGGCGACAGCCAGAGCCACCGTATCGGTCGATTTGGTCTTGGCGCCGGTTTGCGGATCTGCCGCTTCCAGGGTCAGTTGCCGTTCGCCCGGCGCCATCGGGTCGGTCGGCACCAGCACCCATTCGCCGCGCTCGTCGGCGGTGACCTGGCCCAGCGGCTTGTCGCCGTCGAGCACGGTCACCTTGGCGCCCGGCGCGGCGCGGCCGGCGATCACCGCATGGCCACTCGGGTCGATCTTGACGATGTCAAAACTCGGCACGACCGGGTTGGCGGCAGCGGGTGGGGTCGGAGCCGGCGGCGGCGCGGCCGCTTGCGGCGGGGGAGCCGGGGGTACGACCTTGGCGGGAGGCGCGCTATTGCTCCACAGGATGAACGCCACTCCGGCGATCACCACCGCCCCGCCGAACAGCCAAAGGATCAGACGTCGCACCGGTTCGCTGCCGCGATATAACTCGGATGCGGCGGGAGTTTATGCGCCACCGAGGCCGCTTGCAATCGACCCCGGTTCGGGGGAAGAGGAGCGCTCGCAAATAAGGAAGGTCGGCTCGTGGCGGCTCGGATCCGGCGGCTTTGCGTTTATTGTGGTTCCTCGATCGGCGCCGACCCGCGCTATCGCGAGGCGGCGGCGGCGCTTGGCGCAGGGCTCGCCGCTTTCGGCATCGAACTTGTCTATGGCGGCGGCCGCAACGGGTTGATGGGCGCGGTGGCCGATGCGGTGCTGGCCGGCGGCGGTACCGCGATCGGGGTCATCCCCCGTCATCTGCAAGACCGTGAGGTAGCGCATTTGGGCCTGAGCGAGTTGGTCATCGTCGACACCATGCATCAGCGTAAGCAGGCGATGGCCGAGCGTGCCGATGCGTTCGCGGTGTTGCCCGGTGGTGTCGGCACGCTCGACGAGACGGTCGAGATCCTCTCGTGGCGCCAATTGGGCCTCCACGACAAGCCGGTCTATATCGTCGATATCGCCGGCTACTGGTCGCCACTCGCGCTGTTGTTCGACCATGTCGTGGCGTCGGATTTTGCCCCACCGCTGATCCCGCGCCTCGTCGATTTCGTACCGGATGTCGAGGCCTTGTTGGCCAAGGTTGCTCGCTAGGCATTTTCGGTCCGACAATCCACGAAACATGTGAATAAGGTTGTGGGGAACTGAGCCCGGTAACTGTGGTCGCCAAAGCGATCCGGGCAAGCCGCTCGGTTGCCTAATAAATAGGCGAAAATTGCATCTAACTGAATTTGCTAAATTTTGATGCAATGGCATCGCTTGACCCTGTAAACGCTCCGTAAACAGCCTCTCGAACGGCTTTGCGGCGGGAATTCGCGAACGGCGCCTGAGCGCTGTTAGTAACGTTCCTGCATTGGAGCGATGCAACGCTCCCCTTGGCTTGCCTCGGCGGGGGGCGGCCTTTATCGTGCGCCACCCCCAATCAGCCCGTCAGGGATGCATCGATGCCGAAGGTCAAGGTAGAGAATCCCGTTGTCGAGCTGGACGGCGACGAGAAGACCCGGATCATCTAGAGTTTGATCAAGACCATCCTGATCCAGCCCTATTGCGACGTTGACCTGAAGTAGCAACGAAAGCGGCGCGCGGAGGCGCAACCATGCCAGATCTAGAAATCGTTTGGACGAAGGTTGATGAAGCACCTGCGCTTGCTACGTTTTCCCTTTTGCCGATCGTCGAAGCCTTTGTCGGGGCGGCCGGCGTGAAGATGAAGCAGAAGGACATTTCGCTGGCTGGTCGCATCATCGCCAACTTCCCCGACAAGCTGACGCCAGCGCAAAAGATCAACGACGAGCTCGCTGAACTTGGCCAACTTGCACTGCGCCCCGAGGCCAACATCATCAAGCTGCCCAACATCTCGGCTTCGATCCCGCAGCTGAAGGCTGCGATCAAGGAGTTGCAGAGCAAGGGTTACGACGTGCCGGACTATCCGGACGGCGATGCGACGCCGGCGGATAAGGAAATCCGCGCCCGCTACGGCAAGGTGCTTGGCAGCGCCGTCAATCCGGTGCTGCGAGAAGGCAATTCCGACCGCCGCGCCGCCGGTGCCGTGAAGCAGTACGCGCGCAGCCATCCGCATAAGATGGGCCCCTGGACCAAGGACTCGAAATCGCGCGTGGCGGAAATGTCAGGCGGCGATTTCTATGGTTCGGAGGTCGCGACGACCATCGCGGCGCCGACCAATGCCCGCATCGAGTTGGTCGGCAGCGACGGCGCGACCACGGTGCTGAAGGCGAAGACGCCGCTTCAGACCGGCGAGATCATCGACGCGTCGGTGATGAACCGCAGGGCGTTGCGCGACTTCTTCGCCGCGCAGATCGACGCTGCGAAGAAGGACGGCATCCTATTCTCGCTGCACGTCAAGACGACCATGATGAAGATCTCCGATCCCATCATCTTCGGTCACTGCGTTTCTGTCTTCTTCGCCGATGTGTTCGAGAAGCATGGCGCCACACTGACGCGCCTGGGCGTCGACCCCGACAACGGCTTGGCCGATATGCTGACCCGGATCGAGACATTGCCGGAGGCTGAAAAGGCGGCGATCAAGGCTGATATCCAGGCCACCTATGCGAAGCGGCCTGGCCTGGCCATGGTCAATTCCGACCGCGGGATCACCAATCTGCACGTGCCGAGCGACGTGATCGTCGATGCATCGATGCCGGCGATGATTCGCGAGTCCGGACACATGTGGGGCGCTGACGGCAAGCTGCACGACGTGATCGCCGCGATCCCCGATCGTTGCTACGGGCCGCTGTTCGAGGCCGTCATCGAGGACTGCAAGGCGCATGGCGCCTTCGACCCGAAGACGATGGGCTCGGTGTCGAACGTTGGGTTGATGGCGCAGCAGGCCGAGGAATATGGCTCGCACGACAAGACGTTTGAGGTCGCCACGGGCGGAACGGTGCGCGTGGTCGCCGATGACGGCACGGTTCTGCTGTCGCAGCCGGTCGAAACCGGCGACATCTTCCGGATGTGCCAGGTCAAGGACGCGCCGATCCAGGACTGGGTCAAGCTTGGGGTGCGCCGCGCGCGCCTGACCGGCACCCCAGCGGTGTTCTGGCTCGACGCCAAACGCGCGCACGACGCGCAGTTGATCGCCAAGGTCCAGACATACCTGAAGAACGAGGACACATCGGGTCTCGACATCCGCATCCTAGCGCCGGTCGAGGCAATCAAGTTTTCGCTCGATCGCATCCGCAAGGGGCTCGACACCATCTCCGTCACCGGCAATGTGCTGCGCGACTACTTGACCGATCTTTTCCCGATCATGGAGCTGGGCACGTCGGCCAAGATGCTGTCGATCGTTCCGCTGCTGGCGGGCGGCGGGTTGTTCGAGACCGGGGCTGGCGGTTCGGCGCCCAGGCATGTGGAGCAGTTTCAGCACGAAGACTATCTGCGCTGGGATTCGCTGGGCGAGTTCCTGGCGCTTGGCGCTTCGCTGGAACATTTGGCGCAGACAAGCGGGAATAAGGACGTGCAGGTGCTGGCCGAGACGCTCGATGAGGCCAACGGCAAGATCCTTGAGTACAACCGTGCGCCTGCGCGGAAGATCGGCGAACTGGATAATCGTGGCAGCCATTTCTATCTGGCGCTGTACTGGGCACAGGCGCTGGCCCGGCAGAACAACAGCTCGGCGCTGGCCGCCCGCTTCAAACCGCTGGCGGAGGCACTGGCGGCCAACGAGGTCAAGATCAATGCTGAGCTGATCGCCGCGCAGGGTAGGCCGGTGGATACTGGCGGTTATTATCTGCCCGATCAGGCCAAGACATCGGCGGCGATGCGGCCGAGTGCGACACTGAACGCGGCGCTCGCCGCTCTCTGACGCGGCGTCGGGTGGAGCCGCCCAGGGCAGCCGGGGCGGCTTCTTCAGTTGGCCGACCGCTTGGCACATGCGCTAGGGCGATCTGCAGAAGGCGAGGGGCTGACCGCCCACGGCGCCCAGGCGCCGCCCGCTGACAGGTGCCGCCGCGACCGACATGCGATAGACTACCGCCGATTTCCGACACGGAGGCCGGGGTCATGCGGCTGGTGATCGTCTTTGTGGCGATGCTCGTGATCGGCGCCGGTAGCGCCCGGGCAGACGATCCGCCTGCGGCAGCCCCGCCGATGTCGGGCTGGTTCGAGAACCTCATCGCCCGGTTTGAAACCGAAGCGATCCACGATGTCTCGATGGCTCCGGTCGTCTCCTCGGCGCTCAGCCGCGAATGGCGCTCGTTCGACCGGGATGGCTCTGCCGCCGCGGT
>DASYXG010000227.1:0-13654 GCA_035935235.1 Allostellaceae bacterium
GTCTGTGCGAGACGGGATTTGATGAGCGGCCGCCGATCATGCCGCCCCGGAACAACCGAACGGCCTGACGTGGCAACCGAGCGCAAATTTGGCGGCTCACGGTTCGACCAGGCCAACCATGAGACGACGGTCATTGATCGCATCCGCGCGCTACTGCGGCTCGACGATAACGTGAGTTTCGCGGAGCTAGACGAACTCGATGGCTTCCGCGGAACGCTCGCCATCGAGCTCGCAGAGAATATCCCGGCATTATGAGCGACGAGCTGATCCTGCGCTCGCCGGCGACCGGCATGCATGTGAGCACCGAGCATCACGGCCACCAATTGATGCTGCAGGCGCTTGCCGATATCTGGACCGAACGTCGCCGGCAGATCGACGACAAGGGTTACGCGCCCGACGACGACGATCGCTATCACCGCGCCGAGCTCGCCAGCGCCGCGGCGTCCTTTGTCGTGCTCGAAATCGTCGACCGGACCCGCACGGATGGCTGGCGCCAGGTGCTCGAGGGGATTTCGCGCGATCTGTGGCCGTGGCGCTTGGACGGCCGCAACGAGACCTACGATGATCGCCGCAAATTGATCGTCGCCGGCGCGCTGATCATCGCCGAGATCGAACGGCTCGATCGCCAGGCCGCGCGATTGCGCGACCAAGACGATCCAAATCAAAACACCGAGGATTTTGTCAGGTGAGCGACAAGCTCGAGACGGATGGCGTTGCTGCGGTCCACTTGATCGTCGACAACGCGCCAGCTCTGCCGCCGGCGCCGGAAGAAGCGCGCGGCGACGATGAAACGCCGCCCAAGCGTCCTACGCGCGACCTCCCCGACGAGTGCCCGGTCAAGCCGCTCGGCATGAACGGCTTGGTTCGCTATTACCTCGACGAAAGCCAGCAAGTGATCGAATTGTCGTTGCGCGAGCACTCGCGCAATAACCTTTCGGGCATCTTTGGCAATCGCAACTATCTGCTGTCCGAGTATTTCCCGCGGTTCAGTAAAGACGGCAAGATGGCGAAGGGATTTGCCGCCGACGAAGCCGCCGATACTCTGATGCGCGCGGCCGCCAAAAAAGGCGTGTGGGATCCGTTCCAAAAACTGCGCGGCCCCGGTGCCTGGCTTGGCGACGAGGGCGAGCTGGTGTGGCATTGCGGCGATAAGGTGCTTTACGGCGATGCCTGGCAGCTATGCGGCGAGCTCGGCCGGTTCATCTATCCGACCGCGCCCCCTGGCCCCAAGCCGGCGACAATCCGCGCCGCCGGCGGCTATGCCGGCCCGGCGCAGGAGCTGCTAACCCTAATCAAGACGTGGAACTGGCGCCGGCCGGATCTCGACCCCTACCTGTTGCTCGGCTGGATCATGGCGGCGCTGATTGGCGGTGCGCTCAAATGGCGCCCGGCTGTGTGGATCACCGGCGATCGCGCGACCGGCAAAACCACACTCATCGACAAGGTGCTGCGCGAGATCTTTGACGCCGATAGCGGCGGCGCCTTTATCCTCAGCGACGCGACTGCGGCCGGGATCTGGCAACACACCAAGCACTCGACCTTGCCGATCATCCTCGACGAGCTCGAGCCCGACAAAGACGGCCGCCGCGAGAAGCAATTGATCGCGCTCGCGCGCCTCGCTGCCTCGGGCGGTGTCACGGTTCGCGGCGGCGCCGATCATGGCGGCGCCGAATTCACCATCCGATCATGCTTTGCCTTTTCCTCGATCCTGGTCCCGCCGCTCCAGCCGCAAGACCGCTCGCGCCTGGCGATCCTCGAGCTCGAGAACCTGGAAAATCGCAAGGCGCCGGTCATTGACCCGAAAAAAATGCGCGCCCTCGGCGCCCGCTTGCGCCGCCGCCTGGTCGACCAATGGTCGCGTTTCGCCGATACGTTTGAAGCCTACGCCGCGGCGCTCAGCGAGGCCGGGCATCAAGGCCGCGGCGCCGATCAATACGGTACCTTGCTTGCGTGCCAGGATCTCGCGCTGCAGGACACACCGCCGAGCAGCGACGAGCTCACAGATTGGGGCGAAATGCTCAAGGCCAGCGTCATGGCCGAGCGCGCCGACGATGTCGCTGATCATCATCGTTGCTGGCAGCATTTACTAACTTTCCCGATCGATGCCTGGCGCGGCGGTACCCGGCGCACCGTCGCGCAATGGATCGCCGACGCGCTGCGCGATCAGAACGACGAGCCGGCAACCGCCAACGCGGTGCTCGAGACTTATGGCCTCAAGGTCCGCGTTGAACCGGTTCCCTATCGCACCGTCAACAACGGCGAGCCGGCGCTGCCGCCGCCAGCGCGCTATTGGCTTTATGTGGCGAACGCGCATCAAGGCCTGGCGCAGATCTTCGCCGATACGCATTGGACCGCGCGCAGCGGAGCGAGCGCGGTATGGGTGCAGGCTTTGCGCCGGATGGAAAACGCAGAAGCCAGCGAACCGCAAAAATTCGCTGGCGTGACGATCCGCGCGACCAAGCTGCCGATCGACAGCATGGCGGGCAAAGCCAATGGCTAGGCCGCGAGGAAGCATTGGCGCTCTGTCGAAAGCGTGCCGCATGAGCCCGATCCAGGTATCGGCGGCGCATCGCGCCGCCCAAACCCAATACTTGCGGCCGCTTGCGGCCGCTCCGCTCAATCCTTCATCGCTTCTTGCGCTCTTCACGCGCTTTTCTCTTTTTTTTGTGTCTTCGCCCCGACCCTTTGTTGATCAAACAAGTCGTTTGAGGCGAATTCCCGGTTACGCTGGTTACGCTCCGGTTACGCTGAGCGTTACCGGCTTTTCTCAATCAGATCAACGGCTTGACCGTCTGGTTACGCAGTAACGGTCATTCTCGCGCGCGTTAAGGAGAATTCCATAGGGGAGAAAGGTTTCGCTACACGCGCGCGAGGCGTTACAGCGTTACTACCGTTACCAACAGAGGTAAGTATATGAATATAAAGAAGAAACTCGGTAACGCTGGCGGTAACGCTCGGTTACGGTCTATCGCTGGTTGTAGCGGCGATCGTCACAGACAGGTGGCTAAGCCGTTGGAACGCAATAAAATATTGCGGCGATATTGCCGTGCCGGGTGAGAAAACCGCGCTCGCGCTGGCGATCGCCGAGCAAACCCCGGAGCTCGACGATGAGGATCGCCAATTCGGGCTATTCTCTGAGCCCGCCAGCGAGGCTGGGAGGCGGCGCGGCTGCAACCGCGGTCCCGGCCGGCCGCCGGGTGCGCGCAACCGCCACACGATCCGCAGCGTCGACATGCTGTTATCGCGCCACCGCGATCCGCGCGCGGTCCTACTCGAGATCGCGCAGGCCAACATTCACGACCTGGTGGCGATGTACGGCGGCACAGCGCTGCAGATGCTGCAGGAAAAGCGGCTCGCCGCGGCCGCGGTCTTGCCCTATGTCGCCTCGCGTATGCCGATTCAGGTCGACCTGCGCGAGCAGCGCGTCGTTTACCTCAGCCTAGTCGACGGCAAGCTCGAGCAGGCGATGCCGAGCGAGGATGGTATCGGCCTTGTCGCCCGCGTTCTCGACAGCGAGGAATATCAAGAGGTTAGCTGTGCAACTCCGGGCGAGGATCCGGCGCAAGTGGAGCAAGACGTTGATCCGATTGAATAATTCCGCTGACTTGCGATCAGCCGGTGCAGCGGCCTCGAGCGACGCCTGGCGTGGCGATCGCCGGCGGCCTCGATCGGCCGGGGGGGGTACCCCGGGTTTCGCGGCGCGCGCGGCCGCACCCGCCTCTGTCGGGGCTTTGCTGACGTTTCAGGAGTTTTGGCAAAATGCGAACCTCAATTCTACAACAACAGGGTCGGGGTGCGGGCATGAAAGCGCTCGCCTTATCCGAGAGAAACGAATGAGCAATCGGCTCTTTGTCGCCTTGTGGCTGGCGCGGAATTTCTCGGTGCGGTTCCTCTTTAGCCGGCCGCTCTGGCGCTGGGTGGGGCGCGGATGACCGGCGGCCGGCTCGATATCCGCTGGAAAGCACCAGGCCCGGTTGCCGAGCGGTTTATGGCCTCGCGCAAGCGGGTGCAGATCCTCAACGGCCCGGTCGGGTCGGGCAAAACCACCGCGGTGTTGATCAAAGCGATCCGCCTGGCAAGCGAACAGCGCGTCTCCACCGGCGCCTTCCTCGAGGTCAAGGGTTTTCCCAAGCCGCTGCCATTGCGCCGGTTCAAGCTCACCGTGGTGCGCGATACCTACCGCCAGCTCTGGCGCTCGACCCTGCCGAGCTGGTGGAAGCGGGTACCGCAGGACGTTGGTCATTGGACCGGCGCCAAGGACGGCCCGGCGATCCATACCGTGCCGCTCGTGCTGCCCGATGCCACCGTAGCGCAGATGATCGTCGAATTCATCGCGATCGGCGACAACAATATCGAAGATCTGATGCGCGGCTACGAGCCGACCGCCTGGTATCTCAACGAAGCCGATCTATTGGCGCGCGACGTCTACCAATGGGCGCGCACCCGCTGGGGCCGCTACCCCGATCGCGCCGAGGGTGGCCCGACCTGGTGGGGAATCCTGATGGATTGCAATGCGCCGATCCTCGGCTCCTGGCTTTACGAAGAAATGTTCCTGCGCACCCCGGCCGACGTTGATCTCTATAAGCAGCCGAGCGGGTTTTCGCCGCAGGCCGAGAACCTCGAAAACCTGCCACCCGGCTATTACGCCGAACAGCGCGGCTCGCTCGACGAACGCATGATCGATCGTATGCTGCGAAACAAGCCGGGTTTCTCGAGCGACGGCATGCCGGTGCACCCCGAATTTAACGACAGCGTCCATGTCGCTGATCACGCGCTCGAACCGATCCCCGGGATCCCGCTGTTGATAGCCATGGACGCCGGGCTCGACCCCGCCGCAGTCATCGGCCAGAAGCTTGGCAACGGCCACTGGCATATCCTCGACGAGCTCACCACCGAGCACGGCACCGGTCCCTTGACCTTTGCGCGCTTGCTCAGCGAGCTGTTGAGCGAGCGCTATCCCGGGTGGCACCGCCACCAGCCACTCCTCAATCCCTACCTCGGGCGTTATTCGGGGATCGGCTCGCAGGTCCGCTTTGGCCGGATTCGCGCCTGGGCCGATCCCGCTTCCGGTTACGGCGCCGACAAGGGCGACGCCGAGCAGACCTGGCTTGACCTGGTGAGCTACCACACCGGGATCCGCATCGAACCAGCGCCGACCAATGACACGACCTCACGGCGCGAAGGCTTGCGCCGGGTGCTCGAGCTAATGCCTGATGGCAAGCCGGCGTTTCAGCTGAGCCCGCGCTGTCCGAAATTGCGCAGCGCCCTCGCCGGTGGCTTCCGCTTCCGCAAGTTGCGGCTGCAGTCGACCGATGATCGCTACACCGACCAGGTCGACAAAAACGAATTCAGCCACGTCGGCGAGGCCGCCGAATACTTGATGCTCGGCGGCGGTGAGGGCGCCGAAATCCATGAACGACGTCAACGCGGTTGGGACGTGCGCAATCTGCCGCGCCAGGCGGCCGACTACGATCCGTTCGCTTAAATGCCTGATCTGCGACCTAAATCGCAACAACCCCGGCCCGCTTTTCAGGGCAATCGCACTATGGCGCTGGCGGCTGTATCGATATGCGACGGACCCCACGTGGCTGCATCGTCGCTCGCGCCCACGACCCCGAAAGCAAGTTTGAACAGATGCTAGACCTCGCCATTCGCAGCGCTTCCCGCCGCGGCTTTCTGGAAGGCCGTTTGATGACGGCATTCCGTTTTGAGTGACCGGGGAGCAATCCCCGGTTACTTTCACAACAGAGGAAAGGGTAAAAAATGCGTGTTCAGATATATCAAGAAGAACTGGGAGAAGATGTTGAATTGGTCAAGCAGACTTCTCGCAATGGTGAACAGTTTTTTGGCCTTCGCATTTGGCTAAAGACGTGTCAGGAGTTATTGGAGCATTCCACTCCTGAAGATGATGACCGAAGCGCAGTAACGTTTTGGGCATCATCGCAAGAGGCATTACAGCGTCTTGTCAATGAAATGCGTCATCGAGTATTTGGGGGAATTCCGGCTTGAGGTGTGACGGCATTCCGTTTTGAGTGACCGGGGAGCAATCCCCGGTTACTTCTACAACCTAAGCAAAGCAAGCGTCGAAGGAAAGCACAAAAAAATGATCTCGTGGTATTGGTTAGTTGTAGAGGCCGCCGCTTTGCTTGGGTATTTCTGCACGAAGAATACTGTTGTCCGAACAACGGCCTTGCTCGATGCGTGCGCTCATCCTGGGCGCGCGAAGAATGAGCTAAAACGCCGGCTCAAAACAGAATTGGTCGATGTAATTCTGATCAATCATTCATATAGCCGCCGTGCGCGAAGGGATGACTAGGAAATAGCGATGGCTAATCGTCGCATGCCCTTCCGCCAGGTGCAGCGGGCCGAAATCGCCCGCTATGTGAAGGCGCAGCGCGCCGCCGGACGGCACTGGAAAGAGCTCGAGGATCTATTCGATCGTAAACGCTGGCAGCTCTACCACTATGTGCTCGAGCTCGAACGGACACACGATTTAGCAAAAATCACACAACAAGACGGTTGCGATCCGCCCGTCGCCGCGTAGAGCATCCCCGCCGATTGCGTCTCTTTGGACGTATGCCTCCCTGTTCAACTTGGCCGAGCCGCCACAAACGGCTCGGTTCTTTCCAGGGAAGGGCAAACACCGGAAGGGAAAATTCACATGTCGCATGTCGGCAAATCGGTTCTCTACCGCACCCACCCCGACCACCACACCAAGACGATCGTCGGCCAGGAGCCTGATCCCGAGAACGAGGGCAAGGAACGTCCGGTGACGGTCGACGGCAGCGTGCATCACCCGCGGTTGCAGGAATTCGCTGGCCTAGTGACGCAGAGCCACGATGACGGCACGCACCATTTGGTGATCTTCCCGCCGAACCGGCCGCCGGTTTATGTCGACCATGTCAAGGAAGGCACCGAGGACGGCTGTTTCAGCCTGAGTGCCTAGAGTTGCGCGCTCGCCCGATCGCTCAAAAAGAGCCGCCCGTCGATCAGGTGACGGGCGAGCCGCCATGCTGCGGTAATTGCCCGTTCTATGTCGGGCGGCACGCCACCGCCGAAGCCTATGCCCGGGCCGAGGCCGCCGGGCACCCGGCGCCGCCTGGCGATTGCCGACGCTACCCGCAAAAGGTGAGCAAGCATCCGAACGATCTGTGCGGTGAGCATCCGGCTTTTGAGCAGAAGCGCGCCGCGCTCATCGCTCGCCTGGTCGGCCGCGCCGTGGCCGATCTGCCCGTGCCGTAAGGGGACGCCATGCCAGCCAATTTCGGGACGCGCACCCGCCAGAATTTCGCCAAGGAGCGCGTGCAGCAGGGCTCGATGACCAAGACCTACACCCGCGATCTCGGCATGACGAAAAACGTCACCGCGTCGCTCACCTTTGCCGTCGCCGGCACGATCACCGGCGCCAACGGGACATTCAACGCGCCGCCCTGGACCATCGGCGACGATATCCTGGTCGAAGGCGTCAACCTCAATGATGGCTATTTCCGCATCATCGGCATCGACGCCGTCAATGGCGCCTTCCTCACGGTCGATCCGCCGCCGAAAAACGAAGGGCCGCTCAATGCCACGGTGAGGACGCCATGAAAATGCGCGAGATATTGCGCCAGCGCAGATGTGAATGGGCACTGATCTGCCGACTTTGGAGCCTCGCGCTTATCGCCGCGCTCGCGCTGCTCGCTGCGCCGGCTTATGCCGAGCATTCATGCCCGCCAAGCGGCACCTCGATTGATGGGGTTTGCCCGGTCACGGTCGGCACGAGTGTGCTGGCGGTGCTCAATGTCTATCCGACACCCGGCGGCAGCGGCTACCGGCAGATCGCAGTCGATAACGAAAGTACCAGCGCTAATTGCGCAGTGTGCTTTGGCGCAAGCTGTACTCCCGCGCTCAATACCGCCGGCAGCTTCACCATCCCAGCCGGGATGACCCGGACCTGGTCGATCCCGTTTGGCAGTGGCGGCGGTTACAACGACCCGATGCGCGGTATCTGCAGCGCTGCCTCCACACCACTCACGGTCCAGGCCCAATAAATGATGCGCCGCCATACTGCCGCCTTTGCTATTCTTGCGAGTATTCTGTTCAGCGCTGTAGGCGCCTGGGCTCAAGCACTCTCCGGTTTCCAGGCCCGTGCACATAGCACCGCCGCTATTCTCACCCCGGGCGGCACAACGTCAACCGCCAGTTTTGTCATGCTCGGTCTCGCCGGCTCGATCACCCCGACGAGCAGCGGCAATGTCGCGATCTGGATCGCGGGCGATGGGACAAATAACACCCTGGGCGATGGCTGCATTTTGCGCATCACCATGGGAACCGGGACCGCGCCGACCAATGGTCAAGCGCTGACTGGCACTGACTGGTCGCCGGCAGATCTCGTCGTCCAGGCCAATGTCGCTACCGATGTCGTTCCCTTTCCGGCGCTCGGCTATGCGACGGGGCTCACGATCGGTACGCCCTATTGGTACGATATCGCTTTCGCCGCGCTGACCGGCGGAACCTGCACGCTGTCGAAAATCGGCGCGACGGCATTCGAACAATGAGCAGCGCGAGCGATCCCAGCTACGATCCCCGCAGCGCACTCGCGCTCTTTGCGCCTGGCGTGGTGCTGACCCGTGATCTCGAGGCGGCGCTTGCCCAGCAATATCAGACCAACGGCTTTACCCCATTGACGCAGGCGCAGGTGCTTGCCCTGGCGCAGCCGCTGATCCCCGAGGGCAACCCGCCCGAATACACAGCGGGGCCGCCGCCGGCCCAGCCGATCCTCATGCCTGGCGCGAGCCCGGTTTTCGCCGCAGCGCTCCCGCCGCAACCGAGCGTTCTCGTGCCGATCGACGGCGGCGCCAATCCACAGCTCGGCACGGTCGCGACGTTCGCCAAGGGCCTGCGCCGCTTTGTCGACAGCAATCCCGATCCCTATGACGGCTGGGCGATCGACAACCCGAGCATCCATTCGGATTGGCAAGGATGACCGCGCTCTTTTCCCAGCCGAAAGCGCCGCAGATCGTATTTCCGGCCGCGCCGGCGGCGCCGGCGGCACCGGCCAATGCCGGGATCGCTGAGGCCGGCGCCGATCTCGCCCGGCAGCAAGGCTCAACCTACGGCCAGGCCGCGACGATCTTGACCTCCGGTCAAGGCGACCAATCAAGCGCGACTGTCGCCAAGAAAATGTTGCTGGGCAGCATGTAGAATGGCCGACGATTACGCCAAGGACGTGATCAGGGATTGGGAACGCGGCCAAGCCGACCGCGGCACCTGGCTTTCACATTGCCAGCAGGTCGCAAATTACCTGCAGCCCAATCGCAACGATTATATCGTCGAGCGCGCGCCCGGTCAGAAGCGCATGCAATGGATCTTCGACAGCACCCCGGTTTGGGGCCTCGAGCAGTTCAAGGCCGGGCTGCATTCGCGTCTCACCAGCCCGACCCTGCCCTGGCTGGCGCTGCATCTCGACAACGAACGGGTCGACAAGATCCAGCGGGCGCGCGCATGGATGGATGCCGCGACCGCCGATCTCTACAACATTTTCAATAGCGGCGCGTTCAATTTCGCGGCGCAGAGCCAGGATATTTACGGCGATCTCGGCGCGGTCGGGCAAGGCCACATGTCGATCGCGCAGGACGGCCTCGATGGCGTGCTGTTCAGCACGCGGCACCCGAAAGAGTGCGTCATTTTCGAGAACGACAAGGACCGCGTCGACCAGCTGTCGCGCCGCTGGCAATGGACCGCCAAGCAGGCCTATGGCAAATGGGGCGAGCTCGCTGGTGAGAAGGTGGCGAAGGCGATCGCCGACGACAAGCCGGCCGAGAAATTTTGGTTTCACCATCGCATCAAGCCGCGGCTCAAGCGTGACCCGCAGCGCGGCGATGCCAAGCATATGCCGTTCGAGAGCTGCTATGTGTCGGAAGCCGATGTGTGCACGATCAGCGAGAGCGGCTTCCCCGAATTCCCGCATCTGGCCCCACGGTTTTCAACTGTCTCGGGTGAAGTCAACGGCCGCGGCCCGGGCATGTTCAACCTGCCCGATATCAAGATGCTCAACGAGCTGGTCAAGCTGGTGCTCAAGAGCGCGCAGAAAGTCGTCGACCCGCCACTGATGCTGCCCGATGACGGGTTTCTCGTTCCAGTCAAGACCATGCCGGGCAGCATGAACTACTACCGCGCCGGCACCAAGCCGACTGATCGGATCGCGCCGATCGAGACGAATGGCCAGGTGCAGCTCGGCCTCGACATGCTGTCGGCACTCCGCCAGCAAATCCTCAAGGGCTTCTATATCGAATTGATGGTGACGCCGACCGATCCAACCGATCCGGCGAGCGCCGGCAAAGGCGTGACAGCGACCTTCACCATCAAGATGGACAACGAAAATATGCTGATGATGTCGCCGCTGCTATCGCGGCTGCGCGGCGAATTCCTCGACCCATTGATCGCGCGGACCTTCGCGATCCGCTGGCGGCAGAGCGTCGCGCGTAAATTCGGGCCGGGCTCGCCCTTCCCGCCGCCGCCGCCCGAGATCGCCGGCCACCCCTGGCACGCCGAATATGTGAGCCCGATCGCGCTGGCGCAGAAATCGGCCCGCTTCGATACGGTCAAGCGGTTGATGCAGACCCAGCTCGAGCTGAAGCAGATGGATCCGAATACGCAAATGGTGCTCGACGCCGAGGCGATCATGCGGATCGAGGCCGAGGACACCAACGCGCCGATCGCCGTGCTCAAGACGCGCGAGCAGCTACAGGCCGAGCGCGAGGCCGCAGCGAAAATGCAGCAGCAGCAGCACGAGGCCGATATGGCCGGGCAGCTCGCCGGCGCGGCGCAGAAGGGCGCCGGCGCGCTGCAGGGCGTTGTCGGCGCCGGCCAGCAAGCTCAGGAAATGAGGCAGGCCGCATCATGAGGCTCGCCGATCTGCTATCGATCCTCAAGCGAGACAAGAGCGGCCTGGCGCGCGCCGCCGAGCTCGGCGAGCGCCTGGTGGCGCTCGAGGCCGAGCGCGAGACGATCATCGCCGAACTGGCCGAGCTCGGCTTCAGCGATGCCGCGCCGGCGCCGGCGGGAAAGCCAGGCGCCGCGATCATCCGTGAACCCGACACGACCATCCTCGAGGTTTTCGTGCCCGGCTCGGCGGATCTCTACGAAACCGCCCGCAAGCAGATCATGGCGCCGCAGCTCGAGGATTTCGCCAAGGGGATCATCGATGAGGACAAGCTCGAGAAGGAAACTCTGCGCCGCAAGGATCTGATTGCCGATCGCGTGCGCGAATTGCGGGCCGGAAGCTCGAGCGACGGCTGCAGCCAATGCGCAGCGGCAGCGACGACGACGATCGCCGGGATCGCCTATTGCGATGAGCACGCGAAAAGCGCACCCCGGCCCGCGCCGCCGAGGATAGCGGCATGAGCGACCCGACTGGCCGGCCGCACATCATCGATCCGCGGGTCGGATCCACCTTCGTCTCGGCCCGCTTTGCCGATATGCGCTGCGACGGCGGCATGGGCGGCTGTAAGCTCTCGGTTGCACGCGCGCCGCAGATCGTCGTGTCGCCAAAGCCGTGGATCGCTGGGCTGTCGCCGCAACCGATCAAGGTGATGACCACGCTGCATTTCTGCGAATTGCACAAGGGCTCGGTGACGATCGAAGCCTTGTTGCACGACAAGATAAAGGCCGGCATCGAGGCGCGCGCGAAAGCGAAATGGCCGCATGAATACAAGCCGGATTTTGAGGGCGCCTTTATCAACTGGATCCTGGTGACGACGCCGGAATACCGCAAGTTCCTCTCGAAACTCGAGCTCAACGTGCAATTCCAGCGTGGGGTGAATGTCCTATGACCACCTTGCGCGAATTCTTTGTCATCGGGCATTTGAAGCGTTTCGCCCCGCATCTGCAGAAGCGCTACGAGCTCGCTGATGCCTATCAGCGGGTATTCGGCAATGCTGATGGCCGCCTGGTGCTGTCCGATATTCTCAAGAGCGCCAATCTCCTGGACGCCACCTGCGAAGGTGAAAGCGCCGCGATTATTTGGGGCGCCGGCCGACGCTCGCTCGGCGCCCACATCATCGCCCGCTTGCGCTGGTCATCGTTCGAGCTCGCCAACCTTGCCCGCGAGACGACACACGAGGAAATGCTCGAGCTCGATCGGCAGCATCAGGAAGGGATCTCAGCATGATCGACAATGGCAATCTGTTGCGGGCGATCGTCGACGGCTATGCACTGCAGCAGGCCGCGACACTGGTCCCATGACCTAGGAGACCCTCGCAATGAATTCAAAATCCGGCGCCCCCGGCAGGCGGCGCCTCCCAGGGAAAAAACGGTCCAAGCTAGTATCGCTGCGCCTTGACGAGACCACGATGGCGGCGCTGCAGAGCGCAGCTGATCGCAGCCAATTGACCCTGAGCAGTGAGGTGGCGGATCGCCTTATCCGCAGCCTCTCTAACGACTACGGCATACCGCTGGAATTCGAGCACTCGGAGAACCGCGGCTTTTCGGGCATGATCGTGACGTGGGAGCGGCGGCTTCGGCAACAGACCGGTCGATCCTGGGCTGATGACGCTTACACATTTCGAGCATTCGCCGCCGGTATCGTCGAGCTCCTGCAGCTTTTGCCCGGCCGGTTGGGAATTGCTGATGGCGAGCCGGTAGTTCCGTTGCGCCTACGGCAGATTTATTCCGCCGCGGCGCGACCTGCTGCCGCTTCAGACGAGCCTACGGCTGTTCCGTCGCCCGAGGACCTAGGGCGAGGGCTGATGATCGAGCTGTTCAATTTGCTTCCAAAATATGCCGGCCCGGAAGCGGCGGTGCACCATGCAACCGGTTTCCATCGCGAGTACCCGGAACTCCTCCAGATCAATCGCGATCTCGGGCTGGGAAATTCGGGCTAAGCGGCCTGGCAAAGCTTATCGATCGCGGCACGGGGAGGGGACGCGCTGCGCAAGAAAGTGGATTAGGCCCGCAGTGGCACAACTTCGCCGGCACCCGTGCTGCTACAGAAATTCGCCCAAGCATCTGCGACCTGCTGGCGTTTCTGGAGTAGGTCGCCGCGCCGATAAGCTGCTTCGACCTTGTCGCCGACAGCGTGGGCGAGCGCCATTTCAGCGACCTCGCTTGGGAAGGCTGTCTGTTCCGCGCACCAATCCCGGAAGGTCGATCGGAAGCCGTGGGCGGTTAGATCGCCGCGGCCCATCTTTCTTAGCAACATCAGCAGCGACATGTTGGACAACGGTGCCTTAGCCCGCTGGCCAGGGAAAACGAAGTCGCTGGTTCTGAGCAACGCCATGCGTTCCAGGATCGCAAGCACTGCGGCGCTGAGCGGCACGCGGTGCTCGCGGCGCATCTTCATACGCTCGGCCGGAACCACCCACAGACGGCGCTCCACGTCGATCTCTGACCACTTCGCACCCAGGACCTCGCCGGTGCGCGCGCATGTCAGGATGGCGAATTCGAGCGCAGCTGAGGCGACACCCCCTCGGCTCCGTAGTGCGGCCATGAAATCGCTCAGCTCAGCGTAAGGGAGCGCCGCATAATGCTTCACGCGAGCGCTCGCCACTCGCGAGCGCTTCGGCAACAGGTTGGCAAGGTGGCCTTTCCAGCGGGCAGGGTTTTCGCCCTTCCGAAACCCGGCGCTGGCGGCATAGTCGAGAATGCTCTCGACGCGTTGGCGGCAGCGCGAAGC
>DASYXG010000228.1:0-4096 GCA_035935235.1 Allostellaceae bacterium
TGGCGGCGATCTCGCGAAAGCGAGTGCCGAACGCGGTCGGAGTCACGTAAAGCGGCGCGACGACATCGAGCCCGGCGTTGATGCGGCTGGTGAACCCGGCGGCGTCGGCGCCGCGATTGATCGACAGTTTCGCCGCATAGAGCGCTTCGGGCGAAATCAGCGACAGCCGCTTCGCATAAGCGAGGCTGGCGGCGGGAAGCTCGGCGAGCGGTACCACCCGGTTGACCATGCCGAGGTCGAGCGCGGTCTTGGCGTCGATCTGATCGCCGAAATACAGGAGCTCGCGCGCCTTTTTGTAGCCGATGATCGCCGGCATCACGATCGCCGGCCCGACCGCGGAAAAGCGGATTTCGGGCTCGCCAAAGGTGGCATTGTCGGCGGCGATGGTGAGATCGCACAGCATTGCCAGCTCGCAGCCGCCGCCGAGCACGTGACCCTGCACGGCGGCGATCACCGGCTTCTTCATGTTCCACGGCGTCATCTCGAATGCGAGCTGATGCGCCAAATGCTTGTGTGCCTTGATCGGGTCGCTGCGCCAATCATCCATGGCCGGGTCGTCTTTGCGGCCGATGTCGTAACCGGCGCAGAAGCTGCGGCCTGCGGCGCGCAGCAGCACGACGCTGGTGCCGGCATCGTCATCGGCCCGGGCAAAGGCGGCGACCAGCGCCTGGTGCAGCTCGGCGCTGATCGCGTTCAACTTGTCCGGCCGGTTGAGGGTGATGATGCTGACCTGCTCGTCGACGGCGTAGAGAACCAGCGGATCGGGCATGGCGGGACCTCCCTGTCAGACGGTATTGCGCTTCCAATCGCCCCAGCGCGCCAATTTGTCGATCGCGCCGAGACCCTCACGAATGCCCTCGACGATCGGAATGCCGGCTTCACGCAGGCAAGCAACATGCGCCGGGTCGATGCCGCCGGCACGCGTGTGCAGCAGGTAATGCGGCTTGTCGCTGGCCGCGGCGGCGCGGGCGAATTGCTGAAGATAGTTGAGCGCGGTTTCCGGCTGATCCATCGGCTGGCCGGCGGCGTTATCGCGGCAGAACACCACCGCGTCGTGCTCCGGGCTGGCATGAAACGCGGCGAGCGCATGATCGAGATTGGCAGCAAAAGTGCCATTCCCCCAAGCATCGCAGGGATTGCCGTCGCCGGTGATGTAGCCGACGCGCCGGTCTAGCTCGGCTAGCAGATCGGCCGGCATCGGCGGCAGGGACAAGTCCGCCCGGTCGGCGATGTCGAGCATCAGCTCGGCGATGCCGCCCGATGAGGTAATGACCCCGAGCCGGCGCCCGGCCGGCCGGCGCGCGCCCTGACAGGCGGCGAGCACCTCGGTGAACTCGCCGCGGTCGGCGACTTCGATCGCGCGGTGCGCTCGCAGCATCGTCGAAAACGCAGCGGGGTCACCCGCCTCCCCAGCGGTGTGCGTCGTGACAGCGCGACGGCTGCGTTCGGTTCGCCCGACCTTGAGCACGACGACAGGCTTGTCGTGCATCGCAGCGCGGTCGAGCGCAGCGGCGAAACGCTCGGGCGCGCGCATCGCCTCGATAAAACAGCCGATCGACGCGGTGTCGGGATCGTCAGCCAAATATTCCAGGAAGTCGGCCGCGGTCAGCACGGCCTCGTTGCCGGACGAGATTATGTGGCTGAAGCCGAAGCGGCTCACATCGGTCAGCAGGCTGAGGCAAAACCCGCCGCTCTGCGAGACGATCCCGACACTGCCGGCAAGAGCCGTGGGATCGCGAATTTCCTGCAGATAGGTCGAGTTCCGCCCAGCCGGGTTGAGGATGCCCATGCAATTCGGGCCGCATAGCGCGATGCCGCGCTCGCGGCAGATGTCGGCGATCTGCTGCTGCAGCGCGCGACCGTCCTCGCCGCGCTCGGCGAAGCCGCCGTCGTAGATCACGGCGGCGCCGATCCCGCGTTCGGCCGCCGCGACGAAGGCGTCGAGGATCAGCCGGTGACCGACGCAGAAGACGGCGATATCCGGCGCCTCCGGCAGTTCGGCGAAGCTCGGATAGCATTCGCGGCCGAGCACGCTCGGGTAATTCGGATTGACCGGAAAGACCCGCCCGGGAAAACCGATACGGTCGAGCGAGACGATCAGCCGGCGGCCGATGGTCGGCTTTTCCGAGGCGCCGACAACGGCGATCGATTTGGGCCGAAACAGCGCGTCGAATCGCATCGCTGCCTCCCTGATCTTATCGTTCGCGCTATTTAGCGCGTCGCCGTTCCGCTGGAAAAGCGGTCATGGCTTCATCGGCGCGAACCCGGCATGCTCGACGGGTCACGCGCCGCGTGCCGGATGGCATGAATGATGACCTCTGCTTCGGTCACTTCGTAGAAGACCAGACAGGGATAAGGCGTCACCGTCAGGCGGCGAATGGACGGAACGCTGGTTCTGCGGCCAATATTCGGATACCGCGGCAACAAATCGATCAAGGCTTGAAGCCGAGTCCGCACCCGGTTGGCGCCTTGCGGCGAATGAGTGGAGATGTAATCGAGAATGGCCCGGAGGTCGGCGAGAGCCGGACGAGTGTAGCGAAGCCTCACAGGCCGTGTTTGGCCCAGACCGCACGCACTTCCTCGTCGGTGGCAAACTCGCCGCGTGCTGCCGCGGCTTTCGAGGCAGCGATGGCGTCTCGCTCCTCGAGAGTTAGCGCTACCGGCGCCTCGTCATCCGCGCCCGCGAGTCGCAAGATGATCTCGGCGATGTCATCTTGCGCTTCCGGGGGAAGCTCGCGCGCCGCGGCGACGGCCCGATCGAGAAGCTTCGTCATAAGCGCAGCATACGCGCTGCTACGGAATGATGCCAATCGGCGTGACCCGGCGGCGAAACCTGATATCGTGCGCGCCGCAAAATTTCAGGAGGAACACCAAGATGGCATCGAACGGAAAGGTCGCCCTCGTCACCGGCGGCGGCAGCGGCATCGGCAAGGCGTCGGCGCTGGCACTGGCGCGCGAGGGTTTCGCGGTGGTGGTCGCCGGCCGCCGGCCGGAGCCATTGAACGCCGTCGTCGCCGAGATCGAAGGCCTGCAGGGCAAGGCGCTGGGCGTGCCAACCGATGTCGGCGATCCGGCCTCGGTCGAGGCGCTGTTCGCCCAGACCAAGGCCAAGTTCGGGCGGCTCGACGTCTTGTTCAACAATGCCGGGTTTGGCGCCGCCGGGCTCCTTGAGGACCTGCCGTTCGACAAGTGGATGGGGGTCGTCGGCTCGATCGTCAACGGCACTTTCCTGTGCACCCAGCAGGCGTTCCGGATGATGAAGGAACAAAACCCGATGGGCGGCCGCATCATCAATAACGGCTCGATCTCGGCGCATGTGCCGAGGCCCAATTCGATCGCCTACACCACGGCCAAGCACGCGGTCACCGGCCTGACCAAATCGACCTCGCTCGACGGCCGCAAATACGACATCTCATGCAGCCAGATCGATGTCGGCAACGCGCTGACCGAGATGACCCAGCGGATGACCCGCGGGGTGCAGCAAGCCAATGGCGAGACCGTGATCGAGCCGACGATGGACGTCGAGAACGTCGCCCGCTCGGTCGTGCTGTGCGCTACCGTCACCCCGGAGGCGAACATCCAGTTCCTCACGGTGATGGCGACCAAGATGCCATTTGTCGGGCGGGGATAACCAGCGCGGGGCGCTTTTTTGGGGGTTCACCACAAAGACAGCGAGACAATGAGACCGCCGCGCCGCGGCAAACATTGTCTCGCTGTCTCATCGTCAAAAGCCTGGCGGGGCCTCGGTTCGAATGCCCGCGCGCCGTTCACTCGGGAGAAATTTTACCCAATCACTTTCTTCGCCGCCGCGATCAATTCCTTAGCGCGAAAAGGCTTCTGCAGGACCGACCATTCCAGAGGTATCCCGAAAGGATAGGCGGTCACGATCAGTACGGGTATCCCCGCCTCCCTGGCGAGCATGGCGATCCTCAGCCCGTGCCCATCGGGAAGCCGTCCGTCGGTCACGACAAGATCAAATTTCCCGCGGCCGAGCAGCTCATTGGCCACGATCACGGTTTCGGCGGTTTCGACCTCGTATCCCGCATCGCCGAGCATTTGCTCCATCGTCGACCGAACATCGATGTCGTCCTCGACG
>DASYXG010000229.1:0-10034 GCA_035935235.1 Allostellaceae bacterium
CGCGCATCGTCAGCGACGACGCGGCGATCGTCGCCGATTTGCGGAGCGCGTTTCCCGGCATCGAGATCATGCACCAGGCCGCGTCCGAATGGCCGCTCGATGTCGACGCGGTGTTCGAGGCGGGGCTGGCGCCATCGGTCGCGATGCGCGGCGGTGGCAGCATCCATATCGAGGAGGCGCGAACGGCAATAATGATCGACGTCGATACCGGCATGCCGGACGGCGGCACCGCGGAGCACGCCGCGCTGGCGGTGAACCGCGCAGCGGCCGCGCTGATCGCGCACCAGCTCCGGCTGCGCAACCTGGCGGGGCCGATCGTGATCGATTTTGTCGGGCTGACGGGGAGGGTCCGGCGGCGCGACCATCGAGAGCGCGTACACCAGGCGATGGCGGCGGCGGTCGACGGCGACCCGGCCAAGCCCGAGGTGCTGGGCTGGACCCGGCTCGGGCATTTGGAGCTGGTGCGACCGCGGCGCGGACGCTCGCTTAACGATGCGATGCTGCTGCCTGGAAGCCCGGCGAAGTCGCCGCTGACCCTGGCTTACGAGGCGCTGCGCCGGCTGCAGCTGGAAGCGCGCGCCCGCCCGGCGGCAAACTGGCGGCTCGCGGCGGCGCCCATAATCGAAGCGGCCCTGCGCGGACCGGGCGCGACGGCGCTGAAGGCGCTCGAAGCCAGGTTAGGCCGGCAGATCGCCATCGTCATCGATCCGGCGCGCGGCAGTTTTGACATAAGCGCCGCCTAGGCCCATATCGCCTCTTATGACGACACGCGCAGATACCGACGCTTCGCGCACAGCGGCCTGCCCGATCTGTGGCAAACCGGCGAGCGCGAAGGATCGGCCGTTCTGCTCGCCGCGCTGCCGTCATATCGATCTCGGCCGCTGGCTCAAGGGCAATTACCGAATCGAGAGCGACGAGCCGCCGGAAGAAGGCTCGGACGAGACCGGCTAGCGCAGCCCGCCGCCCCAGCCGAGTTGGACGCGGCCGAGCGCCATCGTTACCGCCGCCTGGGTCGGCTCGACGACGGGCAAGCCGATTGCGGCCTCCAGTTCGTCGCGATAGCGCGCCATTCCGGCACAGCCCATGACCAGGACGTCGGCGCCGTGCGCATCGCGCAAGCGGGAGCCGACATCTTTCATTCGGCTCATCGTAGTGCCTGCGTCAGCCAGTTCGACGACACCAAGATCGATCGGGAGGTCGGCGGCGAGCCGGTCCCCCACCCCCATCGCACCGATGTAACGCAGATGCCGCGGCACCGATTTCTTGAGGATCGAGATCACCCCAAAACGGTGACCGAGCGTTAGCGCTGTGAGGATGCCGCACTCAGCGATGCCGAGCACTGGTTTGGTCGTCGTCTCGCGTGCCGAATGGAGGCCGGGATCGCTGAAGCAGGCAATGACGAAGGCGGAGGCGGCATTGTCTTGCGCGGCGACAGTGCGGCACAGCGGCTCGATGATCGAGTCCGCATCGTGCTGGCTTTCGATGCCCGGCGGCCCTTCGTGCAGCGTCTGGCAGACGATGTCGGGGCCGCCAGCAAGCCGTAGCGGCGCCATTGCCGTGTCGATCGCGGCGGTCACCGCCTCTGTCGAATTCGGGTTGATGACGACGATAGGCCCGGTCATGAGCCGAACTTAGCGCAGTTAGCGCCGGGCGAACATCCGCCGCAATCGGCGCCAGCGCGACACGCGATGGCCTTCGGCGAGGCGCTGAGCACGAAAGACGCAGGCCTCGGTGCACGCCCGGTTACGGCAATGCCCGGTGCCCGGAACCCAGCCGCACAGCCGCGCCCAGCGCGCCGCGCCGGCCTTTTCGGCAAGAAGCTCACCGCGCGACGGCGGATAGAAGGTGCCTGCCCCAAACAACGGCATAGCGATCCCAATTAGATATTTAACGATGATAGAAGTAATATACCCTCGATTTACCTGCGCTTCTACGGGCGAAAAGCCGCATCGACAAGCTCACACGGGGCCCATCGCATAGACGACCACCCCAAGGATTTTCGCCGGGTCGCCCGGCCGCTGCTCATAGTCGATCTCCACGTTCCGCAACGTCGGGTCGGGAGCGCGCTCGGCAAATCGAGGCCGGCCCGGTGCGGCGCTCTGGATGAGCGCATTGCGCGGGACCAGCCGATTGCGAGTGCGGGTGATCAGAACAAGGTCGCCGACGATATTCTGATCGAGGATGCCGTAGAGGATCTCGTGGGTCGGACCCGCGCCATCCGCGGCGGTCGGATCGAGATAGAAGCGCACGAGCACCTTGTCGCCGGCGCGCATCGGGGAACGCAGATGGTCGCGCTCGCGAGCAAAAAGAATGGCGCCCCGCGCGAAGTCGAGGTCGGCACTATCGTCAAGGATTTCAGCGGCGAAGCAGTCCTCCGGGTCGGCGAGACGGCCAGGGCGCAAACGCTCGTGCGGTTCGGGCAAATCGAAGTGCGCGGGATGCCCTTCGGACTCCGCGGCGGCGACCGCCATCGAGAGCGGGACGGACACACCTTGGCCCCCCGAGAGAAGGTCGCCGACGGCGCAGCGCAAAGGTCCCGCCAAGCGACTTGCCGTGTCGGTGTTGATGCGCTTATCGCCGCGTTCCAGCGCTCCGTAATAGGCGATGCTGATGCCTGCCGCCCCGGCGACGCCCCGCTGTGAGAGACCGCTATGCCGGCGTAGTTCCCTGAGCCTGTTCGGATATCGGCGAGCGCCGGTATTGGTCGGAGGGCGGCCGCGCGAGCGCATCCGTTAATTTCTCACCTTTCGCAGCGAATGTCTCGCCACATTCGGTGACTATCTTGGCGTAAATTACTTTTAATGGGATTAATTACGACATCGATCGATGCAAAGAACCGTCGAGATCAGCCCACTTCAGCGCCATTCTCACAGAGCGGGCGCAGCGCCCTGGCGCCAACCTCAAACCCCTCTGGCCCCTCAATTCGCTCGACCTCGATTCCATCGCGAAGAAGGACGCAGGCGACGGCGAGGGCGCCGCGCCAGTTGAGGGCGATGTGCTGAAGATGTTGCCCGTCCTTGTGGACGTGAATTTTCCACATCGAACCTGTTTACCAGCGAGCCAACGGCGCGCACTGATCTGGATCAAGCCATCGTAATGCCGGACTGATTCTGGGCCGTGGCATTCCCAACACCGTTGCAGATTGATTTCGCCGCGATTTCGCGCTGACATGCGAAAAAGCGAAAGGGCCGCGCGGCGCCGTGTTTCCGGGGGAACCGTCGCACCCGCGGGCTTGGAGGCGCATGTCGAGGATGACGGCTTTTGCCGCGGCGCTCGCCCTGGCGCTACTGGGGCTGCCTCGGCCGGGCGCTGCCGCGGATGCCATCGTGCTTCAACTGCACGGACCGGCACAATTCGAGTTTGCCGGCTACTACGCCGCGTTGTGGAAGGGCTTTTACCGCGACGCGGGGCTCGCGGTCGAAATCCACCCCGGCGGGCTCAGCGGCAAGACGCCAATCGACCCGGTGCGCGAGCTCGCGGAAGGACACGCGCAATTCGGAACCGGCAACATGCAGCTGGTGATCCGCACGGCGCAGGGATTGCCGCTGCTGCTGGTGGCGCCGATCTTCCAAGAGAGCGGCGCGGCGGTGTACTACCGGGCCGACAGCGATTTCTCGTCGCCCGCCGCGCTGATGAAGGCAAAGTTGGGGCGCCTGCCAGCGAGCGACATCCTCGATATCGAGCTAGCGACCGCGCTGCGGGCCGAGGGCATCGACCCGGCGCGGATCAAATCGGTCAATATCGATGCGTCGCAGATCGTGCCGGCGCTTGCCGACAAGACAATCGACGCCTCGATCGGCTCGGCATGGGTGGTGCCGTGGCAAGCGCACGAGCGTGGCATCGTCCTGAAGTCGTTCAATCCGGGCAACTATCGCGTCGAGTATTACGGCGACAGCCTGTTCACGTTGAAGCGTTATGCCGCGGACCACGCTGACACCGTGGCGAGGTTCCGCGCCGCGACACTCAAGGGCTGGGAATACGCGCTGCAGCATCCCGACGAGATCGCCGGGCGGCTGGTCTCCGATCCGCCGAGCCCGCCGCCGGTCGGCGACCCAACCGGGTTCGCGCGCTATCAGATCGATGTCGCGCGGCGGCTGGCGCGCTACCCCGACATCGCTCTGGGCTATTCGAACCTCGACCGCTGGACCCAGATCGAGGCGGGGATGCTCGGCGCCGGGGTGCTTCAGCGCAACGCCGACTTGACGAGCTTTGTCTATAATCCGGCGGCCGAGCCGGAGCCAGGCCAATCGAGCGGCGTGACCCGGACGATCATGCTCCTCGTGGTGCTGATTGCGGCGCTCGGGGCGGCGGCTTGGCTCGGCCTGCGCTACCGGAGAACCCGGTTGCAAGAGCTGCCGCCCGCTCCGGCCCAGGCCACGGTCGTCGAGATGCCGGCGCCGGCCGAACCCCCGAGGCAGCGCAAGATATCGGTGCGGCGTGCCGAACCGGTGCAGGAGCCAGCGCCGTTACCGGTGATTCCGCCGCCTCCGCCGCTGCCGCCGCCAATCGACCTCAACGCGATCCTTGGTCCGCTTGAGCGGCGCATCCGCCAGCGGGTGCGTGGCAAGGTTCGCTTCCGTTTCTCCTTGTTGCCGGAATTGTGGCCGTGCCGTACCGAGGGCGGTGCCGTGGCGGCGATCGTGCTCGATCTCGTCAGCGTCGCGACCGCCGTCATGGGCGATGACGGGAGCCTCATTGTCGGCACCCGCAACATCACCTTTGATGAGACCAATGTTTACGACTATCCGGGTGCGCGCCTCGGCGAGTTCGCGCGGATCACCGTGCGCGACAATGGCCCGGCTCTATCGGACGATGAGTTCGTCCGGATCTTCCAGCCCGGCAGCGTCCGGCCGGCAATTGCCGCTGCGGCCGCCGCGGTCGAGCGCATCGGTGGCTTCATCCGTATAGAAACCGCCGAGGGGATCGGCACCGCCGTGCATCTCTATTTCGCGCGGATCGCCGAAGTGACGGCGACAACCCTGGACGAAGCGTCTCGCCCGACGGCGGAGGTCGCTGAGTAGGTTCAGCAACCCTCGGCGGCAACGGCGCGCAGATAGGCGCCATAGCCGCTCTTGTCGAAGCGGGCGGCGAGACGCAGCAGGTCTTCGGTTGAGATGAAGCCGTTGCGCCAGGCGATCTCCTCGAGACAGGCGATCTTGAGACCTTGGCGGTGCTCGATCGTGCGAACAAACTCCGCCGCTTCGAGGAGCGAGTCATGCGTCCCGGTGTCAAACCAGGCGTGTCCGCGGCCGAGGCGCTCGACCGCGAGTGTGCCGGCGTCGAGATAGGCGCGGTTGACATCGGTGATCTCGAGTTCACCGCGCGCCGATGGTTTCACCGCGGCGGCGATATCAACGACGGTATTGTCGTAGCAATAAAGCCCGGTGACGGCCCAATTGGAGCGCGGCCGCGACGGCTTTTCCTCGATGCTGGTGGCGCGACCCTCGCGGTCGAAGGCGACGATGCCGTAGCGGCCGGGATCGGTGACCTGATAGGCGAAGATCGTCGCGCCGGTATCGCGATGCGCGGCGGTTTCAAGCAGGGCACCGAGCGCGTGGCCGTAGAACATGTTGTCGCCGAGGACCAGGGCCACTGCGTCGCGGCCGACAAACTCACGGCCGACGATAAAGGCATCAGCGAGACCACGCGGCTCGGCCTGAGCGGCATAGCTGAACTGAACACCCCAATCGGCGCCATCGCCGAGCACAAGCTGGAAATTCGCCTGATCCTGCGGCGTGGTGATGACCAAGATGTCGCGAATCCCGGCCAAGAGCAGCATCGACAGCGGGTAGTAGATTAGCGGCTTGTCGTAGACCGGCAGCAACTGCTTGCTGACCGCCAGGGTCACCGGGTAGAGCCGCGTCCCGAGCCCGCCGGCGAGAACGATCCCCTTCATCGACCGCCCCCCTGAGCGGAACGCAATTGCCGCGCCGGGCTGATCAATTCGTCGAGGCAAATGGAAAGCGAGTCCTGCCACAGGCCGGCTACGAGCCCGTAAGCGCGCGCGATCTTGGCGCAATCGAGCCGCGAATTTTGCGGCCGCGGAGCGGGGAGCGGATACTCTGCGCTGGTGATTGGCGTTACGCGCAGCGGCACCTTAGCGCCCCGTTCAGCAGCGCCAGCGAAGATCGCGCGTGCGAAACCGCACCAGGTAGTGACGCCAGCGCCCGTGAAATTGAAGACACCGAAGCCGTCCTGCTTGCCGGCATCGATCCCGGCGGCGATATGGATCGCCGCGCGGGCGAGCTCTGCAGCGGCGGTCGGCGCGCCCTGCTGATCGTCGACGATACGCAGCTCGTCGCGCTCGGCGCCGAGGCGCAGCATGGTCTTGACGAAATTGTGCCCGACCGCGCTGTAGACCCACGACGTGCGCAGGATGACATGGCGCTCGAGAGCCTCGGCGATCGCCACATCGCCAGCAGCCTTGCTGGCGCCGTAAACGGAGAGCGGGTTGACCGGATCTGCCTCGGTATAAGGGCCCGGCTTCGCGCCATCGAAGACGTAATCGGTCGAGAAATGAACGAGCACGGCGCCGATCTTACGGCAGGCTTCCGCAAGCGCCGCCGGGCCGTCGCGATTGATCGCAAAGGCCGCCTCGCGCTCGGATTCCGCCTGATCGACCGCGGTGTAGGCGCCGGCGTTGATGACGATGCGCGGGCGCATCGCGACGACCGCTGGCCCTACTTCATCGGGACGGCCCAGATCAAGCCGGTCGCGCTCGACGAATTGGGCGGCGAGCCCGGTGGGCCATTGGGCGCGAGCGAGCTCATACCCAACCTGACCGATCCCGCCGATGACGAGGATTTTGCTGCTCATCGCTGGATTGTGCCGCATGCCGCTTACTTTTGCATAAACGGCGACGCTCCTGCGGGTATTTCAGTAGCCGCGGGTGCGATCGACGATGTTGAGGAGGGGTTGGCCGGAGCGCAACCGGCGGATGTTCTCGACGACATCGCGCGCGGCGATCTCGGGCACCGCGATCGAGGCGATGTGGGGCAGCACCAGCACCTGCTCCATGCTCCAGAACGGGCTTTCCGGTGGTAACGGCTCCTGCTCGAAGACATCGATCGTGGCCTCGGCGATCTGGCCGTCGCGCAACGCGGCGAGCAGTGCCGCCTCGTCGACGGTGCCGCCGCGCCCGCAATTGATGAGCTTGGCCCCGCGCGGCAGGCCGTAGAGCACATCGCGGCCGACGATATGCCGGGTCTCGCGGGTCAGCGGCAGCAGGCAGACCAGGATGTCGGTGCGAGCGAGAAAAGGCACGAGCCCCTCGCGGCCGTGATGGATTTCGACCCCGTCGATGATGCGCGGCGAACGGCCCCAGCCGGCGACCGGAAAGCCGATCGCAGCGAGCATCCGCGCCGCCGCCCCGCCAAGAAGGCCGATCCCCATCACCCCGACGCGGCAATCATAAGAAGCGATCGGCAGCCGGTATTCCCAGCGCCGCTCGCGTTGCTGCCGCTCGAAGCGGGCGAGGTCGCGGTAATGGCGCAGCACACATAGGGTGACGAACTGCGCCATCATCTGCGCCATGACCTCGTCGCCGAGGCGGGCGACCGGAATATGCGGCGGGATCGTCTGGTCGGCGAGGATCGGGTCGACCCCGGCACCGAGATTGGTGATGAGCTTGAGGTTGGGTAGCGAGGCGAGCTCGCCGGGCGGCGCCTTCCACACCAGCGCAGTCTCGATATCGGCGGGGTCGCCAAGCTCGGGCGAGACCCGGACATCGAGCTCCGGCATCGCCGATTTCAGTGCGGCCGACCAGGCGACGGGATCGTCGAGCTTGCTCGAAAACAGCAACGCACCTGCCATACACGCCCCCAGCCTGCCCGAGAACGCGATTTCGGCACATCACCCGGCTGCGCGCAATCGCGGCGACGGTTATCTTCACGCAATGATCCTGACCCCGATTGCACCGGACCGGCTAGACGAGGCGCTCGACCACTTCGCGGGCGGGCTGGCTGCACCAGAGGCGCAGGCGGCGTTCGCGCTGATCCGCGCGACCTCGGCGGAGCGGGCCGACGGCGCAGAAGCCAAACGACACCGGCGGGTGGCGCTCGATTTCGCCCGGGCGCATGGGATGGCCGTGCATCCCGAGGGAACGAGCCGCGCGTATAACTGGGACGGCGTCGCACTCGACGGCGCGACGGAGGCCTACGTGATTCTCCACGAGGTGGCGCATTACCTGCTGGCGCCGCCCGAGCGCCGCGTATTGCCCGATTTTGGACTTGGCCCGGGCCCCGACACGCGCGACCGTGCCGGGGCCGAGCGCGCGGCGACCATAACGGCGCCGGAGCGCGAAGCCGATGAGGCGGCGGCCTCGCTGCTCGGCATCCTGTGGGAGGCGGAGCTGGACCAGCCGGCGCTCGCATCGTTTCTCGACCAAAACTGGCTCGAGGGGCTAGAGCGGTCGGCGGCAGCGCATTTCAGCGCGGTCGTGAAGCGGCTTGTGACTGACAGGTTGTGGAGACAGGCATGAACCGGATCGATCTCGACGGTCGGGTGGCGATCGTCACCGGCGCGGCGCGCGGCATCGGCCGCGCCATCGCCGAACGCTTTTCCGAGTCGGGCGCGCGGGTGGCGATCTGGGATATCGACCGCGCGGCGGCGCAAGATGCCGCGATGTCGATCGTCAACGCAGTCGATTTTGCCGCCGATGTCATCGACCCGGCTTCGATCGCCGCGGCGCTCGCGGCGACGCAAGCACAACTCGGCGTGCCCGACATCCTCGTCAACAACGCGGGCATCACCGGGCCTAACCACCCGCTCGACGAATACCCGATCGACGATTGGCGGCGGGTGATCGAGATCGACCTGAAGGGGGTCTATTACTGCTGCCGCGCGGTGGTGCCGTTGATGCGCAAGCGAAACCGTGGACGGATCGTCAACATCGCCTCGATCGCCGGCAAGGAGGGCAACCCCAAC
The DNA here is from genome assembly GCA_035935235.1 of Allostellaceae bacterium. Taxonomy (GTDB): domain Bacteria; phylum Pseudomonadota; class Alphaproteobacteria; order ATCC43930; family CGMCC-115725; genus DATARH01. The sequence continues at coordinate 8,926 of DASYXG010000229.1, forward strand.
GCCTCGGCCTATTCGGCGGCGAAAGCCGGGGTGATCGGCCTCACCAAATCGCTCGGCAAGGAACTGGCAGACACCGGCATCCGGGTCAACGCGGTCGCGCCAGCCGCCGCCAAGACCGACATTTTCAATCAGATGACCCAGGCGCAGATCGACTACATGCTGTCGAAAATCCCGATGGGGCGGTTTGTGTTGGTTGAAGAGATCGCCGCCCTCGTCGCCTGGCTCTGCTCCGACGAATGCTCGTTCGCCACCGGCGCGGTGTTCGATATCAGCGGCGGCCGGGCGACGTATTAGAGCGCGGGCGGCGGTAACAGCTTGATGGACTTTGGCTTCATTTTTGATTTCTTGTTCATAGCAGCGCTGGTGCTGATCTTCGCGCTGCCGGTGACGACGGCGATCATGGCCGGGCTCGGCATCGCCGCGTATCGCATTCGCCGGCGCGACCCCGCCCGCCGCCTGACGGCGCTCAAATGGACGGCGATCGCCATCGGCCCATTCTGGATCGGCGGCATCGTGCTCGGCAGCTTGTTCCTGGTGAGCGAGATCCGCTCGCACATCGAGACAGCGCAACGTTACTTCACGCTCGACAAGGCGGCCGAGGTGGATGGCGCTGCCCTGCCCGCCGGAACAACGGTGACACTCGACGAAAGCCACGCCCTCTTATCCGCCGAGCTGCCGCCCGGAGCGACGGCGACCCTGCGGGGGGCGAGCTGGCAGGGCAAGATCGAATTCGCGGAGCCCGCTCACGCGCCGGACGCGAAGCATGGGCAGGTGAACCAAGGCACGCTGGCGGCGGACGCGACAATCGACGCCGTGCCATGCCGGGCGGGCAGCGAGGTGACATTCTTTTGGGGCGGCCAGCTGATGGGCTGTACCCTGTCGCAAGACACCGAGATCGCCGCGACGCTGGCGAAGCCCGATGGCGCCACCCAGACGCAAAAACTGCGCTGCCTGGCGAACGATACCGTCAAGCTCGACAACTTGCGCGCCGGCGAGCTTGAGGGCTGCCGGTTGGCCGAGACCGCCGATTTCGGTGAAGTTTCCTGCGCCGCGAACGAGCGAGTTCTGATCATCAACGACCAACTCGCTGGCTGCACCTTTGCGAGAGC
>DASYXG010000230.1:0-18337 GCA_035935235.1 Allostellaceae bacterium
GCGGCCTGCCGGAATTGCCGATATCGCCGGAAAACAGCACGCTGCGGCAAACCCCGGTCGACGCTGACTCCTCGACCAGGATACTGGCCGAGCCGAGGATGTGCCCGGCGTCGAACGCGGTCGCCCGCGCGCCCGTCACGAGGTCGAGTGGCGCGCCATAGTCGAGCGGCCGGCCGAAGCGGTCGAGCGTATCGAAGACGTCGAGCAGCGAGTAAAGCGGCCCTTCTTCACCCTTGCCGCCACGCCGGCGCGCGTGGCGCTGGCGGCGGCGGGAATCTTCCTCCTGCACATGCGCGGCGTCGAGCAGGACCAGGCGTGTCAGATCGCGAGTCGCGGCCGTGGCGACGATCTCGCCGCGAAACCCGCGCTTCACCAGGAGCGGCAGGCGCCCGCAATGATCGAGATGAGCGTGCGTCAGCACCACCGCGTCGATGGTGCCCGGGTCAAAGCCGAATTCGGCGGCATTCTCCTCGTCGAGCTCGCGGCTGCCCTGGATCATGCCGCAATCGATGAGGACACGCCGGCCGCCCGTCTCGACCAGGTGACATGAACCGGTGACGCTGCGCGCGGCGCCGTGGAAGGACAGCTTCATTCGCTGGTCGGTTTGGCCGGACCGCAGATTTCCTCGGCCAAACCGGCCGGGAGCAGCGGCGTGCCGCGCAGCTCGTACCACAGCAGGATGTCGCGCCAGATGTCCGCCGCTGTTTCGGCGTACCAGAACAGCTCGCGATCCTCGGGATCGATGGTGCCCTCGGATACCAGGAAATCGGTATCGAAGACGTGGCGCCAATACTCTTCCCCAACGAGGATCACCGGCACTGGATCGATCTTCCGGGTCTGCGCCAGGGTCAGGACTTCGAACAGCTCGTCGAGCGTCCCGAAGCCGCCCGGAAAGGCGACCAGCGCCCGCGCCCGCATCAGGAAATGCAGCTTGCGCATGGCGAAATAATGAAAGCTGAAACACAGCCCGGGGCTGACATAAGGGTTGGGAAACTGTTCGTGCGGCAAGGCGATGTTGAGCCCGATCGATTGCGCGCCCGCGTCATGCGCGCCGCGGTTCGCGGCCTCCATGATCCCCGGCCCACCGCCGGTCATCACCATGATCCGGCCGCCGATCGCTTTGTCGCCGCAGATACCCACCAAGCGCCCGAATTCCCGGGCGATCTCGTAGTAGCGGGATCTGGCCTCGATCCGTTGGGCGATGGCCAAGCGCTGGGCGAGCGCGGGATCGTCGGGGCGCCCCGCGGTAGCGGCGGCGAGCGTCTCGCGGTTGCGCCGGGCGGCATCCGGCTCCGGAATGCGGGTGCTGCCGAAGACGACGATGCAATGCGCAACGTCGTGCTCGGCAAGCAGCTGCTCCGGCTTTTCGTAATCGAGCCCGAGCCGCACGCCGCGCATGTCGGCGCGCCGCAGAAAATCGGGGTCCTGGTCGGCTTCGCGATAGCTCGGGTTCTCGACGATCGCGACGATCCGCGCCGGCGCGTCGGCATCCTCCGACCCCGGCTTCGGCCGATGCTCCGGCAAGGGTTTGCGCCGATGGGTTGGCGGCAGGGGCTGCTTCATCGCTGTATTGGGAAACCGGGCAAAGCGGTTGTCGTTGATCGACATCAATTCATCGCCGGCAAGCCCGGCGTATGGAAGTAACTATCGATGGTTTTGACCGAAAGGGTAAGCCCATGTCCGATCACGCCACGCGACGTCGTTTCGGCCGCGCTCAGGAAGATCATATCCGCGATCCCTATCAGGCGCAGCGCAAGCCGCACGAGCCAACCGTCTGCACCGGCTGTGGCGCCGTCTATCACCAGGGACGCTGGCAATGGGGCAAGGCGCCCAGCGGCGCCCATGGCGACCAGTGCCCGGCCTGCCGGCGCATCGCCGACCAGCTGCCCGCCGGCAGAGTGACGCTGCCCGGCGACTTCGTCGAGAGCCGCAGGGTCGAGATCGTCGGCCTCCTGCGTAACGAGGAAAACGCCGAGAAACGCGAGCATCCGCTCAACCGCATCATCGAAATCGAGCACACACCCGAGGCGACGGTGGTTCACACCACTGACATCCATTTGCCGCGCCGCCTCGGCAATGCGCTGAAGCGCGCCTTCCACGGGGAGCTCGACATGCATTTCGACGAAAACGGTTACTTCGCCCGGGTCGACTGGCATCCGCCCACGTGAGCGGGGGACGGTCGCGAGGCGATTTGGCTCTAGGTAGTCTCCCGTACGCAATTTTCCTTAGGGACAAACCGGATTTCCTCGCTCCTGCCCCGTCGCAATGATCGTGATGCCTCCCATCGGGGCGTCACGACGGAGCGAACCATGTCGCAGAATGATTACGAGGCCGAAATCGCCGCTTTCATCCGGACCAGGGGCATCACCCGCTGCCCGACCGCCTGCGCCGCACCGACCCACGCCTCGGGCGGCGCCGCTGACCGTGCCGCCTTGCGGCAGCGCGCCGAAAGGCTCGAAGCGCTGCGCGAGGAAAGGGCGCGTCAGACCTGGATCCGGACGATTGCCGCGTGAGGTCGGAAGGAACGCGATGATGATCGCCTCGCAGATCATGTCTCGTGAGCCGGTTACCGTCACTCCCGACACCACGATCGCCAAGGCCGCCCGCCTCATGTTGGAGCATCGCATCAGCGGACTGCCGGTTACCGACAGCAAGGGCCGGCTGGTCGGGATGATCACCGAGGGCGACCTGCTGCATCGCACAGAAACCGGCACGGAGCGGCACCGGTCACGCTGGCTCGAACGATTGCTCGAACCCGGCCGCCTCGCCGGCGATTATATCGATGCCCACGCCCGCAAAGTTAAGGATGCGATGACGGCCGAACTCGTGACGGTTTCGCCGCGAGAGCCGCTCAAGGGCGTCGTCGATTTGATGGAAAAGCACCGAGTGAAACGCCTGCCCGTAATCTCCCGCGGCCGTTTGGTCGGCATCGTCAGCCGCGCAGATCTTGTGCGCGCTTTGGTTGGCGGCCTTGCGCAAGAAGCACTCTCCGCCGACGCGACGCAGAGCGACGCGAAAATCCGCAACGCCATCCTCGCCATTCTCGACAAGGAATCATGGAGTCAGCGGTTTAGTGTCGATGTCGATGTGGAGAGTGGGACGGTTCATCTCCACGGTATCGTCACCGACGACGGCGTGCGAACGGCGATGACGGTCGCCGCGGGAAATGTGCCCGGCGTCAAGGCGGTCCACAATCACGTGGTCCAGATCGACCCGATTTCGGATTTTGCCGCCACGACCGACTTCGGTTAGCGCTCGCCGGCCGCCAAATTATTTCTGCCAGAAGATCAGGGCCAGCTCGGCCGGTATCAAAGCCCCCTCATGCGCCGGGACGATGCGCACCGTGAAATCCTCAGCCGGTCGGTCGGCGGAAGCCGCGACGGTAAAGATATGGGCGTTGAGGCTGCCCGGTATCGGGGCGCCGCGCTCCATGACGACCACTTCGGCGGATTCGCCGCGCGGCTCGGCATAAAGTTCGACCCGGACATCGTCGTTTGAGACGTCGGTCAGATAGACCGGCACCGAAAATCGCCAGACACCGTCGTCGCGCGCGACCGTGGACTCGCCGATATGGAGGCGAGCCCAGCCGTTACGCAACCGCTGCTCCCAGGCAGACAGCGACACCGCTTCCTGCGCGTCGCCGGCGGTCCGCCGGTGAAACTCGGCCGCCGCCGGAAGGTAAAGCTGCTCGACGTGCTGCTGTAGCATGCGATTGCTGCTGTAGATCGGCGTTAGCTTCGACAAGCTGCTGCGAATGCGCGCGAGCCAACGTCGCGGCAGGCCCGTGACGTCGCGCTCATAGAATTCCGTGACAACGCGAGTTTCCAGAACGTCTAGCAGCTGAATGGCGTCACGGCGGTCGCGCGCCGCATTGTCGAGTTCGTCCCCGTCGCCAACGGCCCAACCGCTCTCGGGCGCGTACGCTTCTTCCCACCATCCGTCGAGAACCGACACGTTGATCCCGCCATTCACCAGAACCTTCATGCCACTGGTGCCGCAAGCCTCCCACGGCCGTCGCGGCGTGTTGATCCACACATCGACGCCTTGGACCAATTCCTGGGCGACGACCAGATCGTAATCCTCAAGGAAGACGATGCGCCCGCGCAATCCGGGCTCCAAGGCGAGCGCGATCCATTCCTGGATCAACCGCTTCCCCTCGTCGTCGTCTGGATGCGCCTTGCCGGCGAAAACCAGCTGGGCCGGCCGCGCCGGGTCGGTCAGCAGACGGCGCAGCCGATCCAAATCGGACAGCAACAGGTTGGGGCGCTTGTACTCGGTAAAGCGATGCGCGAAGCCGAAGGTAAGGATGTTCGGATCGAGCGCGCGATCGGCCGCGTCCGATGGCAGGCCGCGCGAGGCAAGCTGCCGGCGCAAACGCACCCGTGCGCCATGGACCAACCGCCGGCGGCCGTCGCAGCGCATTGCCCAGAGGATATCGTCGGTAAGACCCGACACCTGCTCGGCGAGCGAGTCCGGGGCGCTGCGCCAACGCTCTTTGCCACAGGCATCCGTCCATAGCCGGTCGGCCTCCACCGAGTCCCAACTCGGGACATGAACGCCATTCGTGATATGTCCCACCGGAACGTCGCGCCTGGGCCAGCGCGGGAAGAGCGGTTGAAAGATTCGGCGGCTCACCGCCTCGTGCTGGCGGCTGACGCCGATGCTGCGGGCCGACCCGCGCATCGCCAGGTAGGCCGTGTTGAACGGCTCGGAATCGGCGCTCGCGTCCGCGCGGCCAAGCGCCAAGATCTCCTTTACCCGCAGGCCAATTTCTGAACTGAGTTCGGCAATATACCGGGCGTAAACCTCGATCATCGCCGGTGTGAACCGGTCAAAGCCGGCAGAGACCGGTGTGTGGGTGGTAAAGACATTGCCCGCGCGCGTCGCCCACAATGCCTCCCGGAATGACATCGACGAGCGGCGCATCAATGAACGCGCCCGCTCGATCACCGCAAAGGCGGCATGGCCTTCATTGATGTGACAAACCTCGACGTCGGGCGCCACGGCCTCGACGACACGCCAACCGGCGACGCCGAGAACCAGCTCCTGGAGCAGGCGCCTCTCCATCCCTGCTTCGTATAGCCGCGCGGTAATCCCGCGATCGGCAGGGCTGTTTGCAGGCTGATCGGCGTCGAGCAAGTAGAGCGCCGCCCTGCCAACCTGCGCCCGCCATACGCGAACCGTCAGGTTGCGTCCCGGCAATCCGAGCCCTACCTGCAACCAAGCGCCGTCTGGGGTGCGCGCCGGGGCAATCGGCATCGAGCCAGGATCGTTGGACGGGTAGGTTTCGTGTTGCCAGCCCGTGGCATCGATGGTTTGGCGGAAATACCCTTCGCGATAGAGCAATCCGATCCCAACGATCGGTACGCCAAGGTCGCTCGCGGTCTTTAAATAATCGCCGGCGAGGACTCCAAGCCCCCCGGCGTAAAGCGGCAAGGCCTCCCCGACACCGAACTCCATGCTGAAATAAGCGACGCCCTTCAGCGGCGCATTCGTCGCCAAGGCAAACCAGCCTGGATCGTCGAGATAAAGCCGCCGCTCGCCCGCCAGGCGTTGCAACTCGCCGGTAAAGTCGGGATCGGCGGCGAGCGCCCTCGACCGCGCCGGCGAGATATCTTGCAGGATCGTCCAGGGGTTGCGAGTGCGCTCCCACGCATCGGCGTCGATCCGTTGCCACAACGCGTCTGCCTGGTGGCTCCAGGTCCAGCGCAGATCGAGGGCGAGATCGCCCAGTGCCGCGAGCTCGGGGGGCAGGTCCGATATCGAGAATTGCGCCATCGCGGTGGCTTATAGCGCCCAACGCCGCAAGGCGATTTGATCCTGATCAAGGAAGCAGGGCTTCGCCCCGAGCACAATCGCGGGCACAATCGCGCGAGCTGACGACTGCCGCAGGAGCATGATCATGGTCGAAGCTTTTGCCCGTGCGCCGGCGCGCAGGGGATATGTCGTGGCCGCGACGCTGGTGTTGCTGGCAGCCGCGGCCGGCGCCGCGGCGGCGCAACAGGTCGGCTATCGCGGCAGCGCCGCCGCCGGCCGCGAAGTCGCGCTGCACAATTGCGACGCTTGCCACATCGTCGCTGCGAACCAGGAATTGCGGCCGCTGGTGGGAAATTACGCCCCGAGCTTCTTCGACATCGCCAACAAACCGGCCACGAACGAGGCGTCGCTGCGAGAATTTCTGTCGCACACGCACGCCTACGCCAACATGCCGTACCCCGACCTCGCGCCGCGCGACCTCGCCGATGTCGTGATCTACATCCTCAGTCTTCGCGGCAGGCACTGAGCGGGCGTCAGCTTGTCGCGGCAGCGACCTTGCGGAACCGCAGCAGCGCGAGCGTGAAGAACAGGCCGCCGAACAGCGCGACGGCGAGGAACTGCGGCCACACCACGGTAAAGCCGGCGCCGCGGTAGAGGATCGCCTGCGCGAACGACACGAAGTGCGCCGTCGGCGAGAACTGCGCGATCGCCGCCATCCATTTCGGCATGCTTTCGAGCGGCGTATTGGCGCCGGACAGCAGCGATATCGGCACGTACACGAGCAAATAAAGTAGGCCGAGCTGCGGCATCGAGCGGGCGACCGTTCCGAGAAATATTCCGATCGCCGTGGCAAAGAACAAGTAGACCACTGTGCCGGCCAGAAACAGCGGCACCGACCCGGCGATCGGGACGTGCAGCAGGCCGCGCACGACGAAATACAACGACAGGGCGGTGGCAACGATGATGACGAAGCCATTGGCCCAGACCTTCGACGCGGCGATCTCGAACGGGGTCAGCGGCATGACCAGAAGATGGTCCATGGTCCCGTGCTCCCGCTCGCGCACGATCGCCGCGCCGGCGAGCACGATCGCCAGCATCGTGATGCTGTTGATGATGCCCATGACGCTGGTGAACCAACCCGTCTCGACATTCGGGTTGAAGGCGATGCGGGTCACCAGATCGACTGGCGGCGGCGCGGGCGACGCCTCCGCACGAGACAGAAAGTTGGCGATCTCCGTGGTGATGATCTGCTCCGCGTAGCCGGCGCCGAGGCCGGCCTGGACCATCGCCGTCGCATCGACATTGATCTGCAGGCCCGGCCTGCGCCCGGCGATCACATCGCGTTCGAAATTCGGCGGGATGTCGATGATGAAGGTGAATTTTCCCGCATTCATCAGCGGGACGATATCGCGCTCCGCGATCGATTGCGCCGCCTGGAAATACGGCGGCAGGAATGCCCCGGCGATGCGCCGCGACAGCGGGGAACGATCTTCGTCGACGATGCCGACCGAGGCGTTGTGCACTTCCTGTGAACTGCTCTGCGCCTGCGCGACGATGGCGAGCGAAAAGGCGTAGATGACAAGCCCGAGCAGAACAAAATCGCGCAGGAAACTGCGTAGCTCCTTGGTGCCGAGCCAGAAGATATTCGCCATGGTCCGCATTGGGCCGCCTACCGTTCCTGCTTGCGGAGCAGAGCGAGGCTCAGCAGCGTCAACGCCGGAATAAAGATGGCGAGCGCGCCGAGTTGGGGGCCGAGATCGGCGATGCCGAGCCCCTTGATGAAGGTGCCGATGCTGATCGGCAGGAAATAGCTCATCGGGAAGAGCCGGCCCATGACGCGGCCCATTCCGGTCAGCGATGAGACCGGCACCATCATCCCGGCGAACATCGTCGCCGGCAAAACGGTGAGGATGGCGGTTCCGAACAGCGCCGCGATTTGAGTCCGGGCAAAGGCCGAGATCACCATGCCGTAGGCGGTGGTCGTCGTGACGTAGATCGCCGAGCCCAATACAAGCACGGGGAAGCTGCCCCTCAGCGGGACCTGGAACACGAACAGCGCCATCAGCAGCATCAGCGCGAAATTGACCATCGCCAGCGCGATGTACGGCACCTGCTTGCCGAGCAGAAACTCGAGGCGCGTCACCGGCGTCACATAAAGATTGGTGATCGAGCCCAGCTCTTTTTCGCGGACGATCGCGAGGGCCATCAGGATCGCCGGAAACAGCGCTAGCTGCAGCGCGAACTGCGCCGGCACCATGGCGTAGACGCTCTCGAAATTCTGGTTGTATTTGAGCCTGACGGCGATGTCGGCGGGGGACTGCGTGGCTTGCGTCGCGCTCACCGCGAGGTCGCTGAGATAGGATTGATGCAGCGCCAAGAGATAGCCGCGGATCGTCTGGGCGACGAATGGCCGTGCCCCATCGATCCACGCGCCTACCGAGGTCGGCCGCCCGCGCACGATGTCGCGCCCGAACCCGGGCGGGATTTCAATGGCGGCATCGATATCGCCGTCGGCGAGGCGGTCTTCGAGCGCAGCGTAATCGGTGAGCGGCGCCTTCTCGACGAAGTAGGTCGAGCCGCGCAGCTCGTCGAGATAGGCGCGGCTTTCGTGGGTCTGGTCATGGTCGAGAACGGCGAAGGTCAGCGAGTTGACATCGGTCGAGATCCCGAAACCGAGCATCAGCATCAGAAACGTCGTACCGAACACGGCGAAGCCAAGCCGGATCGGGTCGCGCAGCAATTCCAAGGTTTCCCTGATCGTGCAGGCGATCAGCCGCTGGGGGCTGAAGCCTCGGCTATTGCCGGTGCGGTCCCGCGGTCGCGCCGGTAGTTGCGGCTGGAAGGCGCCGTCCGCGCCGTTACCCGAGGCAGCCGCTCCGGCGGCCTCCTCGAGATAAAGGATAAAGGCTTCCTCGAGCGTCGTGGCGCCGCGCGCGGCAATGAGCCCCGCCGGGGTGTCGGTCGCCAGCACCCGGCCCGAATCCATCAGCGAGACCCGGTCGCAGCGCTCCGCCTCGTTCATGAAATGGGTCGAGACGAAGATCGTCACCTCTTGGTTGCGCGACAGATCGATCAGCAATTCCCAGAAGCGGTCGCGCGCCAGCGGGTCCACCCCCGAGGTGGGCTCGTCGAGGATCAATATTTCCGGCGCGTGCACGATCGCCACGGCGAGTGACAGACGTTGGCGGATGCCGAGCGGCAGGGTCTCCGCGCGCTGGTCGATGTGGTCGGCGAGGCCGAAGCGGTCGATCAACTCCGCGATGCGCACTTTGGCGTGCCGCGCCGGGAGGTGAAACAGGCGGGCGTGCAGATCCAGGTTCTGCCGCACCGTCAGCTCGGTGTAGAGCGAGAACGATTGCGACATGTAGCCGACGCGGTTGCGCAGGTTCTGATCGCGCCCGTCGAGCGAACGCCCGAGCAGCAGCGCCACGCCCTCGGTTGCCGGAAGCAAGTTGGTGAGCATCTTCATCGTTGTCGTCTTGCCGCAGCCATTCGAGCCGACGAACCCGAAGATCTCACCCCGCTCGATGGTGAAACTGACATGATCGACCGCGGTGAAATCGTCGAACCGGCGGGTGAGGTCGTGCGCCGCGATGACCGGTTCGCCATCGCGGCTGCGGCGCGGCGGGATTTGCAGCGCGTGATACCCGACGCGCGCCGCCGCTGGCAGCAGGTTGATGAACGCAGCCTCGATCGTGCTCGCGCCGGCGGCTTGCTTGAGTTCCGCGGGGGTTCCGGCGGCAATGATTTTTCCGGCGTTCATCGCGACGAGAAAATCGAAGCGCTCGGCCTCTTCCATGTAGGCGGTGGCGACGACGATGCTCATCCCCGACCGGCGCGCGCGGATGCGTTCGATCAGTTCCCAAAACTGGCGGCGCGACAGCGGGTCGACGCCGGTCGTGGGCTCGTCGAGGATCAGCAGGTCAGGATCGTGGATCAGCGAACAGCACAGGCCGAGCTTCTGCCGCATCCCGCCCGACAGCTTCTTGGCCGGGCGATCGGCGAAGCGCGTGAGACCGGTGGCGTCAAGCAATTCGGCGATGCGTTGCCGGCGCTCATCCGCCGATTGCCCGAACAGCCGCGCGAAGAACTCGACGTTCTCGCCGATACTGAGGTCGGGGTAGAGGTTCTTGCCGAGGCCCTGCGGCATATAGGCGATGCGCGGGCAGACCGCCCCGCGGTGGGCGGCGTTTGCCATATCGCCGCCGAGCACGTTGACCGCGCCTGATTGTAGGCGTCGGGCGCCGGCGACAAGCGCCAGCAATGTCGATTTGCCGACCCCGTCGGGTCCGATCAGGCCGACGATTCGGCCGCCGGGAATGTCGAGCGAAACCCCGTCGAGCGCGGCGATTTTGCCGTAGCGCTGGGTAATGCCCTCCAGCCGCGCGACCCAGCCCTCCGTCCCGTTCATCGCGTCGCCGGCGGCGTCACGCTCGGCGGGGGACCCGGCTGCAGATTGGCCGGCCAGACCACCGCCGGATCGGTGCGGACATAGGCGACGCCGGGCAGCCCGCTGCGCACCATCGCCGCGCGTCCCACGAGCCGGTCGGGATCGATCCGCACCCGAATGCGAAACATCAGCTTGTCGCGCTCGTCGCTGGTCTCGACCGTCTTCGGGGTGAACTGCGCCTGGCTGGCGATGAACACGACCTTTGCCGGGATCGGGTGACCCGGGTAGGCGTCGGCCACGATGCGCGCCTCGGACCCGATCCGCACCCGCCCGGCCTGATCGGTCGGCAGATAGATGTCCATGTAGACATAGGAGGCGTCGAGCATGGTGAACACCTTGCCGCCAGCCGGCAAAACCTCGCCGACATTGGCGACGCGGTATTCGATCGGGCCCTCCTTGGGCGAGAGAAGTGAGTTGTCGGCGATATTGACCTGATAGAGCTCGACATCGTGTGTCGCCGCGTCGAGCGCGTGCTGCGCCTGCGCGACGCGTTGCGCGGCGGCGTTCTCCAGCGCCACGGCGGCGTTGCGCTGCTGGGTGCGCTGGTCGAGCTGCTCGACGGTCGCGTAACCCTTTGGCACCAGCGCCGCGGTGCGGTCGAGCTCCTGCTGCGCGAACGTCACCTGCGTTTGCGCTTGCACGAGGTTGGCCTTTGCCTCGTCCAGCACCTTTTGCGCCTGTTCGACCAGTGACTGCGACTTCTTGAGCGACGCTTCGAGATCGCGCGTATCCATCACCGCGACGACCTGGCCCGGTTTGACCAGGTCACCCTCGTCGACCAGCAACTGGGAGATGCGGCCGGCGAATTTAGTGTCGATGTCGACCTCGTCGGCCTCGAGCCTGCCATTGCCCATGGCAAATCCTGCCGGCAGCCCGTTACCCGTGTGGGACCACCAGTAACCGGCGCCGGCCGCCGCGAGAAGCAGCAACAACAGGGCGCCACGCAACCAGCGGCGCGGCGTCTTCCGCGGCGGCAGCACGGTCGGCAGCTGCGCCGGCGACGGCACGGGCAGCGAAACATGCGATGGGGCGCGTTCGGCCTCGGCTTCGCTCGGTTGGCGTTCCATACCGGTAATATGGTCGTCTGACATGACTTCGATCCCTTCGGCGGCAGGATAATGAAGCCGCTCCCTCCCGCCGAAATATGAATTGCCCCTTACGAATGACCCCGTAAAGGAAGCTACGTCGCCGCCATGCCCCCGTAGAGGCGCTCGGTATCCTCGCGTCGGCACAGCTCGGTCCCCGGCCGCAACAGAGCCGCTGCGCCCGCGGCCATCCCGAACTTCACCGCGTCGTCCAGCGTCCAGCCGCGGGAAAGGCTCAGGACCATGCCGGCCACCATACTGTCGCCGGCGCCAACGCTGCCGATGGCCTCGACCTTGACGGCCGCGAAGCGGCGGATGTCCGTTCCCGTCGCCAGCAGCGCGCCACGCTCACCAAGCGAGACCACGAGGATTTCCGTCCGCCCGCTGGCGATCACCTCGCGCGCGGCCCGCTCCTCATCCGCCGGCGTCGACAGACACTGGCCGCTCAGCTCTTCGAGCTCGCGGCGGCTGGCCTTGAGCAGATAGGTGCCGGCTCTGGCCCCGGCGAGCGCCGGGCCGGAGGTGTCGAGCACAAAGCGCACCCCATGTCTCTGCGCGAGCGCTCCGACCTCGGCATAGAAATCCGCCGGTGCGCCCGGCGGCAGGCTGCCGCTGGCGACCAGAAACTGCGCCCCGGCGAGGCGCGAAGCGAGCGCATCGAGACAACGCCGCCGTTCGCTGTCGCCGAGCGTCGGCCCGGGCAGCAGAAAGCGGTACTGCTTGCCGCTTTGCCGCTCGACCACCGCGAGGCTTTCTCGGGTGAGGCCGCCGATGGTCACGGCGTCATGCGGGACGCCCTCGTCGCCGAGCAGCCGGCACAGCGTTTCTCCCGAGGGCCCGCCGACTGGAAACACCGCGACCGCCTCGCCACCAAGTAGCCTCACCGCGCGGGCGACGTTGATCCCGCCGCCGCCTGGGTCGTAACGCGGCTCGGCGCAGCGCAATTTGTGTTCCGGCATGACCACATCCGTCGCGGTCGAGATATCGAGCGCCGGGTTTACCGTCAGGGTGATGATTGCGACCATGCGCTCAACCAGGTGGGCGCTGCGCCGATCGTTCCAGCGCCGCCGCCAAACCGCGTGCGGCCTCCAGCAACGGCTCTCGATGCGTGACATCGATCGGCTCCCGCTCGCCGAGCGAGCGGGCCAGCTCCTCGAGGATGCCGGCGAACAGGAAATGATGCAGGTGGATCGCCACCGTCCGCTTATCGCTGCCGCCGCGCACGAGCCGGACCAGCACGCCGTCGTCTTCGGCACGGGCTTCGAAGCTGCAATCGCGGCCGAAACCGCCGCTGTAATACTTGTCCGGAAAGTCGATGGCGACTTCGCCCTTGTCGACGATCGGATGCATTGACATGCCAAACTCCGTCGGCCGCGATTACAGACGATCTTTCCGGTACTCTTCGAGCGAGTAGCCGAGGGCGTCGAGCGCTTCTTCGAGATAGTCGGCGAGAAGCGGCGTGCCGATCAGATAGTCGGTCTCCGCCTCGTTATGAATTTCGCGCGCCCGCACCAGCGCGTCGCGCCATTCGCTGCGCGCGAAATCGCCACGCCCGAGCCAGGTCAGCGCAAGGAGTTCGACCCGCTGATCGTCATCGAGCGCGTCGAGCGCGGCCGTCAACTCCTGCTCGGTCGGGTTGTCGCTTGTGCCTTCGAGGATCGCGACATCCTTGTCATCGCTCGGGTTCGATCCCGAGTCGCTGTCCACGGGCGCGGTCTCGGCGTCGAATTCACGCGCTTTCTCGATGATGTAGGCGAGTTGTTCCAACGGTGTCTTGAGCATGAAGCGCCTCGTTGTCCTGCTGCCCGGCGGGCAAGCTCGCCGCGAGGATAGAGACGCCAAACGGAAGCGCCTTGATCTGCCTCAATGGCAATTTGCGCTCGGAAGGTCTCGCGTCAAGCAACGGAATGTTATCGAGCTCGCGGCAGCCCGGAACGTGATGAATTTCCCAGCGTTTAGCACGAGCGCAAACATCTGCGGTGCGGTCCAGGAAGTGATGGGATGTAATGATGGGAGCACCTGCGGCCTTTCGGCGGCGATGCTCGACGACCTCGGGCATAGAGTTTTTGAGGCCAGCTCCGGCCGTCAAGCGCTCAAGGCACCGATCCTCGGCAAATCACCCTTGCCAAACCGTTTTTTCAAAAGGATCTGATGAATGTCGTGGACATTGCGATGACGGCCCGCGACACCCGCCGCGTGCTGAGGTTTCGCGCTCTCCACTAATTGCGGTCGCCGTCACAGTTGCCGGCGCGTGTCACTCGTTCCCCCACGCAATCTTCACCGATCCGCCAGAGCACGGACGAGCTGGCTGAACGCCTCCCGGTGTTTCTCGTTCGGAATCTCGACGAAGTGACGCGCGATCTCCAACACCGTCGGCTCAGGCGCGGCGACGACAGTCGCAACCTCGTCAAGTCCTTCGTAAAAGTAGGCGAGAGGCGTGTGCAGCGCCTCGGCGATCTCAAACAGACGCCCCGCCGAAATGCGATTAGTGCCACGCTCGTACTTGTGGGCTTGCTGATAGCTGACACCGATCAATTCGGCGAGCTGAGGCCCCGTCAGGCCGAGCGCGACACGGCGCTCGCGAAGGCGTATGCCGATCGAGACATCGGCCGTTGTCGCCTTGCTCACTTGGAGGGCGTCTCGGCAGCCGCCCACACGCCGACCGGATGCGCTCCCTTTCGGGCGGGTGATTTGCGCCAGCGCGAAGGTTTTGGGACGGTGCGCCGTCGTGCAAGCGGCGTCGGCCGATCTGCGAACCGGCGCCCGAAAAGGCGGGCATCCCGAGGATTGTCGAATTCGGCGTCAAACGCGCCATCGCGACCGATGACGCGCTTTAGATCGTCCACCAGCACAATGCAGTGGTGATCCAGCCATGTCCGCATGGTCGCGAGAAACTCGGCGAGCGAAACCACGGGTGGACACTCCACGCGCACCACGGTTGTCTTCCATGTGCTTGCCATGATGCCGCTCCCCCGTCGGACCAACCCGCGGCATTCGCGGCCGACGTCTTGGCAGTAGGCAAACGCTCCGATAGCGGCATCGTTCCAACATCGGATCGGGGGGGCGCGCGAGACGGCTGCGTCGCAGTCTCGAAAGCTTCTTGAAAAGAAATGGTGCCCAGGGGCGGAGTTGAACCACCGACACACGGATTTTCAGTCCTTGGAGATTTACGTATTTTCAAGAATATAGGTGGCTTTTGTCGCAGCCTTGTCGCAAGATTGCATCTCCTTGATCCGGCACGAAAAGGAAATGCACCATTCGGTTCTACTTTTCGTCGCCCTGCGTAAGGTCCTCTAAATCAACCCGTTTTAGCATCCATCCCGCAGCACCTCAGATATTTTCCGTGTGTCAGCCGACGAGTGAAAGCTCGCCGGCCGCGAGTTTGGCATGGTCGTCTTCGAGGTTCGGGAACAGGTGTCCGTAGACGTCGAAGGTCATCTGAATGGAGCTGTGCCCGAGCATCACCTGCAAACGCTTCGGCGCGAAGCCTTGCTCGATGGCCCATGACGCGAAAAAGTGGCGCAAGGCGTGGAGCCCGTATTTAAGTCGTAGAACGATATTGCCGTCGGCACCAACGGCACCCGCCAACGGATCGGGCTTGGTGATCCCTTCGGCGAGCTGCAGCGCGTAGAAGCCGCGGTTGAGGATATTGGCGTGGCTCTCGACCTTCCCTGAACCGGCGGGAAAGACGAACCATAGGCGACCCTCCTCCCCTTCCCCTTGCTTGAGCCTAGGACAAGCTGTCCGCCATTCCTTCAGCGTGTTGACGACCATCGGCGACATCGCAATCTGGCGGGCCCCGGCTGCGGATTTGGGCGCCCCGATCTCGCCCCAGAGGTTCGCGCGCTGGCGGACGTGGATCACGCGCTCCTCGAAATCGACATCATTCCAGGTGAGGCCACGCAACTCGGACGCCCGCATCCCGGTAAAAATCGCCGTGATGAGGAGCGGTCGCCATCGCCCCTCGGTCTTGGCAACCATCGTCTGCACTTCTTGCTTAGAGGGAAAGTCCACCCCCGCGGCGATCTTGCGTTGCTCGCGCCTGCGCGCGTCGATCCTCACGGCGGAGGCCGGATTGTGAGCGATGAGGCCACGACGCTGGGCTTCACCAAGGATGCCCTTGAGGCTCGCCAGAACCTTTCGCGCCATCGCCCGCGAGCCGCTCTTGAGTAGTTCGTCGCGAAAACTCTCGATAGACGGCGCCGTCAGCTGGGCGAGCTTCATCGCGCCGATCTTGGGCTTGATGTGCAGATCGGCGTGGGCGCGATACTGCCGCAAGGTCGAACGTTCCAGTTTGTCCAGATCTGCTTTCTCGATCCACAGATCGGCGGCCTCGCCTACCGTGATGCTGGTGCTCTCCGGCGTGTGGACGCCGCGCTTAACTTCGCCCCTCGCATCGACGAGCCAGCCGTCCGCGTCCTTCTTACGCTCGAAGGTCTTGAGGCGGCGCGTGCCGCTCTGATCGAAATAGTCTGCGACCCAGGCGGTCTTGATCTCGCCGCGCGAGGTCCATGTTCGTTTGCGCACCGATGCCATCGCGCGTGGCTTTCCGATCGTTAGCGCCTCGCCCCAACCAGGAGGGCCATCTATGTCGCAGATTTTCCGTTGGTCAAGGCAAAATTACAGCCTGTCGTTTGAACGCGCCAGTCAACTTCGACCGTCTACACGCCGACCAGAAGAGACCCCATATTTTTGTTGAAGAGGATTGGGGCCAACCAATGGTCGATATTACTGCCGACGAAGGGGACTTAGGCTGCCGGCCGGTTAGCGGTACCGCTGCATGGCGCGCGCTGGCCATCTTGTTTCTGCTCGGGGTTCTGAGTTTCGTTGCGTCCGATCAGCTGATGATGCCACGCGAGGCGAGCGACCCGCCTGACGGTCAAGGGCGCCCATTTACGCTCGGTGTCTCTGCCCTCGGCGGGCCCGACTGCCTAGGCGGCTGCCTCCCCAGTCCCGTTGATCGTAGGGCGCTGCCGCGGGAGCCGATCATGCGCCGGCCTTTCGCGCCAAGATAACCCAAGCCCCATGGAAGACCTTGTACAGTTCCTCGACGAGGTGGTCGAGCCGACGATCGCCGATTTCGAGGCGAACCCCACGTCCCGACGCCACGCGTTTCTGGCGTGTGTCGCTACGTTCCACGGGGTCGATTACCTTGCTCACCCTCGTAAGCCCCAATTGCTGAGGCAAAAGTTCAACAAGGCGTCGCCGGAGTTCGCGCTCATTGACCGTGTCGCGCATGCCTTCAAGCATGTCGTTTCGGGTCACGAGGCATCGCCACAGCGGCCACGTTTGAAAGCCGCCGAGGTGATCCCGCGGCCGCCCGCGTTTTGGGGGACCACGATGGTGTGGGGTTTATCGCGTTGGGGTGATGCAGTCGGCGGGGTCACGCTCGAC
This sequence comes from Allostellaceae bacterium, assembly GCA_035935235.1. Lineage (GTDB taxonomy): Bacteria > Pseudomonadota > Alphaproteobacteria > ATCC43930 > CGMCC-115725 > DATARH01. Next base: position 16,687 of record DASYXG010000230.1, read on the forward strand.
CAGGATCGCGAGGTCGACCTGCTGACGATCCTGAAGAGCACCGTCGCCTTCCTGCGCGCTCAATAAGTGAAAGACGTAGAAGGCACCGGATTTTGATTTCTATTTCGGTCATACCAACGCCTGCAGTCTGATCCCAAAAAATGGCAGATTTCTTGGTGTTTCAGGCTGCATTCGTCACCCCCTATTCGTTCTAGTCACATCGTCTGCCGTTCAGTTCGGGTACAATTTCGGGTACAGCGTTCTTGATCGGTTCACTTGGTCCCTCAGGCACGTGGATCGTTAGGCGATACCATCGCCAATCGAGACCCGGTAGGCTGGTAGCAGTGACTGTGACGCCACCACCAACGCTCGGGTGAGCGAGCTTCCTGTGCTTTGACGACGGCAAACCGGATTGAACAAATGACAGGGCTTATAGGATCGATAGAGGCTGTCCGTCGGAAGCTGCGAGCCCTAGCCGCAGTGGCTGGAGACGCTGGCGCCACCGAGCACGAGCGGACCACCGCGGAGGCTCTAAAGGCCCGCCTATCACAGCGGCTAAACGAGGCCGGCGCTCCCGCGGGTGACTGGACAGACCACGCATTTCGTCTGGGCAGGTGGGCAAAGAAAAAGAAAACGGCGCCTCCCGTGGCGCCCACGCAAGATTGGACGGAAACCGCTCATCAGCTGGGCAAAGCGATCCGTCGGGGCTCTAAGAGGTGGCTATCGGAGTGAGTGTCTCGGCATCGGTGGTGTGGAGACCACCGTTAAAAAAAACTGCGGCGGAGCGTTAACAGGCAGCGGTTTGCTAATCCGACTACGCCCATCCCGTCTTAATCTTATTGCATCCTGATTTGTCAGGACTTGCAATCATATAGCCCGGTCGCCATCCCGCTGCATCTTGCCCTAAACGCTCAGCGTGCTAGCGCGTCACGCAGCTGCGCGTCTGCGAATCGTACCGCTGCCATACGGGGCATTGCACGACGGCCGGTGCCGTCACGCAACGGTTGGTCTGGGTATCGTATTGCTGGCCCTGCGGGCAATTAACCGCGGTCACGCAGCGGTTGGTCTGAGCATCGTACTGCTGACCCTGCGGGCAGTTGACTGCAGTCACGCAGCGGTTGGTCTGAGCATCGTAACGCTGGCCCTGGGGGCAATTAACCGCATTCACGCAGCGGTTGGTCTGAGTGTCGTATTGCTGGCCCTGCGGGCAATTAACCGCTGGCTGTGCTGCCACGCACTTGCCCTGCGAAATGACGAATGTCTGGCCCGGCGGGCAAACATTCGGCATTTGGGCCGCCGCCTTCGAAATGAAATTGCCGTCGATACCGGCGAGTAGAAGGCCCACGGCAAACAGCGAGAAAAACGTCGCTTTCTTCCGGTTCATTTTACCCTCCTCATGACGGGAAATTCAGCCTGCCCCGAGCGGTCTTGAGTTATCGTTGTTTTCGTTCATTCTACCCGCGAAGTCGAGCGGCGACACCTCTAATGCGATACCCCGAGACGCTGCAGCTCCTGCCGGTTCAACATCTCAGCCTCGGAACCCGGGTTGCCGCGGTAAACCCGCCATTGCCCTTGGTGACGTTGCTGCCATTGCGCGGCGCGGGCACGAAACACCTCATCCGCTAATTTCTTCTGGTCGGGCGACATAGCATTGTAAAGGCTTGCAAAAGCC
>DASYXG010000231.1:0-21127 GCA_035935235.1 Allostellaceae bacterium
CCTTCCGCGCGCGGGCATAGAACAAGGCGCAACCAAGAAAAGCCGTCTGTCGTCCCGCGACCGAAATAATGACCAATAATCGGCGCGGGCGCTGTTGAGGCAATAAGCCAGATAACAAGCCCAGCAGCGCGTGGAATGAAGGATCGCCCGGCAAACCGGGACTAGGTGGTGAATAAGACAAGAACCGCGTCCGCCGGGAAACCCCTCGGCGGACGACACGGCAGGAGCGTGCCGACACCGCCACCCGCGCTCGCGCGCTCCCTCCCCCGCGAGCGGGGGAGGGTCGGGGTGGGGCTAATGCCCGAGGGTCGTATCACGGCGAATAACAGCGGGGCCCGCCACTCTTATCCCGCTGTTTTCTCGCTGTTTTCTCGCTGTTTTCTCGCTGTTATCGCCGCTGATAACTCGCTGTTATTTGCTGTTTTAAATTGGGAAGACGCGCAGAAATATGAATAATATCATCTCTTTAAGAGGCTCAGCTGAACGCAAAATCACGGCGATATCAGCGAAGCATATGGGTCCAGCCGTCACGACGGTCGGAGAGGAAGCCGAGCGCTTCCCAGAAGCGCTCGCTGCCGCCGGCGGCGTTGCAGGTCACCATGCGGCCGTCGCGCGATTCCAGCAACGCGAGGGCGAGGGCGCGCCCGACACCGGCGCGGCGAAAACGGTGCAGCACGTAAAACCGCCGCATGCGCAACGCGCTTGGATTCGTCGGCTCCAAGGTCAATCCGCCGATCCCGGCCAGCTCATCCTCGATATAGGCGGCGTAGAGCCCTTCGCCGGGTCGATCGAACCGGGTCTCGCCCGCATCCCATTCGCTGGCAAGCGTATCGAGCATCCGGTGGTTCTCGCCGCGCGCCTCGACCCGCATCGCTTCGAGACCGTGGGGCAGGGCGTCCGTCACCCGTTCCAGCCGGATCATTCCCCGCGCTTGACCTCCTGCCACAGCGCCTCCAGCGCATCGAGGTCTCGTCCGGCGCCGCGTTCGACGGCTAGCGTCTCGACCTGCCGGAAACGGCGCTCGAATTTTGCCGTCGCGCGCCGCAAGGCGGTTTCCGGCTCGACCTCGAGCTTGCGCGCGAGATTGGCAACAGCGAACAGCAAATCGCCGATTTCGTCCTCGAGCCGATCATGTGTCGCGCCGCTCTGCATTTCGCCTTCGATTTCAGCCACTTCCTCGGTGACTTTTGGGATGACGCTTCGCGCGTCGGGCCAATCGAAACCGATCCGCGCCGCTCGTCTTGACACCTTTCCGGCGCGCAGCAGCGCCGGAAAGGCGAGGGCGACGCCGTCAAGCACACTGGGGTGGTCGCCGCTCGCCGCCCGCTCGGCCGCTTTATGCGCTTCCCAGGCCTCGGTCTGCGCCGCCGCCGTGCGAATCTCGGCATCGCCAAACACGTGAGGATGCCGCCGTATCATCTTGTCGGATATGGCGTTCGTCACATCGTCGAAGGCGAAGAGGCCGGCTTCCTCGGCCATTCGCGCATGAAACACGACCTGGAACAGCAGGTCGCCGAGTTCGTCCTTTAGCGCCGCCATGTCCTCGCGTTCGATCGCGTCGGCGACCTCATAGGCTTCCTCGATCGTGTAGGGCGCGATTGTCGCGAAATCCTGCTCGCGATCCCACGGGCAGCCGCGCTCTCTGTCGCGCAGCCGCGCCATGATCGAGAGCAGGGTATCGATCGGCGTCATCTTCACTCGATCCATAAGCCGCGGCGTTTATGCCATTCTTCGATCGACAATTCAGGGTAGCCATCGAAGCAGTCGTCGTTGGGTCCGACCTGCGGCTCGACCCAGCTCGCCTTGTCGCGCAGCAGCAGGTGCACTGAGGCCGTCGGCTTCGGCAGCTCGGTGTCGATCGCGTTGGCGAAAGGGTGCATCAACTCCGGCCAGGCATCGTCGCTGACCCAGAGCGCGCAGCCGCATTTCTTGCAGTAATGCCGATCGGCTGAGCCCTTGCGGCCGTCGATCGGTGCGTTCCACACCCCGAGGTCACGCTTGCCCCGCACTTTAAGCGTATCGGCTATCCCCATGATGTTGATGGCATATCCGCCGCCGCCAGCGCTCTTGCGGCAAATCGAGCAGTAGCACCGCTGATAGGGATACGGCGTATGGCTGTCGACAGTGAATGAAACCGCGCCGCACCGGCACGAGCCTTCCAGGCGCATCGGCATTCAAGCCTCCTCGGCGATCAGCTTTTTCTGCAGGAAAATGCGTTTGTGATAGGCGGGTAGTCGATGGTTCCGAACACGCGATAGCCGAATTTCGGATAGAAATTTGGGCCTTGAAAGGAAAACGTATCGACATAGGCCGAGTGACAGCCAAATTCGATCGCGCGGCGCTCGGCCTCGGCGATCAGTCCGCTGCCGACGCCGCGTCGCCGCAAATCGCCGTGCACCCACAGCAGATTGATGAACAGCCATCCGGCGTAGCAATTGCCGATCAGCCCGGCGCGGATCGCATTGGTCTCGTCGCGTACCAACAAGCCAAAATAATCGTAACTGTTGTCCTGCAGAAACGCAGCGTTGTAGTTGCCGAGCGCCTCATCGATGAATTGGCGATCACGCTCGGTCGGATTTTGTTCGATGCTAAGCCGATGTTCGGGCGGTAAATCCAACGCATGCTCCATCGAGAGGGGCGGCGCAGACCGGATCCTGGTTACTCGAAGGAACCCGCTATCGTCTGATCCATATGTCGCATAATATATATTATGGAAAATTATATTGAGGATCGGCCAGGTGCTTTGTCATGAACACGCGATCATAGCCGTTCTCGCGACCGCGCCCGGTTTCGACGAAACCCAGCGCTTATACAACGCGATGTTTTCGGTCATCGTTTGGTGAGTATAAAGCCGCACTTCGGTGAAACCGAGCCGGCGTGCTTCGGCCTCGGCGAACCCGACCAACCGGCGGCCAAGCCCCGTGCCCTGGCTTTCGGGCCGCACCGCGACGTTGTCGAGTAGCAGATGATCGGACTGCGGCAACAACACGACGATCGCGCGAATCTCGCCATCTTCTTCTAGGACGCTGACCGCGCCGTCGTTGATGAGTGTCACGTAGTCGTCGAGCATTGGTCCCGGCGGCTTGCCCATGCGGTCGAGATAGACCGAGTACGCGTCACGAACGATGGCCGCGACCGCCTCGCGGTCGGCGGGTCTCGCGGCGCGTATCATGGGTCGGGTAGCTCGATAACCAGCCCGTCCTGCCCCGGCTCCACTCCCGGCGGCAATCGGGCGGCGAGCTCCGCGTAATCGACCGGCCGGTCGAGGTGGGTCAGCACCGCGCGCTTGGGTTTGACGCGTTCGATCCAGCCGAGCGTTTTCGCGAGATGGCTGTGCGTCACATGCGGCTCATAGCGCAGGCAATCGACGATCCACGCCTCGATCCCGCTAAGCGCGGCGAAGGCCGCATCGTCCAACTCGGTGACGTCGGTCGAATATGCAAAGGCGCCGACCCGTAGGCCCAGCGTGGTGCTATAGCCATGATCCTGCGCGAACGGCACAAACGGCGCCCCGGCCGCCGTGAATGGCCCTTCGATCATATGCGGTGTCAGGGTCGGCTTGTAGAAGAACCCGTCGGGCGGCACCGGCTCGAAAACATAACCAAAGCGCTGTTCGACCTCGGTCAGGGTTTTGGCGTCGGCGTAGAGGGCGATCGGCTGCTGCATCAACCGGTTGACCGCGCGCAGATCGTCGATCCCATGAAGGTGGTCCGCATGTGCATGGGTCAGAACGACCGCATCGATGCGGTTGACATTGGCGTCGAGCAATTGGTCGCGCAGATCGGGTGACACATCGATGAGGATGACCTTGCCGCGGGTTTCGAGCAGCACCGAAGCGCGTCGGCGGCGGTTACGCGGGTCATTCGGGTCGCAAGCGCCCCAATCGGGTCCGATTGCCGGCACCCCCATCGACGGGCCGCAGCCGAGCATGGTGATCTTCATGGCCAGGTCGGTGAGGACTCTGGCGGTCGCGCCTTGGAAAACAGGCGGAAGAAATTCGCTGTCGTCGTTTCGGCCAATGCCTCGGGAGCGATGCCTTTCAAGGTGGCGACGGCGGCAGCGGTCGCCGTGACGAAGGCCGGCTCGTTGCGCTTGCCGCGATACGGTACGGGTGCCAGATACGGGGCGTCGGTCTCGACCAGCAGCCGATCGAGCGGCAGATCGCGGACGATCTCGCGCAAATCTTCGGTGTTGCGAAACGTCACGATGCCAGAGATCGAGATATAAAAGCCGAGCGCCAGGGCAGCCTCGGCGAGCGCCCTGCTCCCCGTAAAGCAATGCAACACCCCGGGCGGCGGGCGCTCTTGCGCGAGGATCGCGGCGATCTCGTCATCGGCCTCGCGCGCATGAATGATAAGCGGCAGCCCTGTCGCTTTCGAAGCCGCGATATGAGTTCGAAACACCCGTTCCTGAATCTCATGCGGGCTCAGATCGTAATGAAAATCGAGCCCGGTCTCGCCAATGCCGACGACGCGCGGGTGCGCCGCGAGCGCGGTCAGCCGCTCGGCGACAAGGTCGCCATGGTCGGCCGCCTCGTGCGGGTGCGCGCCGACCGAGCACCAGATGCGTTGGTTGCTCTTGGCAATTGCTTCGACCCCGGTGAACTGGTCGAGCCGGGTGCAGATCGTCAGCATCGTGCCGATCCCGGCGGCGAAGGCGCGCGCGATGACCGCATCGCGCTCCGGCGCGAAATCGGGGAAATCGAGATGGCAGTGACTGTCGACCAGCATCGTGAGGCTCTAGCCTGCCGCCCGCTCGATCGCAAAGAACGCGCTCATGATCGTCTGCTTTTTGTCGAGGTTGAGCCCATCGGCACGGGCGAATTCATCGCCGATTTCCGTCCGCACCCTCGCCCAACGCGCCGCGTCGGCACGCGTTCCGTGCCGGGCAGCGGCAATGGCCAACCGCGCGAGGTGCTGGCGCAGCAGCTCCTCGACCGTACGGTAGCTGTCCTCGGCGTCGGGGCGTGCCAGGCGCTCGGCAAAACCGTGCAGTGCCAGCACGTCGATCCCGCTGCGCCGACTCAGCATCGCGGTCAGCGTATCGGAAAGCTCGAGCCCACCAGAGACCGCAAGCTCTAGCGCCCGGCCAATACTTCCCTCGGCCAGCGCGGCGACGGCTTCGGCTTCCTTGCAGTCGAGATCGGGGCAATAGCGAGCGAGCAGGTCGCGCACGACGGATTCGTGTAGCGGCGACAATGCGACCTGCCGGCAGCGCGAGCGGATCGTCGGCAGCAGCCTTCCGGCGCTGTGCGCGACCAGGATCAGCAGCGTGCGTCGCGGCGGCTCCTCGAGGATTTTCAGCAGCGAATTTGCGGCATTGCGGTTCATCTCGTCGGCGCCGTCGACGATGACCACGCGCCAGCCGCCTTCCGCCGGCGTCAGGCGCAAGAACGCACCGATCTCGCGCGCATCGTCGACCACGATCTCGCCGCGCAAGCGCTTGCGGCGCGGATCGTAGGCGCGCTCGACTGTCAGCAGGTCGGCGTGACCGCCGGCCGCAACGCGGTGGAACACGCCGCTCTCCGGCGGCACCGCGAGCCCCCCGCCGGGCTCGCTTGCCGGCGCGCCAAACATGTCGAGCGCCGCGCCTTCGCCCGGCGCCGACAACACGTAGCGAGCCAAGCGGAATGCCAATGTCGCTTTGCCGATTCCGCGCGGTCCCGACAGCAGCAGCGCGTGCGGCAGTCTGCCGGCGTCGAAATTCTGCCGCAGCACACTCTCGACGGCTTCGTGGCCGAGAAGATCGAGATTGGCGCGCGGCGGCGGCGCGACGGGCTCGTTGGTCATAGCTTTACGCCAAACCGCTGAACCAGCGTCGCGACGATTGCGCGATGGACCTCCTCCACCGGACCGGACGCGGGGATCACGACGCACCTCTGGGATTCGGCCGCGGCGATCGCTTGAAACCCGGCGCGCAGCCGCTCATGGAAGCTGCGGTCGAGCCGCTCGAACCGGTCCGCGCGGCGGGGCCGCAGCGCCGCCCGCGCAAAGCCCTCCTCGACCGGCAGATCGAGGATCAGGGTCAGATCGGGGGTGAAATCGCCAATCGCAAACCTTTGCAGCGCGGCGAGTTGGTCAAGTGGCAAACCGCGGCCATAGCCTTGATATGCGATGGTTGAATCGTTGAACCGATCGCAGACCACCCAGTGGCTCTCGGCGACCGCTGGCCGTATCAAATTGGCGATATGCTCGCGCCGCGCCGCATAAAGCAACAATGCTTCTCCGACCGCGTCCCAGCGCTCCGTCTCTCCCTCGATCAGTAGTTGTCGGATCGCTTCCGCGCCGGGAGAGCCGCCCGGCTCGCGCGTCGCCTTCGCCACAATTCCGGCATGCGTCAGCGCCGCGACGAGGAGTTTCACCTGGGTCGACTTCCCGGCCCCCTCGCCGCCCTCGAGCGTGATGAAATATCCGTGCGCGCTCAGTGCCGACTACCCCAGATCAGATAGGCCGCGAGCGTCGCCATGCGACCGAATGTGCCGATTGGCGGTACGCTTGCGGCAGCGAAGAGCGGCCGCTCGATCGGCTGGGTATCGGGCGCTGAGACGACGAGCTTGCCGATCTGGTCGCCTTTCTTGACCGGCGCCGGGATCGGCCCGTCATAGGCGACTGTCACCTTCATGTCGCGGCGCGAGTGGCGCGGCAGCGTTATCGTCAGGTCCTTGTCGACTATCAGACCAACTTTCGGCTCGGTGCCGAGCCATACCTCGGCGTCATCGACCTTGTCGCTGGCGCTGAACAGCTTGTAGTCGTTGAATTCGCGAAACGCCCATTCGACCAGTCGCTCGCTTTCGCTCGCCCGATCCTTCATCGAAGCGAGACCGCTGACGACGACGATCACACGCCTGTCCCCGCGTACCACCGAGGCAGTCAAGCTGTAGCCGGACTCGTCGGTATGACCGGTCTTGAGCCCATCGGCGCCAATGTTGCGATACAGCAGCGGGTTCCGGTTGCCCTGGTCTATATTATTGAAGTTGAAGTCCTTTTCCGAGAAGTAGTGGTAGTACTCGGGAAAATCGCTGATCGTCCGCATCGCGAGCATGGCGAGATCCCGGGCGGTCATCCAGTCGTTTGGGTCGGGCAGGCCGGTGACATTGGCAAAATGGCTATCCTTGAGCCCGATCTCCGGGGCCTTCTGGTTCATCAGATCGACAAAGGCCGCTTCGCTCCCGGCGAGGCCTTCGGCGAGCACGACGCAGGCGTCATTGCCCGACTGGATCAGCATCCCCTGAATGAGGTTTTCGACACTGACGCGAGCGCCAATGCCGACAAACATCTTCGAGCCGCCTAGCTTCCACGCCTTCTCGCTCACCGGCAATTCGTCGGTCAGCTTGACCTTGCCATCCTTGAGCATGCCGAAGACCACATAGGCGGTCATGATCTTGCTCATCGACGCCGGCGGCATTCGCTCATCGGCGAATTTGTTGAGGAGGACCGTGCCGGTCTCCACTTCGACGATAACCGCGTGCTTAGCGTCAGTGTCGATTGCACCGGACGGTGGAGGGGCTGCCGGTGCTGGCAAAGGCTTCGGTTTGGTTTGCCCCGGCGGCTTGGCCGACGCGGCGGGCTTATTGTGTGTTGGCTGTGCCGCCTTCGTCGCCTCGTGACCGCCAAGCGGCACCAGCAGCGCCACTACGATGGCGCTCGTAAACCCGTGCCGCCAGCCTACGCGCATCGTGCCTCCGCCGCCTACCGACGGCCTATTTTAATTCATCACGATGTGGGCGTCTCGGTACCCGCTTTGAATCATCTGAGCGAGCGCTCGGTTGGCCTCGTCTTGTGTGTCGACCGGGCCGATTTCCATTCGGTAGAGCGGCGATTGCACCAGGAAGTGGTGCACGGGCTGCGCGGCCTGCGGTTGTGGCGGCTCCTGATAGACCGTCGCCGGTGCACCGATTTGCTTCTCGGGTGGAGCCGCCGCAGCAAGGGTGACCGGGGCCGGGGCCGACGCCGGCCGCGGCGCGGCGAGGGGCAGAGGTGGCGGCAGCGGGGTCGGAACTGCGGCTGCGAAGGCCGAGCCATTACTGATCAGTCCCTGCGCGGCGGCGGCCTCGGCCTGCAAACTTTCGTCCTTGAGGATGCGAACCCGGACCATCGCCGTCCCCGAGCGCTCGAAGCCGAGAAGTTGCGCTACTCGGCGTGAGACGTCGATGACACGCCCTTCGACAAACGGGCCGCGGTCATTCACCCGGACGCGAAGGGCGCGGTTGTTCTGCAGGTTGACGATCTCGACAATGCTTGGCAGCGGCAGTGTTTTGTGCGCGGCGGTGATCTGGTTGAGATCGAACACCTCGCCATTGGCCGTGTATTGCCCGTCGAACGCCTCGCCGTACCAGGAAGCAAGGCCTGTCTGGTCATAGGCATAGTCGACATGTGGGTAATACGTGATGCCCTTCACGGTGTACGGCCCACCGATCTTATAGGTCGGGTGCGGTGTACGAGGTCCCAGCCCCTGAGAAAATTGCGGGGCCATGCCGCCGCACCCCGCGAGCATAACGCCGATCGCGATCAGCAGCGCAACCGGGATCAGCCCCCTCCCCGGCATGGCCGTCTCGTGCGCTTAGCCGGCGCCGAAACTGTCGGCCAGCAGGCCGACGGCACCGGCAAAGAAGGTCGATTTGTTCCACTTCATGATGGCGCGGAAATTGTCGTAGACGAGCAAGGCTGGGCCGTCGGCGCCGTCGGGTAAGACGAGCGAGGCCTGCAACGCGGGCAGCGGTGAGGCATCGGCGGTCTTCACCCCAAGCCGGCTCCATTCCGACGTCGCTCGCCGCACGTCGAGCCCGGTGAAGCGAGTATCGAAATTCGCCGGCACCGTCACCGAGTGGCCCCAGCTTTCATTGCCGTGCCAGCCGAGCTGATTGAGATAATTCGCGATCGATCCCAACACGTCGGCGCGATCGCCCCAGATGTCGCGCTTGCCGTCGCCGTCGAAATCGACCGCGAAATTGAGAAACGTCGTCGGCATGAATTGGCATTGGCCCATCGCTCCGGCCCACGAACCGAGCATCGCATCGGTGCGGATGTTGCCCTGGTCGATGATGTGCAGTGCGGCGATGAGCTCCGGTCGGAAAACCTCGCTACGCCGCCCGTCGAACGCCAGGGTCGCGAGCGACGAGACGACTTTGTAGTTGCCCATGACCTTGCCGAAATTGCTCTCTACCGCCCACAGCGCGACGACGAAACGCGGCTGTACGTTGAAGCGCTGATAAACCCGCATTAGCAGCGGCCAATTTTCAGAGAGAGCGGCGCGGCCATCCGCGGTCTTTTGCGGGGTGATGACCTTTTCGAGAAACCCGGCGAACGTCATCGTGTGTTCGGGCTGCGTGCGGTCGAGCTCGATTACATGAGGCAAGTACTCAGTTTGGCCGAGGGCGAGATCGACGGTGCTGGCGCGAACCCCCTGAGCGATCGCATCACGGCGGATCGTTGACAGGAACGCTGCGAAATCGGCTTCGGCGGCGGCCACTCGCCTCGCAGCCGCAGGCACAGCCATCATTGCCGCGAGCAAAGCTCGACGGCTCAGCCGCAAAGGCATCGTCGCCACGGTAGTATCGGCCCCCAAAACCCCCGCTTCTTTTCTCACACTGCGGCCGTGCGCGCAATGGTTGGGTAGCCAATTCCACTGAGGCGTAAAGGATTTTCAGTTAATTTGAAACTGTCAGGCTAGAGTTTCAACAGATGTGGCAACCATAGCGAGATAGCGGGTAAGTAGGTAACCAGCATCAACACGATAAAAAGCACGCCATAGAACGGCCAAATCTCGCGCATCACTTCTTCCATCCGCACCCGCCCGACAGCGCAGCCGACGAACAATGTCGCGCCGACCGGCGGGTGGCAAAGGCCTATACCGAGATTAAGCAGCATGATCATGCCGAAATGCACCGGGTCGACGCCGAACTTGGTCACGACGGGCAATAGAATCGGTGTCGTGATGAGGATCGACGGCGCCATGTCGAGTAGGCAGCCGAGGACCAGGAGCATCGCGTTGATGAGGAGCAGGATGACGTATTTATTGCTCGACAGGGTCAGGAAGAAATCGGTGATCGTCGACGGCATCCGCATCAGCGCCATGATGTAGCCGACGCTGGCGGCGCAGGCGATCAGCATCATCACCATCGCGACGGTGCGCAGCGTCCGGTACACGAGCAGCGGCAAATCCCGCCAGCGATAGTCGCGATAGATGAACATCGTCACCAGAAAGGCATAGACGCAGGCAACCGCGCCGGCCTCGATCGCGGTGAAGACGCCCCAGAGGATGCCGCCGAGGATGATCACCAGCGTGCCCAACCCCCAGACGGCGTCAAATCCGATCCACAGTGCTTCTCGCAACGGCATCGCCTCGCCTTGTGGATGCCCGTGGCGGCTCGCGAGTACCAGACAGAGCAGGATCAACGAAGCGCCGAGCAACAGGCCCGGCATCACCCCTGCCATGAACAGCGCCGTCACCGAGATCGTGCCACCCGCCAGGCCAGCTGTTGCCAGCGAGTAGATCACCGCGTTGTGGCTCGGCGGCACCAGCAGGCCTTGTACCGAGGCGGCGATGGTCACGTTGGTCGAGAACACCCGCGGATAGCCTGATTTCTCCATCTGCGGGATCATCACCGAACCGATCGCCGAGGCATCGGCGACCGACGATCCGGAAATCCCGCTCATGAACGTCGTGGCGATGATATTGACGACCGACAGTCCGCCGCGCAGCCGGGCGAAGCCAACGAGCGCGTTGGCTAGCGCTACCAGCCGACGGGCCATCCCACCTTCCGCCATGATTGCGCCGGCGAGTACGAAGAACGGGATGGTGAGCATCGCGAACTTGCTCACCCCGCTCGAGATTTGCTGCATCACCGCCGTGATCGGGATATCGATCCATAGCGCCCCGGTGAGCGCCGCCAGCGCCAGCGAGTACGCAATCGGCAGACCGAGCGCGATGGCGCCGAACAACACTCCGAGGACGACGAGGATGTCCATCTAGTCCGGCGCCGCCATACGCCAATCCTTGCGCTGTGGCGGCGCCCCGATCACTAGGCGCTCAGCGATGAACAAGAGGGTTATGAGACCGCCGATGGGGATTGGCAGGTAGGTAATTCCAACCGATAACGTTGGGAACTCGGCGATGACCTGGTGCCAGGTCGCCGCGCACAGCCGCCCACCCCAGATGATCATGAACAGGCTGATTAAGATCATCAGCGCCTCGCCGATCAGGTCGACGGCTCGCTGCCCGATTGGCGGAAGCGCATCACGCAACACAGTGACGCGCATGTGGATGCCCGAGCGGTAGCACATCGCTGCGCCAAAAAAGGTCAGCACGACCGAGAGCAGAATAGCCATCGGCTCGGGCCACGATGCTGCACTGTGCAGCACGTAGCGGGTGAAGACGCCCCAGGGCACGACGATCGTAATCAGCACGAGCGCGCTGCCGGCGACGATCGCGCACAGGCGATAGAGCGCATCCATCGCCCGGCGGATCACGGCAGCGAACTCCATCATCGCGAGAGGCAGATTAGGTCACCGCATCGATGCGCTTGATGATGTCGGCGTACTTGGCGCCGTACTTGTCCCACACCGGCTTGACCGCGTCGCGGAACGGCTTCTTGTCGGCGATGTGGTCGATTTCGATCCCGCCCGATTTCATCTTGTCGAAGGCGTCAGCCTCTTTCTTGTTCCACAAGACGCGTGCCTCTGCCTGGGCCTCCTTCGACAACTTCTTGATCAGCGCCTGATCGTCGGGTGACAGCTTCTCCCAGCTGGTCTTCGAATAGACCAGCATCTCGGGCACGATCAGGTGTTGGCTGTCGCTGTAGAACTTCGCGACTTGGTAGTGGTTGTCGAAGACAAAGCTCGGCGGATTGTTTTCGGCACCGTCGATGACCCCGGTCTGCAACGCGCTGAACACCTGGTCGTAGCCCATCGCGACGCCGTTGGCGCCGAGCGCGTTAGCCATGTCGACGAAGATCGGGTTGCCGATGACCCGGATCTTCAGACCCTTGAGGTCGTCGATCGATTTGATCGCGTGCTTGGTGTCATAGAAGCTGCGCGCGCCGGCATCCATCCAGCACAACCCGACGAGCTTGGCCGCGTCGTTCGACGTTACCTTGTCCAACAACTCCTGGCCGATCGCACCGTCGACGACCTTGTTCATATGCGCAACATCGCGGAACACGAACGGGAGGTTGAAGACGTTGATGTCGTCGACCACCGGCCCCAGCGTGCCGACGCTGACCCGGGCGAACTGAATTGCCCCGAGTTGCGCTTGTTCGATGACCTCTTTCTCACCACCTAATTGCATCGACGAATACATTTGGATGCTCAGCCGGCCTTTGGTCGCGGCTTCGAGCTTCTTGCCGAGATTCTCGACCGCCTCGACGGTCGGATAGCCCTCCGGGTGAACATCGGAGGCCTTGAGCACTACCTTGTCGTCGGCCAGGGCATGCTTGCCTGCGGCTGCGCCAAGTGCCAGCGCGCTAGCGCTGGCCAGCAAATCTCGTCTGCGCATGTTCCCTCCCCGCTCTTCGCTTGTCTCGCCCGATTTGACCCGGACACCGACGCGTGTTAGCGATTTATATGATAACCTGATAAGTGTCGAGGCCCTGATTTGCCTAGGCGCGCCGCCCCGCCAGCAATGCTTCGCCCGGTGACGCCGGCGCCGCGATTGACGCGCGAAATCGCCGAACGCATCGCCGATGAAATTGCCACGGCGCGGCTGCCGCCCGGCGCAAAACTGCCGACCGAACAGGAAATGGTCGCGGCCATGGGGGTGAGCCGCACGGTGGTCCGCGAAGCGGTCGCGGCGCTGCGGGCTCGCGGCCTTGTCGTCACCCGCCAGGGTGCGGGCGCGTTTGTTGCCGCCGATGCCGATCGCCGCCCCTTTCAGCTAGCTTTCGACGGTTTGCCGTCGATCGCCGAGGTACTCGAGGTCATGGAGCTGCGGGCTAGCGTCGAGGTGGAAGCTGCGGGCTTGGCGGCCGAGCGTGGGTCGCAGGCCGACCGCCGCCGGGTCGGCGCGGCGCTAGCGGCGATCGATGCCGCGCTCGACCGCGGCGAAAGTGCGATCGACGAGGATTTTGCTTTTCACCGAACCATCGCCGTGGCGACCGGAAATCCGCAATTTGCGCATTTCCTCGAATATCTCGGCCGCTTTATTATCCCGCGGCAAAGCATCCGGGTCGCAGCCCATCGCCCGGAAGGTCAACGCGCCTATCTGGCGACCTTCCAGGGCGAACACGCGGCGATCGCGGCGGCGATTGCCGGTCACGATGGCATTGCGGCGCGCGAGGCTATGCGCCTGCACCTGGCCAATAGCCAGGCGCGCTATCGCCGCCTTGCCGCCGAGGCGAAGGCTCTGGCCGGCCCGCCGTTGACCCGATGAGTTAATCGTCAGCAGCGGTTGCGGCCCCGGACGGCGTTGCCGGCGCAGTCACGACAGCACGCACGCGCTTGGGCACCTTGATCAAGAACAGCAGCGGCAACGAAAGCAGGATCACCAGCATCATCAGCTTGAAATCGTCGATATAGCCGATCATCGCCGCCTGGCGGGTCACCTCGGCATTGAGCGCGGCGACACCCGACGGCGCGGTCAGGCTGAAATGCGATCCAAGCCCTTGCATAAGCGGGTTGTCCGGCCGCAGCCCCTCCATCAGCCGCGAATGCACGATCTGCGTGTTGCGGGTGAGTTGAGATTCGAGGATCGCGATCCCGATGCTGCCGCCCAACATGCGCATCAGCGCGCGCAGCGCCGTACCCTGGGTCAAGATGTGCCGCGGTAGATCCGATAGCGCGAGGATGTTTAACGGCACAAAGGTAAGCCCGAGTCCAAACCCTTGGGCGAAGCTGGCGAAGATGATCGGACCGGAACCCATGTAGAGCGAATAGCCGGTCATTTGCCACAGCGAGGCCGCGGTCAGCAGGAATCCGGTGAGAATGAAGAGGCGATTGTCGATCTTATTGATTGTCCGCCCTACGAAGAACATCGCGATCATCGTGCCGATGCCGCGCGGCGCCATCATCCAACCGCTGGTGAAGACCGGATAGTTCATCAGGTCCTGCATCATTGACGGCATCAACGCCAAAGTGCCGCTAAGGATCATGCCCACCCCGAACATCAGCGCGCTGCCGCCGACGAAATTTGGGCTTCTCAGCAATTCGCGACTAACAAACGAGCGCCCGGTCGTCGTCGAGGTGTGGACGATAAGCATGTAGAAGCTGAGCGCAGCTATAGTCGCCTCGATCCAGATCTCGGTCGAATGGAACCAATCCTTGAGCTGACCACGGTCCAGCATCAGCTGCAGCGCGCCGACCGCTATGCTCATCGCGGCAAAGCCGAGGGCATCGAAGCCTTCGCGCCTGACGTTGCGGTTCTGCCGGAACAACAGAAAGATCCCTAGCGCGCAAATCGCGCCCACCGGCAGGTTGATGTAGAAGCACCAGCGCCAATTGAGGTTGTCGGTCAACCATCCGCCCATTGTCGGCCCGATAATCGGACCCATCATCGCGCCAGTGCTGAAGATCGCCATGGCGTGACCATGGCGCTCCTGCGGATAAATCGTCAGCAAGGTCGCCTGGCCGAGCGGCACCAGTCCGGCGCCGAAAACGCCCTGCAGAACGCGATAAAGGACGAGCTGCGGTAGGCTTTCCGCTGCACCACACAGCGCGGAGGCGATGGTGAAGCCGATTACCGAGCCGAGGAAGATGAACTTGATGCCGAACCGGCCGGCGAGCCAACCCGTCATCGGCATCATGATCGCCGAGGCGACGATGTAGGACGTGAGAACCCAGGAAATCTGATCCTGCGCCGCCGACATGCTGCCCTGGATGTGGGGAAGCGCGACATTGGCGATAGTCGTGTCGATCCCTTGCAGCACGCAGGCGCAAATGATCGTCGCGGTCATCAAGCCGCGGTTCGGGATACCCGCGTCGGGTGTTGCTCCCTCGCCTCTCATGGCGAAAACCTAATCATCGGCTGCGGCCGATGCTGCGGCTGGCGCCACTACTGCAACCGGTGCGCGCTGCTTATCTCGCAGCAGCAGCAACAATGGCAGCGAGCACAAGGCCATTAGCATCATCATTTTGAAATCGTTGATATAGGCGATCATCGCCGCTTGCCGGGTTACTTCGGCGTTGAGCGCGGCAATTCCGTTGGGCGCGGTCAGGCTGTAGGCCGGCCCAAATACGGGCGTGTGGAGCAGCGGATTATCGGGTCGAAGCGTTTCGATCAGCCGCGAATGGATGGTTTGGGTGTTTTCCGTCAACGTGGCAATCAGAATGCTGATGCCGACGCTGCCACCGAGATTGCGCATCAGGCTGCGGATCGCCGTGGCCTGGGTCATAATGTGCCTAGGCAGGGTGGATAGCGCCATAATGTTGAGCGGCACAAAGGTGCAGCCGAGCCCGAAACCTTGGATCAAGCCAGTGACAATGATCGGTTGCGGATCCATCAACAGCGAAAAGCCGGTCATCTGCCACATCGCGAAAGCGGTCAGCAAAAACCCGAAAAGGATGATCAGCCGATTGTCGACTTTATTGATCACACGGGCGACGGCAAACATCGCAACCATCGTGCCGAATGCTCGCGGCGCGGTAACCAGCCCGGTTGTGAAGACCGGATAGTTCATCAACTGCTGCAGCATCGACGGCAGCAGCGCCAGGGTGCCGGTCATGATCGCGCCGACCGAGAACATCAGCATTGTACCGGCAACGAAATTGGGGCTCTTGAGTAAATCCCGATTGAGAAACGACCTCTCTCCGGTCGTCGCGGTGTGCACCGCGAACAGATAGAAGCCCAGCGCGGTGATTGTCGCCTCGATCCAGATTTCACTCGAATGGAACCAGTCTTTGAGCTCACCGCGATCGAGCATGAGCTGCATTCCACCGACCGCGACGCTCAGCGCCAGAAAACCGAAAATATCG
This sequence comes from Allostellaceae bacterium, assembly GCA_035935235.1. Classification (GTDB taxonomy): domain Bacteria; phylum Pseudomonadota; class Alphaproteobacteria; order ATCC43930; family CGMCC-115725; genus DATARH01. The sequence continues at coordinate 15,903 of DASYXG010000231.1, forward strand.
AACGGTTCACGGTGGACATTCCGGTTGTGGCGGATGAACACCATGATGCCGAGCGCCGCGACGATGCCGATCGGCAGGTTGATGTAGAAAATCCAGCGCCAGCTGTAGTTCTCGGTCAACCAGCCGCCGAGCAGTGGCCCACTGATCGGCCCCATGATCGTGCCGAGACCATAGACCGCCATCGCGTGGCCGTGCCGCTCCGGTGGATTGATCTGGAGTAACGTCGCCTGGGATAGCGGGATCAGCCCGGCACCGCAAACACCCTGCAGGGCGCGGAAGAGCACCAGCTGCTCAAGGCTGGTTGCCGCGCCACATAGTGCGGAAGCGATCGTGAAGCCGGCGACCGAGAACAGAAATACAAATTTGATGCCGAGCCTTCCGGCAAGCCAGCCGGTCAGCGGCATGGTGATTGCTGCAGTGACAATGTACGAAGTCAGAACCCACGCGATCTGGTCCTGCGATGCCGAGAGGCTGCCCTGGATATGCGGCAACGCGACATTGGCAATCGTGTTGTCGACGCCCTGCATAATGTTCGCCAGCATGATCGAGGCCGTGATCCAGCCTCGATTAGGAAAAGGAACCGACGTTTCCCCACGCAACTGCGTATCCCGGCGAGCGGCTAGCCGCCGCTTAGGCCGCGACTTGTTTGGCGGTCGGCATGTCGCCCGCGATGGTGGTGCAGCGCATGTCGCGCACCTTCGTTTCGTCGAAGCGCCGCACCCGGATTTGACGGATCGAAATGGTCATCACGGCCGTCTCCTCCTTGAAACTTCTATTGTTTCTGAAAATACGCCCTCGTCATGGTTATGTCATGCTCACCCAAGGCTTCCCTGCTATGCCGGGGCCTCTAAGCCCTCTACGATCGTTGCCCGGAGGCATGAATGAGCGGACCCCTGGATTTCGATCTGGTGTCAATCGGCGGCGGCTTCGCGGGATTGTGCGCAGCGGTACGCGGCGCCGAATTGGGCTTGCGCACGGCAATGCTCGAAGCCGGCGCCGATGAGGGATATCTCTGCAGCTCGCGCTGGGCCGGTGGAATTTTCCATGTCTCGTACCGCGATGTGAAACTCAGCCCGGAAGAACTCGTCGACGCGATCAATCGGCAGACCGGCGGCGAAGCCGACCCCGAGCTTGTCGCGGCGATCGCCGAAGACGCCGGACGCGCGGTAGACTGGCTGGCTGCACAGGGGGCAGTCTTTAGTCAACCGAGCCCGATCAGCTGGCATCGCTTCACACTGTCGCCACCGCGCGCCGCCATTGCCGGCCAGGATTGGCAGTGCCGTGGTCCTGACCGCATGCTCGGTCAGCTCCGCCGCCGCCTCGAAGAGCGTCAGGGACGAATATTCTTCGGTGCCCGCGCTAAATCGCTGCGGATCGAGAATAGTCGCGTGATCGGTGTTGCCGCGTGGAAGGACGGCGCAGGATTCGAGCCGACCGCCAGCGCGGTTGTGATCGCCGACGGGGGCTTCCCAGCCAACACCGAGCTGTTCCGCAAGTATATCGGCCCTCACCCTGACCGCGTGCTGATGCGCCATGCCGGTACTGCGGTTGGCGACGGGCTGAAGATGGCCGAAGCTTGTGGCGCCGCGCTAGTAAATCTCGATCGGTTCTACGGTCACCTCCTGAGCCGCGACGCGATGGGAAATATGGGTCTGTGGCCCTATCCCCAAATCGATGCGGTCGCGACGGCGGCGATTGTCATCGACCCGCATGGACGACGGGTGCTCGACGAGGGCCTGGGCGGCATCGCGATCGCCAACGCCCTCGCTCGGCTCGACAATCCGCTCTGCGCGACGGTGATCTGCGATGCGCCAATCTGGGAGACCGCCGGCAAGGCGGCGCAAATCCCGCCCAACCCACAACTACTCACCGGAGGCGGCACGCTGCATCAGGCGGACGCGCTGAAGGCTCTAGCCGAGGCGGCCGGCATATCCCCGGATGGCCTCGCCGAGACCGTCGCTGGCTATAACGACGCGGTTCGCTGCGACAGACTAGCGGCGCTGCTGCCTGAGCGTTCGACCCGCAGCGGGCAACCGCGTCCGATCGAGACGCCGCCGTTCTTCGCAATTCCGATCTGCGCCGGCATCACCAACACCTTTGGTGGCATCGCCATAGACCGGTACGGCCGCGTCAAGCGGCCCGACGGATCGCTCATCGCCGGTCTTTACGCGGCCGGTGGCACAACCGGTGGGCTTGAGGGCGGCGGCGCGCTCGGCTATGTCGGCGGCCTGATCAAGGCCTGCGTTTTTGGACTTCGCGTCGCCGAACATGCGGCGCGCACGCGATAGGCGGACGCGGCAGAAATACGCTAGCATCACCGCAACGGCTTCATCGTCAGCGCGAGGAGAGCTCTATGCCAAAAATCCTGATCATCCACGGCGCCGGGATGAACATGCGGGGCAAGGTCCAGCTCGAGATCTTTGGCCCGATGACGTTGCCCGAGTACGACGAGCGCATTCGCGGCTATGCCGCTGAGCTTGGCCTCGACATCGAGATCTTCCACTCGAACATCGAGGGTGAGGTCGTCAACAAAATATACGCCGCTAACGACCAGGGTTTCGAGGCCGCGATATTCAACCCGGCTGCGTTCGGCACCGGCTACCCGGCGCTGGTAGCGGCCCTGTCGCAGGTCAAGTTCCCGACGATCGAGGTTCACATATCGAACCCGATCCGACGCGGCCCGGCCTCGCAGACAGCCGCGGTCAGTCTCGGTGTGGTCGCCGGGTTCGGCGTCGCCGGATACGCGCTGGCGCTGCGCGGCCTCAGGGATCTGCTTGCGACGAAAAAATAGGCTATTTGTTTAGTAACTCACCGATCTTCTCCGCGGCCTTGAGGCCGTGGCCTGTGAGCACGGCGACCGTCATCTCATTGGGCCTAATCGTTCCGCTCAATAAGAGTTGGGTCAGCGCCGCACCAACTGTCGCCGCCGTCGGCTCGACATAGAGGCCTAGCCGGCCGAGCCGTATTAGCGCTGGCCCAATCGCATCCTCCGGGACGGCGATGACCCCGCCCCTAGAGCAGCGTAGCGCGCTCAGCACTTCGGTAACCCGAACCGGCTTCACCGTGGCGATGCCGTCGGCGATTGTCGGCGCGGCGCTGAACGGCACGTAACCCTCTGCGCCCGCGCTCCACGCCGCCTCGAAGGCAGCGCAATTCGCCGCCTGTATCGCAAACAGCCGCGGCATGCGCGTAACCTCGCCACGCCGGTGCAACTCGTCGAAACCACGGTTGAGACCAAGGATGTTACTGCCGTATCCGGTTGGTACGAGGATGTTGTCCGGCACGGCAAATCCCAGCTGCTCCCACAGCTCGAAGGCCAGAGTCTTGGTGCCCTCGATGAAAAACGGCTGCCAGTTGTGGCTGGCGTAGAAACTCGTGCCGGCGGCGGCGAGCGCAGCCTCGGTCACATCCTGGCGGCTGCCGGGGATGGCCTCGACCGCAGCGCCGCTCGCGGCGATCTGTACAATCTTGCCACGGGGCGCGGTCGCCGGGACAAAGATGCGGCAGGCGAGCCCGGCGGCGGCTGCGTAGGTCGCGATCGAGGCGCCGGCATTGCCTGAGGAATCCTCGTGGATCGCGCCGACTCCGACCTCGAGCAAATGATTGAGCATCACCGCCGTGCCTCGATCTTTGAATGAGCCGGTCGGCATCTGGCTTTCGAGTTTGAAGCGAACTGTCGCTCCATCCCAACTTCGGGTAACCAGCGGCGTCCAGCCTTCGCCGAGCGAGACTTTCGGAGGACTGGCGAGCGCTAACCCCGCACGATAACGCCACAGCGAAGCATCGTCGGTCTCGATCTCACCGCGTGTCAGTCCGCACCCAGGTGCGAGATTGAGGTGGCTTCCGCAGTCGCATCGCCACAGCGGCCGTTCCGCCGGAATAGTCGCGCCGCATCCGGGGCAGAGGTAGATCGCGCGGGTCATCGCGCGACCTTATCGCCCCGCCGACGCCTAGGCTAGGATGCCTCTGTCTTAGACACGGAGCGCGCGATGGAAGAAGCTCGACTGATCGGCGGCTCGCGGGCGGACCGTCAGCGCCTGCTCGAGCGCATGGACGAATACCTGGACGCAAACGCGCGTTTCGACTGGGAGAAGCTTCAGGATCTCTGGAGCGCGGCCCCGGAAGCCGTGTTCTTCAACCTCAACGGCCACACCTACAAGGGCCGCGAGCATTGGACCCGGCTATGGCAGTATTACAAAGACAATGTCGCCAGCGGGTATTGGACGCCATTCGACATTGGCGGCGCGGTCAACGGTGATCTCGCGGTGATCTGGTGTGAGCGCCACACCCGGTCGGAATGGGTCGGAAAAGATCCGGTGCCGTCGCGCCCCTATGGGAAAGATTTTGTGTCGCGTTCGACCGTGGTGTTCCGCAAGGAGGATGGCGACTGGCGTGTGGTCCATGTCCACTTCTCGCCAGCCAGCGAAGCACCGCGTCCCGGCGGCATATGAGCGACGCACTACCGCGGATTGGTATCCGGCTGTCGAGCGGGCTCGGGCCGCGGTGCTGTATCGACCTGGCTCAGGCGGCGGAGGCTGGTGGTTTCGCTTCGATATGGCTCGCCGAGGACCCATTCGAGAGCGGCGTCTTTGTCGCGGCTGGCGCCTGCGCCGCTTTGACCGAGCGCGTGCGGATCGGCATCGGCGTGGTCAACCCTTACACCCGCCATCCAGCGCAAATCGCGATGGAATTCGCCGCGCTCGACGGTCTTTCCGACGGACGGGCAATCCTTGGCATCGGCTCGGGGATCGCTTCGCGCGTCGGCCGCAGCGGCCTCCACATCACCCGCCCCGTGACCGCGGTGCGCGATGCCATCGCAATTATTCGCCCGATGCTGTCGGGTAGACAGGTTACATACGATGGAGCGGTATTCAGAGTGAGTAGTGGCTTAATCCTCAATCGACTCGCCCCAAACCCGCCGCACGGCCCGCCGATTTTCATGGCCGCCGCGGGTGAGCCAATGCTGCGTGCCTGCGGCGAGATCGCCGATGGACTGATCGTGTCGAACTTGACGCCCCTACGATCGGTTGAGCGCATGATCGGCATCGTCGCGGAGGTGGCGGCAAAGGCGGGCCGGCCAAAGCCGGCGATCGTGCAATACGTTCCGTGCCTGGCGCGCCCCGACCGCAAGGAGGCATGCCAAACCGCAAGATCGGCGATCGGCCTTATGCTGCTGAGTTTTTGGCCGGCCGAAGACGATTGGCCGCCAGCAAAAGAGAAGATCG
>DASYXG010000232.1:0-5955 GCA_035935235.1 Allostellaceae bacterium
AACGCGGAAGAGCGTCTCGCGTGGTGTCCGACTTCGGCCGTCGCCATAAATCACCTCGCGGATCAAGAACTGGCTGACGCGGTCGGCCGCACGATAGGCGTTGGTAAAGCGGTGCCGCGCTAGAATTGGGTCGTCGGTCCAGGGTGCCGGCATCCCAGCGAGGCGGCGGACGAATATCGCCTGGCGCTCCGCCGCGAAACGCCAATAGCTGTCAAAGACGGCGGTAGGCCGCAAATGGGCGAAACGATTCGAGCCGGGAACCGCGGACGGTCGATCAGGCAGGATCATGTCAGGCGGCGCGACGAATGTCCTGGGCGGCGGCCAATTCGGCGCGGATGGTGCCGAGAAGCCTGGCGAGGTCCGCGTCGGTTTTGCCGATCTTGTCCATCTTGGCGATGCCGACGAACACGTTCAGACGCTCTAGCCGGCGCCTCATCTGCGACGCCATAAAGGCGCCGAGCCGGGTGAGGCCGAGATAATTGCCGTAGCCTTTATGGACGAGCTGCTGCGTCGCGTAGAAGGCATTCACGACGAGTCCGTTCTCGCCGGAAAAGGTAAAGCTGACCTGCTGGAGGCATGGAAACTCGAGCAGAGCGGTGGTCAGCATGTCGCGGTGGGGATCGAATGTCGTCACCTGCCACTTTGACCGGCGGCCGCTCGGATTGCGGTCATATTCGTCGAGGATCCATTTGAGCTGATTGAAGCCCTTGGCCCCGCCCTTAAAGTCGACCATGCGTTGGAAATAGGAGCCGCGCCGGTTATTCTGAGGGTTGAACTCTTGGATGCGCGGGAAGGCTTCGCGGAACATGTTGAAGAAGGCTTCGCGGTCGCCGGCGGACATCCGCCAATAGCGTTCGGGAAAGATCGTCCACGCAACGTTCTCGACGTCGCGCGTGCCCTTCGCCCTGTGCAGATCGTCGATCGCGCTGCGGATTGTTGGCATCTCGGCCGCGACGCCATTCTCGTCGAACCCGGTGATTGAGAGGGTCAAGGGCGAGATGGCATCGACGCCCGGCTGCGCCAGGCAGTCGAGCACGGCGGCCCAACCCAACGACAGGTTCGCGGCGACAATCATCTGTGGTGCAGCGGCATTACTCATCGGGATCCTCCAGAAACCGGTAGTTGGCGGGGCCAATAAACTCTTGCGGCGCTACGCGGGCCTCGGCTTGCCATTGTGCGGTCTTGATCGTCGCGCGGCCCCGGCCGACGGCGTCGTAGACATCGAAGCCGGCGATCGCCTGACGGGGGGCGAGGACCGACCCGCTGACAGTGGCCCCCGTGGGCACCGCGAGCGCATAGCCGTCCTCGAGATCAACGCCGGCGGTCTGGTGACTCTCGTCGAGGACGACGAGACCGTCGGCATCGGCGTCGCCGAGCACCGTTTTGCGGATGCGCTGCGGCGTCCATTTTCCAAGTTCGGTCCGGACCGAGCGCGGCATGTCGCCGACTGTCACCGAGAGATGGGTGAGCAATGTCTCGTAGCCGACGCCAAATTCACTCGCGATCGTCAGGACCTGTAGCGGGTTGGCGGTCGCGGGCTTCCAGCCGCGGCTGTTGAACGCGCGGCGCAGCCCGATCGACGGCATGAGCATGAAACCGGCGAAGGCATTGGCGAGGATCTCCTCAGGGATGTCGGAATCGTGCCGATCGTCGCTCTGAAGCTCGTCGATGGTCGAGCCATGGCCGAACCAGTGGTGGCCAATCTCGTGGGCGCAGGTAAAGGCCCGCCGCGCCAGAGGGCGAAGCGCCGAAAGCATCACGCGCGGCGGCGAGCCCTTGCGGTAGAAGCCTTCCATGCTGACCGGGAGGAAGCGCACCCGGATGCCCATTGCTTCCGCCACCGCGTAAATGTCGACGGGAGCAACGAGGTCGATGCCGACGCTGTCACGCGCATCCGACGCTGCCTGGGCACCCTCAAGGACCAACAAACGCCGGTTCGCCACTATCAGCTCTTCGTCTTTTCGTCGCTATCGGTGCGAACCGCGGCCAGCGCCCGCAGCAGTCCCTCGAGGGCCTCGGGCGAGAGCTTGGCCAGTTCGCGTGCCGCTAGCTGCAGCTTGGGGTCATTGAGCGACATTTTGTCGGGCGTCTCGCCGAGGAGATACGCGGTGCTCACGTCGAACAGGTCCGCAAAGCGTGCCAGCTCACTCGCGCTCACCCGGCGATTACCCGCCTCGATTTCGCTGATCGAGGGGCGATGCATGCCCATCATCTTCGCAACTTGGCCTTGGCTGAGGCCGGCAAGCGTGCGCGCTTCGCGGATGCGCCCGGCCATGCGCTGGCGCTGTTCGGTTTCTCTGGTCATTCCGCCGCCACCGCGAAGGTGTCGCCCGGCTTATGCCTGGCGCAAATCAGTTCGGCCGACTGGTTGATCGTCAGCAATGGGCCGCCTTGTTTTCCACCGAAGACATGAACGTCATTGTCAATTTTCACGCCGAGCTCCTTGGCGATCCACGATGTCGCGACTGGCCATACCGTGCTGTCGAACTGTTGGAGAACCCTGGTCGGCACGTCAGCGGCCACCAGCATGGGGCAAGGCAGGCCACTCGCAGCCTGCACCTTTTCGAGCGTCTTGATAATCGCTGCCCTCGCTTCGTCCAGGGTCATAGGCACCTTCCTTACGTGTAGTAAGATAATCTTACCATTGACGCAGTCAAGTCCCGTTTGAAAAAATTTCGAGAGCCGCTGATCAGCCGCTGGGATACGCCAACGCATGGTGCAATTCTGGTGTAAATCCGCCGGAAAACAGCGGTAAGTCGCAGCACAAGGACCGGCACGAGGGCGTGCTTATGTCGTTGGAAAACCGAGTTAAGCTAACCTCCGGATGTCGGGGTAATCCGACGGCCAAAACCTGAAAATCCGTGTGCTGGCGGTTCAACCCGCCCTCAATACATCCTCCGGGCGATACCGCGGGAAGCTCCCTCGTACAGAATGCGAAGGTGATCTGCGGGGTCCGTTATAGGTCCGCTGATATTCTGAATATTCCAGCCCTTGTCGAACGCAGAAGTTACCAACTTGAAGATATTAATAGATTTGGTGAGCCCGTCGGGATTCGAACCCGAGACCTACTGATTAAAAGTCAGTTGCTCTACCGGCTGAGCTACGGGCTCACGCAATGGTGCGGCCGGAAGGTACAGGCGTCGGACGCGCACGACAACCGCGCGCTCGCCGCTAAGCCGGTTTGACCGGGCGCAACCCGCGTCGCAAGGTGAAAGCCGGCAACCGCAGGCCATGCAGGTTACCGCTGAGCAGCAGATAGCAGAGGAGACCGATGGCGCCGAGCAGACAAAGCGCCGGCGCTGGGGTCAAGGCGAGCGCAACCGGCTCCACAATCGGGTAGAGGATCAGCCCCGTTGCCGCTGATGCGAAGAGCGGGCGTGCCGCGCCTGCGAAGAGGTGCCGCCAATGCGACCCGAACTCGCGGCGAATCGGCCACAACCCGGTGAGGGTGATGCAAATCGCGTAAGCGAGTACGGCAGCGGCGATAGCGGTTAAGCCGTACGCCGCGGCCAGCGCGGTCACGGCAACGCCGCCTACCGCCTCGATCGCCTGCCAACGCGACTCGTTTCGCGCCCCGACCGCGGCGGCGCGCGCAGTAATCGCTGCCGCGGGGATCAAGCGGATCAGCAAGATCTGCGCCGGGAGCACCGCTCCCCACCAGCGGATGTCGACGATCGGAGGAAGTGCGACCGGCAGGAGTAGGCTGGAAAGGATCGCCGGCAGCGCGAGTCGGCGAAGAGGCTCGCCGATCTGTCTCGCCCAGTCGGCGAGGAGGGCGCGCCGGACAGGCTTAGGCACGGCAAGCAGAATGTCCTCGAGCGCCTCGGCGAAGCGGGCGGCGAGGACATAGAGCCCGGTCGCCACCGGGCCGAGGACGAGGCCAATCAGCAGCGAGGGAGCCTGGCGCGAAATGACCGGCCAGACGCGGCCAAGCGCGCCCAGGTCGAGCGCTCCGAAGAGCTCGCCGAAATGCGGAGGCGACCAGACAAGACCGATCCGCCGCGCCGCCATTCCCCACACGACGGCGCACTCGACAAGGCGCTGCGCCACAATCTGCACGACCAGCGACCATGCACCTGCACCGCTCCAGGCCAGCGCCACGGCGATACCGCCGCCGGCCGCGAGCCCGGCAGTGGTCGCGGCGACCAACGGTCCGGCCTTGCCGCGCCGACGCAGCAAGGCAGTTGGCACCGCCGTGAGCCCACCCAACACCGGCAGCAGCGATAGGGTTTGCGCGATATCGCCGAGCGGCGCCTCGTCGAGCATGGCGGCGAATTGACCGGCCGCCAGGTACAGCAAGAGCGATACCGCCGCGCCCGTACCTACCGCGGTGACCAGAGCGGTCGACAAATACCGATCGTCGCGCGAATCGAGACGAGCGAGGGTCGCGGCGACAGGCTCGACGAGGAGCGCCTCGACGACGGCAACGCCGCTCAACGCGATGGCAAAGATTCCATAGCCGCGAGGCCCGATGATCGGCGCCAACACCAGAAAGAACCCGAACCACCCGCCATGCCGAACAATCGGTTCGATCGCGGCGCGCCAACGGCCAGCATTTAGCGTTGCAGCGGCGGGGGAGGCGGCCATGGCGGCACGGTGGCACGGCGCACTTGCCAGGAAATTAATTTACTTCCGGAGTTATGGTAAATCAAAAGTAAATTTGCATGATTAATTGCGAGTTAAGTCCGCAAATTTGACCAAATTACTGTTAAACCCGCCGCGATAATTCTGGGATAACTTGCAAATATCGGAGATATCGTCGGGCTTGTGGTGATTATAGCGATGACCGGGAGCATGTCGGCAATGTATCTGCAGGGGAAAGATATCCTCGTGGTCGTTCACGATCCCCAGCGGCGGGAGCAGATCGCGTGCCTTCTCAGCGATGAAGGCTTTGCGGTAACCATGGCTGCCGAGGGGCTGGCGGCGTTGCGGGCCTGCGCCAACCGGCGATTTGGATTGATCGTGGCGGCAACGGACTTGCCTGGCTCGCTCGACGGTCCGGGAGTTGTCCGGCGGGTCCGGAGGCGGCAGCCCGGGATGAAGGTGCTCTATGCAGGTGAGCCAGTTGCGCGGCCTGCTTTCGGTAATCCCGACACCGACGATTTCATCACGGTGCCGTTCGAGCGCCATGAGCTGGTCGGTTGTGTTTACGAACTGCTGCACCGCACAGCGGCGGCCGAGGCCGCCGATCTTGGCCGCCGCGTGCGGGCCGAAGTCAGAGCTTCCTAGAGCCCGACCGGAATCTCCGCCCGGTCGGTTCGCGGAGGCAGCGTTTCTCCACGCCATTCTGCCGCCTTGTTCGGACTGAGCTCTTGGCGTAAAAGCCGCGAAAATCCCCACACGGGGCGTGGCGCAGTCTGGTAGCGCACCTGCTTTGGGAGCAGGATGTCGGAGGTTCAAATCCTCTCGCCCCGACCATGATCGCCCGCGCGCATCGCCGCCCGGGCGATGCGGAGAAAGGACGGCGATGGCGCTGGCACGCATCTACCGGCCGTCCAAGACGGCGATGCAATCGGGACGGGCGCAAACCCGCAAATGGCTGCTCGAATACGAGCCGGCGACGCGGCGCGACCCCGATCCGTTGATGGGCTGGGCGAGCGCGCGCGACACGCTCAACGAGATAAAGATGCGCTTTGCGACACTCGACGAGGCGGTTGCCTTCGCCGAGAAGCACGGGCTGCAATATACCGTGATCGAGCCGCACGCGCGCGCGCCGAAGGCCAAGAGCTACGCCGATAATTTCCGCTACGACCGCGTCAGAACCTGATGCCCGCGGCTCAGCAAACGGCTCAGTCATAGTACAATTACGCTGACGGCTGACATCTTCGCGCGTGTTACGGCCGCGAGCGGCAGATGGAAGTTTGCTAACCCATGGGTGGACCCCGTAGCTCAGCTGGATAGAGCACTAGCCTTCTAAGCTTGTGGTCGCAGGTTCGAATCCTGCCGGGGTCGCCA
>DASYXG010000233.1:0-5329 GCA_035935235.1 Allostellaceae bacterium
GTCGGAATTGCCCGGCAGCGGCAGATAACGCTGGATCGGGATCAGCTCGCCGATGATGTCGAGCCCGGCCTCTTCGCCCGTCTCGCGGCGAGCGACCTCGTCGTCGCTCTCGTCGTCCTTGTCGACCAGCCCGGCGACCACCTCGACCACCCAAGGCGAATACCCGGCGAGCAGCGGCGGCAGGCGGAATTGCTCGACCAGCACGACCGCGTCGCGCGCGGGATCGTAGAGCAGGACCGCCACCGCGGCCCCGCGGCGCACCACGTCATAGACCCGCTCGCCGCTCCATTCGCCCGAGAACATCCGGTGATGAAAGCGCACGACATCGAGCCGCAGATGCCGCTTGAACGCGATCTCGTGCGAAACGACGCGCAGATCGGGGTGGCCGGGGGTGTCACTCATCGATGATATCGGTGTCGATCACGGTTTCGGGCGCGGCCGTCTCGATCTCGATGACCCACAGGTCCGGGTCGTATTGCCGCTGCCGGGCGATATAGGCATCCGCTTGGCTTTCGTCGACCGGGGCGGCGCCTGTCGCGCGCATCCACACCAGTTCGCCGTCGGCGCGGCGCGTCTGACTCAGCACCGTGCTGCCGGTCTCGCGGTCGTAGAGCTTGAGGAGGATGGTCCCGGCGTCGGGGTCGCCGCGCGCCGTCACAACAATCCCGATCGCCGCGAGATCGCAGCGGCGGATCAACGCCTGAACCTGAATATGCGTTTTGAGCCGGGCTTCCATCTATCGCGCCGGCTGTTGCCTCAAAGCCGCGACAGGCGCTCGATGCCGCCAAGCCCGGCATCGCGGTAGATCGCCAAGAGCTCGCGGTCGCCGATCATAAAATAGGTTGTGCCGCCCTTGTCGCAGGTCACATCGGCGACTGGATACTCGGGCTTGACCAGCAAGCCTTTCAGTCTGTCCTCCAGGTCGGCCTGGGTCGGGAACAGCGTGGCGAACGGAGCCGTCGCCATGCGCCCATAGGCGATCTTGAAGACGCCGTTGCAGTCGCCCGGACCCATCGCCGTCGGCTTGCCGTTATTCGGAGTAACGGTGACCGCGTCCGCGGTGAACGTCACCCGGTCGTTGTCGGTATTGGCCCAGGTGCCGATGATCGGGTTCTCGGGCGCCCATCCTGGAAACAGGGCGCATGCGCCCAGCAGCGTCGCCGTCATAGTGAGCGTCGCCAGCCGGCCGCTCCAGGCCAGGATCTGCCTTGCGTTCATCGGGCAAGTGTAGGGTCGGGGGTTCCAATGTCACGCGAAAAGCTACCGGCGGTTGCCCTCGCATGGCCGGTCATGATGGGATTGCGCGATGGCGCGAGGAGGTGAGTGATGAGCCTGATCGATCGGATCGGCATCGATGTCGGCCGCAAGCTGACGCTCGAGGACGCGGTCGAGTGGGCGGCTGAGCACCGGGTTCGCTATATCGACATCCAGCTCGACACCGGCGACAACGCGCTCGGCACGATCAGTGGCATTCGCGGCTCGCGGGTCAAGGAGATGTGCGAGCGGCACGGCGTCCAGCTTGGTCTGCACACCGCATCGGCGGTCAATGTCGCCGAATACGCGCCGATCGTCGCCGACGCGGTCGAGGCCTATCTCAAGGCGTATGTCGATGCCTCGGTGCGGCTCGGCGCCAAGTGGATCGTCATGCATGCCGGCTTCCACTTCACCTCCGACAAACCGCAACGCATGCAAGCCGGGCGGGAGCGGCTAAAGCGCGTCATCGCTCACGCCGAGAACAAGGGCGCACTGGTCCTCCTGGAAAACCTCAACAAGGAACCGGACAACGCCGAGGTTCACTACCTCGCGCACACCGTCGAGGAGTGGCGGTACTATTTCGACGACATCCGCTCCTCGGCGTTCAAGCTATCCTTTACCGCCAACCATGCCCATCTCGTGCCCGAGGGCATTCCTGGTTTCATCGATGCGATCGACCTGTCGCGCGTCGCCGAAGTCCGCCTCGCCGACTGCTTCCGCAACGGCTTTGAGGAGCATCTGAAGCCGGGCGCGGGCGACCTCGATTTTGGCGACATGTTCGCCCGCTTGGAGGGCAGGGGGTTCAAAGGTCACTACACCAACGCGTTCGGCTCGCTGGACGACATGCTCGCCGCCCGCACCTACCTTGTCGCGATGGCCAAGGCGGCAGGGGTTAAGGTCAATTAGGCACCAACTTTCTGTCATTCCGGGGCGGCCAAAGGCCGAACCCGGAACCTATGAACACAAACCTATTCTGGAAGTTCACAATAGCGACTACCAGCAGACGCCGTGCGCATGGGTTCCGGGTTCATCGCTACGCGATGCCCCGGAATGACAAAAAGTTAGGATTAGACTGCTATGGCCTGGTGGAGATCCCGCCAGTCGGGGTTATCCGCTTCAATCAGGGCGATCTTCCAATCCCTCCGCCACTTCTTGATTTCCTTTTCGCGGCGAATGGCTTCCGTAACGTCACCGTGCATTTCGTACCAGACTAGGCGATCAGCGCCATACCTCGCTGAAAAGCCGGGCATGAGCTTGCTTTTTGTGTTGGTAGGTCCGGCGTACGATGTCGTTCGTGACACCCAGATAAAGTGTCCCGTGCCTTCGGCTTGCGAGCAGGTAGACGTAATAAGGCAAGCAATGAAGCCGGCTCGATCCTATCAGAAATTGATCTGCATCGACCGCATCACCTCGCGAGAGTCGAAGGTGAATGAGAGCTTTTGGGTTTTTTCCGGACATGCCGGCGATGACGCCGAGCTGAGCTTCTGCGGGTAGTCGTATTCGAGCGTCTTGCCGCCATCGGGAGTCGGCGTCGTCGCCGCGGGCTGGCCCAGCGATTTGGTGACGTCGGATAATGTCGTGCCGCCGGCCTTGAGGTTGGCGACTTGGGCCTTGATGGCGTCGAGGTTGCCAGCCGCGTACTCGCAGCGCATTCCCGTTTCGCCACCGCACCCAGCCAACAGCAACGCACACGCCAAAGCGCAAAACTTCGCCGTCATTCGATAACCTCGTCCTCGTTGAGACGGCAGATGTCAGGCACAGCTCGTCCGACGGGTCAACCTCTCGGCTCGACATCCAGCCGCACCGCGATCCCCTCCAGCCCCGGTTTGGCTGCCGGATAGCGCTGCAGCACCAGCGGATCGTGGCCCGGCACGACATGCTGCAACGATGTCGCGAGACGGCGAATCGTCGAGAACCCCTCCAGCATGTCGCCGACGTTGTAGACCGTCGGATAGGCGCGCATCTGCTCGAAATTGGCGTAGAAATGCGAGGCGTCCGAGGCGAGCACGACCCAACCGCGCTCGGTCTTGACCCGCATCGCCTGAAGCCCGTCAGTGTGCCCGCCGACATGGTGCACGGTGATCCCGGGCGCCAGTTCGTCGGCGCCATTGTGGAATTGCACCCTGCCGCGGAACAGCCGGCCGACCATCGCTGTCACATCGGCTTCCTCGAACGAGCGGCGCAGATTCGGGTGGCACATGCACCGTCCGGTGCAGAACGCCATCTCGCGGTCCTGCAGGTGATAGGTCGCGTTGGGGAACAGCTCGTTGTTGCCGGTATGGTCGTAATGCATGTGGCTGATGACGACATCCCTGACGCTCGCGGAGTCGATGCCGATCGCCGCTAGGCCGTCGCCCGGCGGGCGCAGGAACTCGCGTCCGCGCTTCTGCGCCATCGCCTTGTCGAAGCCGGTGTCGAAGATGAAGGTCCGGCTTTCGCCAACGACAGCCCAGACGAAATAGTCGAGCGGCATCGGCGCGGTGTCGTGCGGGTCGCCCTGCAGAAAATTCTCGTGGGCGCGCCGGTCGTGATGGGCGTAGCGCACGGCATAGATCTGATAGGTATCGGACGCCATCGTGGTCTCCCTTGGTAAGCTCAGTCCCGGCTGATCGTGCGCGCGGCGACGGGCAGGGTCAGAAAATGCGGCGCATGTGTCGCCGCGAAGGTGAGGATGCGGTTGGTCAGCCCGGTCACCGTCACCCGCTCAGCGCGCGCCATCCCGCGATAGCCAACCCGGGCGACCTCGTCCGCGCTCATGATCCGGCGCATTTGCGAGCGGGAAAATCGGCCGCCGGCGACCTCCGAGAACTCGGTTTCGGTCGCGCCCGGACACAGCACGTTGACGCCGACGCCGCTGCCGACGATCTCTTGCGCCAGCGCTTCGCCAAAGCTCCGGACATAGGCCTTGCTGGCGGCATAGACCGCCATGTTGGGGCAGGGAAGGAACGACGCGGTCGAGGCGACCAGTACGATCTTTCCGTGCTTCCGCGTCAGCATCTGCGGCAGCAAGGCGCGCGTCAGCTCGGTCAGCGCGACGATATTGACCTGCAGGATCTCGGCGTCGCGAGCTGGGTCGATTTGCGCAAATGGTCCGATTGCGCCCAGCCCGGCATTGTTGACCAGCACCTCGATCTCGATGCCCGCCGCGGCAATCTCGCGAACGAGGGCCACTGCGGCGCCGGGTTCGGCGAGGTCGGCGGGGATGATCGTCACCGCCGCGCCAGAGCGGCGAAGCTCCTCCGCCAGCGTCTCCATTGGCGCCACTCTACGCGCGCTCAGCACCAGATCGTGGCCATGCCGGGCAAACTCGCGCGCCAATGCCGCGCCGATCCCGCTCGACGCGCCGGTAATGAGGGCGACGGGGCGATTGCTGCTTTGCATGGACGACCTATGATCCTCTTCACATCCTCGACATTATGACCTGCAGAGCCCGAGCGAAGAGGGAAAAGCGATGCCGAATGACGTTCAGCCGCGGCGCCGGCAGATCACGCTGACCGAAGAGGAACAGGCCGCGTTCCTGCGCGCCAACCGCAAGGCAGCGCTGGCGACCGTCGATAAGGACGGGTTTCCGCACCTCGTCGCGATGACCTTCGGCGTTCGCGATGGCATGTACTACATGACCTCCTACGCCAAGGCACAGAAGGTGCTCAACATCCGCCGCAACCCCAAGGTGGGCCTGATGGTCGAGGCCGGCGGCTCCTATGCCGAACTGAAGGGCGTGATGGTGCGCGGCCACTGCGAGATCGTCGAAGGCGAGGACGCGGTCCGCGACGCCTGGGCGGTGATTTCAGGGACGGCGCCGCGCCGGCGTGAAACCAACGACAGCGCCGCCAAACGCGTCGTGCTCAAGGTGACCCCGCACAAGACCGTGACCTGGGACCATACCAAGCTCGGCGGACGGTACTGATTCCCATCACCAATGGGAGACGGTGATGCGATGCCCCACTTGCGATAAAGCGTTGCCAATTTGGCTTGTTGGAAAGCCGGTTAAGAGTTCTTACTGCCCTTATTGCAACGCCAGGGCACGAGCGGTTGGTTGGGAGTCGTTGACCATATTGACCATAATAATGTGGCC
>DASYXG010000234.1:0-17956 GCA_035935235.1 Allostellaceae bacterium
AGCCGCGGACCGGCCACCTTCCGACAGCGAGACCTCGTGGCCGCGATCAAGGCCATGATTGCGGCCGGCTGCGGAGTAGACCGCGCCGAGATCGGCAAGGATGGCAAAATCGTGGTTATTGCCGGCCGGCCTGAAAAGCAGGTCGCTAACAACGCCGGCCCAAACGAGTGGGACCAGGCGGTATGACAAAAATCCGGCTTTCCTACATCCATGAGTTCCGTGATCGACACGGAAAGACCAGGCGCTATGTGCGGCTGCCTGGCGGCAAACGGATACCGCTAAAAGGTGCTCCTGGCACCGACGCCTTTATGTTCGCCTACCACGCCGCGCTCGCCGGCAAACGCGAAGAGATCGGCGCAGGCCGCACCATGCCGGGAACCGTAAACGCTGCGGTCGTATCGTATTACAACAGCGCGTCGTACCACATGGGCGCGCCCGCAACCCGCACGACACGGCGTTATTTCCTCGAGGCGTTCCGTCGTGAGCATGGCGATAAGCGCATTGCGCTCCTTCAGCCGACGCACATCGAGCGCATGATCGCGGCCAAAGCCGGCACGCCATCGGCGGCCAGGAACTTCTACGCCGCGTTGCGCGCGCTGATGGATCACTGCGCCATCGCCGGGTTGATCGCCACGGACCCGACCCGCGACGTAAAGCGGCCGACCGTTAAGACCGACGGCTATCGCACCTGGACCGAAGATGATATCGCGGCGTTTGAGGCGCGGCACCCGATCGGCAAACGTGAGCGCCTCGCCCTCGCCCTTATGCTTTTCACCGGGCAGCGCCGTGGCGATATCATCAAGATGGGGCGCCAGCACATACGCGACGGCGTCCTATACGTCCGCCAGCAGAAGACCGGCGCGTCCTTGGCGATACCGCTGCATCCGCAGCTGGTTGAGATCATCGAGGCGACGCCGAGCGATCACCTGACATTTATCACCACCGCGTCCGGCAAACCCTTCGATAGCAAGTCTTTCGGAAATTGGTTTCGCACCGCCTGCAACGAGGCCGGGTTGCCAAATGGGATTTCGGCACACGGCTTGAGAAAGGCTTGCTGTAGGCGGTTGGCAGAGGCGGGGCGTTCGGCGAACGAAATCGCCGCGATTTCCGGCCACGCCAGCCTGCGTGCGATCACGCGATATACGGCGGCGGCAGATCAGCTCCGTATGGCTCGCTCAGGAATTGACGCGATGGCTGCGGCGTTTCCGCCGACCAGAACATCTGGTGGCAAACCTTAGGATCAGGGTTGCCAAAAGAAGTTCTAAGTCATTGAAAGGAAACAGTTGGAATGCATGTCAGACCCAGTTGATCTACCACATGTGCCCGTTCGATACCTGGGCCGCGGCGCTCACGGCCGGCACCTATGACGGCACCTCGCAGGACCAGGCCGACGGCTTCATTCACTTCTCGACCAAGGACCAAATCGTCGAGAGCGCCAGGAAGCACCGCGCCGGTCAGGACGGGCTGGTGCTGATCGCGGTCGATGTCGAGCGGCTGGGCGACCGGCTGAAATGGGAGGAGGCGAGGGGCGGCCAATCGTTCCCGCACCTCTACGGGCCGCTCGATCCCGCCGAATCGGCGAGTGTGTGCGCGCTGCCGCTCGGGCCGGACGGGCTACACGTCTTCCCCGAACTCGAATAGCGCGGCGCTCAGCCGGGTCCGGCGGCGTCCCCGGCCGGAAAATCGCCGCCGGTCCGCGTTCACGCCCCTTCGTCGTACTCGGTCGAGATGTCGGCGCCGGTGTAATCGGGCATCAGCGCTGCCGAGATCAGGCTAATGACGGCGCAGGCCAGGATATAGACCGCGATTGCGTAACCGGAATGGTAGGTCGCGAACAGCGCCGTCGCGATGATCGGCGCCGGCCCGCCGGCGATGATCGAAGCGAGCTGATAGCCGAGCGACGAGCCGCTGTAGCGCAGCCGCGGCGTGAAGGCCTCGGCGATCAGCGCCGCCTGCGGGCCGTACTGCATGTCGTGCGGGATCAGCGAAATGACGACGGCGATGAACACGAGGGTCGGCGCCGCCGTATCGAGCATCCCGAAATAGACGAAGCCGTAGAGGGCCATCGCCACCACGCCGATCAGGTACATGCGCCGCCGCCCGATCTTGTCCGAGATATGGCCTGCGATCGGGATGGTGAAGAACGAGACCAGCGAGGCGGCCAGCACCGCGCCGAGGATCAGGTCGCGCGGCAGCTTCAGCGTGCCGGTGCCGTAGGCGAAGACAAACGCCGTGAAGATGTAGAACGGTGCCTGTTCGGACATGCGGATCAGCGCGGAGAGGATGATCTCCTTCGGTTGGCGCTTGATCACCTCGAGGATCGGAGCCCGCTCGACCTTCTGCTCCGATACCAGTTTTTCGAACACCGGCGTTTCGAGGATGCCGAGGCGTACCCACAAGCCGACTCCGACCAGGATGATGCTGAGCAGAAACGGGATGCGCCAACCCCAGGTGAAGAACTGGTCGCCCGACCAGCTGCTAAAGGCGAGGATCGCGAGGTTCGACAGGAACAGGCCGCACGGCACGCCGAATTGCGGCCAGGAGGCGACAAGGCCGCGGCTGGTGTGGGTGCGCGACCATTCCATCGCGATCAGCACCGAGCCGCCCCACTCGCCGCCGACCCCGATGCCCTGGATGACCCGCAGGACGGTCAACAGCACGGCGCCCCAGATGCCGATCGACGCGTAGGTCGGCACCAAGGCGATCAGGAAGGTGGCGATGCCCATCGCCAGAAGGGTCGCGATCAAGGTCGCCTTGCGGCCGATCCGGTCGCCGTAATGGCCGAAGATCGCGGCGCCGATCGGCCGCCCGACAAACCCGATGAAATAGGTGCCGAATGCCGCCAGGGTCGCGGTCAGCGGATCTTCGTTGGGGAAATAGAGTTTGCCGAAGACGAGACCCGCCGCGGTCCCGTAAATGAAAAAATCGTACCACTCGATGGTGGTGCCGACCGTCGCCGCGATCACCGCCTTGCGCAGCGCGGAGCTGTGTTCCTGGGCGCCGAGCGGCGCCATCGTCGTTGCCGTCATCTGCGTCCTCCCGAATTTTCGTTGCCGGGAGGTTACCACTCTTGCGGCTGGATGCCTAAAGAAGCGGCATTTTACTCTGCTGCGTCGCGCTTCACCTCGGGCCCGCGGAACCGGCTGCGCAGCGCATCCCACTCGTCGGCGCCGGAGATCTGGAACGCCTCGCGCACCGTGAGTTCCTTGAGCAGCGGCGGGTGACGACCGGCCGATTTCAATGCATCGAGCGCCTGCTCGCAGACCCCGATGACGCTTTTGAACAGCAGCCCCGGCACGATCGCCAGCCTGTAGCCCATGCGCTCGGCCTCGGCGAAGCCGACCTCCGGTGTCTTGCCGTGGCGCACGACATTGAGCAGGCACGGACCGTTGACCAGGCGTGGCACCGCGGCGACCTCCTCGAGCGTCTGCGGCGCCTCGACAAAGACAATGTCGGCGCCGGCGGCGATGGCCGCGTTGGCGCGGGCGATTGCTTCGTCGAACCCGGCGACGGCGCGCGAGTCGGTTCGGGCGATGATGGTGAAATCGGGGTTGCGCCGTGCCGCGACCGCGGCACGCAGCTTGGCCAGCCAATCCTCGCGCGGCACGATCTCCTTGTCGTCGAGATGGCCGCATTTCTTCGGGAAGCCCTGGTCTTCGATATGGATTCCGGCGACGCCGCGCTGCTCGTATTCGCGCACCGTGCGCGAGACGTTGAGCTCGTTGCCGTAGCCGGTATCGGCGTCGGCGATCACCGGGACATCGACCGCGGCCGCGATACGGCCGGCGTTGTCGACCATCTCTGACATCGTTACCAACCCGAAATCCGGGTAGCCGAGCGTTGCCGCGGTGCCGGCGCCGGTCATATAGATGCAGTCGAACCCGGCGCGCGCGATCATCCGCGCGGTGATGCAGTCATAGGCGCCCGGCGCGACAACCATCCCGTCGCGGCGCAGCAATTCGCGAAAGCGCGCGGTCTGGGTCATCTTCCGTTCCTCGCTTTCAAGACGGCGGCTTGTCGCCGTGGATAGTGATGAAACACAAATGATCGGTCCGCAAGCGGGGCGCATTATTGTCGGCGACTTCGCGTTCCAGCGAGCGAAGTCCGGCCTCGTAGGCTGTCTCGGAGAGCGTCAGCAGCTGTGAATTGCCGTCACGGCGGCGCACTACTTCAAGGAACGCCGCGAGGTCACGATCGGCGCGTCGATGCTCTCGCTCAATGGTGACATCGGCAAAACCAATCGTTTTCATCTCCGCAATGATCGCCGCGGGCGCCCAAAAATCGGCGAGATCGCGACCCAGCGCTTCGGGAAAATAGAGGTAGTAGAGCCAGTCTTCGCAGTCGTGCGGGCACAAATTGTAGATCACCAGCCGCCGGCCGCCGCGCAGAACCCGAAAGGCGCTGCGCAACACCAGCGCCTTGTCGCGAAAATGGTGGAACGCGTACTGGCAGCTGACGAAATCGAAACTCTCGGCGCGAAACGGAAGCTGCGCGCCATCGGCGTGAACCCAGGCTATGTCCGGCGCCCTGCGCCGCGCTTGCCGCAGCATGCCAAGCGACCCGTCGACCCCAACCATCGTCGCGTCGGGCAAGAGCGCCCGATTGGCGATCAGCTGATCGCCGGTGCCGCAAGCAAGATCGAGCAGCCACAGCACATGCTCGCGCTCGCCAACAAACGCGGTCAGCTCCGGATCAATCGATTTCTCGCGATGGGGCTGGCTGTCGTAGCGGTCCGCAATCGCGTCGTAGTCGACGCGGGTCGAGTGCTGCATTCGATGGCCCCCGAAAAGGCCAAACCTGCCGGAGGCTAGTGCCGGCCTAAAGCTGCGTCCAGTGCGTTGACCTGCGGCGACCGGCATGCTTTGCAGGGGGAAATACAGGAGAGGACGCCGACCATGACCCCCGACTCAGCCCGCAACATCGATTTCGTCGGCGCCCACGACCTCGACGGGCGCGGCGATAGCGTCCAGATCATGGTGCACAAGGGCCATGCCTATATCGGCCACATGTTCGCCGATGGCTTCACCGTGGTCGATGTCGCCGACCCGCGAAAGCCGCAGACCAGGAAGTTTGTCGCTGCCCCGCCCAATACCCGCGCCTTTCACCTGCAGACCCACGGCGACCTGCTGTTGACGGTGAATTCGCCGAACATCTGGGTGATGCAGGGCTATTCCGACCCCAACGACTATTTCAAATCGTCGATCACCGACTCGTTCACCAGGCGTGACCAGACCTTCACGGCCGGCCTTCGCGTCTTCGACATCGCCAAGCCGGCCGAGCCGCGCGAGATCGGCTTCATGCCGATCGACGGTTTGGGCTTGCACCGGCTCTGGTATGTCGGCGGCCGCTATGCCTATGCCTCGTGCCACTGGCAGGGCTTCACCGACCACGTGCTGGCGGTCATCGACATGCAGAACCCGGAGCGGCCCGAGGTCGTCGGGCGGTTCTGGCTGCCGGGCATGCACGCGGCCGGCGGCGAGACACCGAGCTGGAAGGGCAAGCGCTACGCGCTGCATCACGCGATCGTCGCTGGGAACCTTGCCTATGCGGCCTGGCGCGACGGTGGCTTCACCATCCTTGACGTCGCCGACCCGACCGCACCGAAGCTCTTGAGCCATCGCAATTGGAGTCCGCCCTTCGGCGGCGGCAGCCACACGCCGCTGCCGCTGCCCGGCCGCAACCTCGCGGTCATCGCCGACGAGGGCAATCTCGACGATTGCGCCAATGGCATCCAACGCTGCTGGGTCTTCGACGTGCGCGAGCCGACCAACCCGGTGTCGATTTCGACGCTGCCGACGCCCTCGGAGATCGACTACTGCCGCAAGGGCGCCAAGTTCGGCCCGCACAATCTGCACGAAAACCGGCCCGGTTCGCTGCAGACCGAGGAGCTGATCTTCGCTACCTACCAGAATGCCGGGGTACGCGTCTTCGACATCAGCGACGCGTTCCAGCCGAAGGAGGTTGCGCATTTTGTCCCGCCGCCGCCGGCGAAGATGGTCGATCCGCGCCCCAACCGGCCCCGGGTCATCCAATCCAACGACTGCTATGTCGGTCCGGATGGGCTGATGTATGTCACCGACGTCAATGCCGGGTTGACCATCCTCCAATACAAGGGATGACCCTCGACGATCTGAAGCCGGGCTTGCGCTACAGCGAGATATTGACCGTCAGCGAGGCGTTGGCGGTCCCCGCGCAGGCGCGACTGTTCGATCCGAAAACCGAGATGCCACCGGTCTTCGCCACGGCGCAGATGATCGCCTTTGTCGAGTGGACCTGCGTCCACGCGCTCGCGCCCTATCTCGGGTCGCGCCAACGCACGGTCGGCATAAAGGTCGAGATGACGCACACAGCTGCCACGCCGATCGGCATGAATGTCACCGCCGAGGTCGAACTTGTCTCATTCGACGGCCGCACCCTGCGCTTCAAGGCTGCCTGTCGCGACGAGAAAGAGCCGATCGGCGACGGCTTTCACGAACGCATGGTGGTCGACAATGACCGTTTCATGACTCGGCTAGCGACCAAGCTATCGCGATCGTAACCCCACGCTGTTCTTCTGGACGACGAGCCATGGTGCGGGTTCCTTACGAAAAGTTGCCGGGTCTCGAACACGTCTATCTCGAAGATAGTTTTGTGCTCGCCTGTATCGAGCGCGAGAGCGAGATCGTATTCTCGCTCGATCTGGTGCTGACGCCGGGCCATGAAAGCTATACGCCGGCTGAGCCGAACGAACAGCACTGCTATCGTCCCGGCAAACTGATCTTTAGGAATCCGACGGCGGTGACCTGGTTACGCAAGGATTTCAGCGATCCATCCTTCGACGCAAGCGGACAGTTCGATTTCGGCGCGATCGATTCCATGACGCTGGAGGACGGCGTTTATCGGCTTGTCGGATCTTGGGGGGCCGTGACAATCAAATCCGACCCTCCGACAATCCTCCTGGCGTCGCCGTAACGAGCTGCGCGCGGAGACAACAGCGCAGCTCTAGACATAAGCGGCCCATCATGTCCGCAGGCCATAGCTAGGACAGAAGCCCCATGTCCCTGAGGCTGGTGTGGCGGCCGCGGCCGATGATCACGTGGTCGTGGACGGTGACGCCGAGCGGCTTGGCGGCGCTGATGATGTCTTTGGTGACCGCGATGTCGGCCTTGGACGGCGTCGGATCGCCAGACGGGTGGTTGTGCACCAGTATCAATGCCGACGCGCCCAGCTCGAGCGCGCGCTTGACCACCTCGCGGGTATAGACCGGCGTGTGATCGACTGTGCCGCGCTGCTGCTGCTCATGCGCGATGAGCGCGTTCTTGCGGTCGAGGAAGAGGAGATGGAATTCCTCGACCTTGCCGTAGGCGATTTGGGCGCGGCAATAGTCGACCAGCCGGTCCCATGAGCCGATCACCGGCCGCTCGCGCAACTCCGCCTTCATCAGCCGCAGCGCGGCCTCGCGCACCGACTTCAAGGCGGCGACGCCGCTGACGCCGAGGCCCGGCACCTGAAGCAGATCGTCCGGATCGGCCGACAGCGCCGCGGCGAAGCCGCCGAAACGCTCGATCAAATCCTTGGCCAGCGGTTTGACATCGCCGCGTGGGTTGCCGGCAAAGAGCAGCACTTCCATGAGCTCGTAATCGGGCAAAGCCTCGGCCCCGGCGGCGATCAGCCGCTCCCGTAGGCGCTGGCGATGGCCATGGAAATGCGGCGGCGCGCCCATCGCATCGGCGAGCCCAAGATTCTTCTGCCGCGCCTTCGCCATCAGCTGTTCTTGCGCCGAGCTTGCATGGCGGCGCGCGCCGCGTTCGTCATGCGCCGAGGCTCGTCGGTCGCGAATGCGTCGACAAACGCCTCGATGCCCCGCTCCACGGCCGCGTGGGTGTGCATCTCTTCCCAGTCGAGGATCAGCGCCTTCTGAATGCGGATCGCGTGCGACCCAGCGGCGAGGATTGGCGTGGCGAGCGCTTCCACCGCCGCGTCGAGTTTCGCCGCCGGCAGCACCCGGTCGACTAGACCCCAGTCGAGCGCTGTCGCCGCATCGATGTTCTCGCCGGTGAGCAGGAGCTGACGGGCGCGTGACGGGCCGATCAGCTTTGGCAGCAGCGCGGCCTCGACCACCGAGGGGATGCCAATCCTGACCTCGGGCATGCCGAACACGGAGCGCTCGCTGGCGATGCGAAAATCGCAGGCGGCGGCGAGCTCTAACCCGGCGCCGAGCGCGTAGCCGTCGATCTGCGCGACGACCGGTACCGGCAGGTGGCGGAACGCATCGCAGCAGACATGAACGGCGGTGATGAAATGGCGGGCGCTGTCGGCGTCGAGCCCGGCCAGCTCGTCGATATCGGCGCCGCCGATAAAAGCGCGCCCGCCGGCGCCGGTCACCACCGCCAGCCGCAATTCGGGCTCTGCGGCAAGCGCTGTCATCGCCTCGATGATCTCGGCGATCAGCGCGCGGTCGAGCGCGTTGAGTTTGGCCGCCCGGTCGATCGTGACGCGGGCGACGAAACCGCCTTCCGTTCGTTCCTCGCGCGCTACCTCGACCGTCACTTCTGCCTCCGGCTCGCTACGTTTGCGGCGGTGCCGCTAAGCCCTGGCGGTCTCGCTCGTTGCATCTCCGACGCCCCAGCGGAGAAAGGCGACGACCCAAAAAAAGATCAGAAGCCCAAAGAAGGGAAGGAGCATGAAAAGGATCCAGGTCGGCGAAATCCCCAACCGGGTCGTTAACTTCCAGCCGGGAATCATCGTTAGCACCAGTAAGATGACATACGGCGCGAACTGCAGAGCGGTGTCGTTCATGTCCCCTTCACATCTCCGAGAAATCGCCGACCGAGCGGCCGGTGCTAGAAGCCGAGGCTCGGCTGAGGCATAGTAGAATGCAACGTTGACGCGAGGCGAGCATGTCGATCATCGAGGACATCCGGGAAATCCGCGAGATTTATGGGCACCCGATGGAGCGGACGGTAAAAAAACAGCTCCCGAAGCTCGAAAAGCATTCGCGGTCGTTCATCGCGCTGTCGCCGTTCCTGGTGATGGCGACCTGCGACGCAGAAGGCCGCTGCGACGCTTCACCCAAGGGCGATGCGCCCGGTTTTGTTCGCGTGCTCGACGACAACACGCTGCTGATCCCGGATCGGCTCGGCAACAACCGGGTCGACTCGATTGGCAATATTCTCCAGCACCCGCGAGTCGGTTTGATCTTTTTCGTGCCCGGCATTCGCGAGACGCTGCGCGTCAACGGCCGGGCGCAGATCACCACCGATCCCGAGCTGCTCGCGTCGACGGTTGTCGGCGAAAAAATGCCGCGCAGCGGCATTCTTGTGACCGCCGATGAAGTCTATTTTCACTGTGGCAAGGCGCTCATCCGATCCGATTTGTGGAACCCGGAAAAGCATGTCGCGCGCAATGCCTTCCCTTCGCTCGGCGTGGTCATTGCCGAGCAGATCGGCCAGCAGGTCGAGCCTAAGGAAGCCGAGCGGATGACCGAAGAAAGCTACCGGACCCGGCTCTACTAGGTCACATTGGCAGAGACCGCCGACGTAGTCGTCGTCGGCGCCGGTATCGCCGGCGCGGCCGCGGCCGCGCATCTCGCCGCCGACCGACGTGTCGTGTTGCTCGAACGCGAGAGCCAGCCGGGCTATCACAGCACCGGGCGCTCGGCGGCGCTGTTCACGGAGACTTACGGCAATCGCGCGATCCGCACCCTCACCGGGGCGAGCCGAGCGTTTTACGAGGCTTGGGCCGACGGCTTTGCCGAGCAGCCAATCCTCACGCCGCGCGGCGCGCTGATGTTTGCTATGGCGGGTCAAGAGCAAGCGCTGACCGAGGCGTGGGCCGAACTGTCGCCGGATGACCCGCGTGTCCGCCGGCTCGATGCGGCCGAGGCCCGCGTGCTTGTGCCGGTATTGCGTCCGGAACAGTTGATTGGCGCCTTGCACGAGCCCGATTCGATGGACATCGACGTCCACGAATTGCATCAGGGCTATCTGCGGCGCTTCCGGCAGCGCGGTGGCCGATTGGTGAACGACGCAGAGGTGCTCGCGCTCGTTCGCGCCGATGGAAGCTGGACCGCAACGACGCGAGCCGGTGACTTCACCGCGCTAATCGTCGTCAACGCCGCTGGCGCCTGGGCGGATGTCGTCGCGGGGCTCGCGGGGCTGCCGCCGATCGGGCTGGTGCCGATGCGGCGCACCGTGCTGACCGTCGCCCCCCCGGTAGGCATCGACAGCTCTCGTTGGCCGATGACGCTCGATATCGAGGAGAATTTCTATTTCAAGCCGGATGCGGGCCGGCTTCTCGTCTCACCCGCCGACGAGACGCCGATGCCGCCCTGCGACGTGCAGCCCGACGAACTCGACATCGCCATCGCCATCGACCGCCTGACTCGGGCGACGACGATCGAAGTGGCGCGGGTCGAGCGCAAATGGGCGGGGCTGCGCAGTTTTGTTCCCGACAAGACCACCGTCAACGGCTTCGATCCATTGGCTGACGGGTTTTTCTGGCTGGCAGGGCAGGGTGGCTACGGCATTCAGACCGCCGAGGCCATGGCGCGCTGCGCGGTGTCGCTGATCGACGGCGGCGAGTTGCCGGCCGACATCCGCGCCGCCGGTCTCGATGCGGCGACCCTGAGTCCGGGGCGTTTCCGGAGCTAAAGGTTGCGCTCGCGCTGGCGGTCGTCCTCCTCGGCTTTGTCGAGGATGCGCTTGGCGTCGGCGAGGATGACGTCGGCGGCCTTGTTGTAACCCGTCGTGCGCAACACCCCGGCGAGATCGAGCTCGGCATAGCCAAAGCGCGCGCTGTCTCTGGCGCCTGCCTGCACCAGCAGCCCCATCGCATAGGCAAGGGACGCGGTCGCATCCGCATAGCGCTTGAGTCCGGCGGAGATCAGTCCGAGGTCGCAAAAATCGTCGGCGATGAGCGGATGGGTGTGTCCGAGACGCGCCTGGTCAATCGCGAGTGCTTGCTCGGCCGGCAGTAATGCCTCGTCGAAACGCTGCGCGCGGAGCAGCAGATTGGCGAGTTGCGCCAGGCTGCGCGCGGTCTCGATACCGGTTTCGCCATGTGCTTGCCGATCGAGCGCGACGGCCTGACGCAGCACGGCCTCGCCCTCGGAAAAGCGTTTTTCGCCGGCATAGGCGAAGCCGAGCGCCCGTAGGGCTTGGGCCGAACGACCCGGGTCGTGCGCGGCCAGCACATTGGCGCGACCCGCGAGATTTTCGCCACGGTCGAACTCGCCATGCGCCACGGCGATGCGAGCCAGCGCCGCCAACGGCTCCGACAGCGCCGGGTTCTTGGGTCCCAGGCGCTCGCTGAGATTTGCGAGCGCGATAGTCAAGAGCGGCTCGGCATCGAGATAGCGCAACCGCAGGATGTCGATCTCGGCGAGCGCGGTCATCGCCTTGGCCGCGTTGGGCGAGGCGCCGCCATAAGCGGCGATGGCGATCTTCAGCGCCCGCTGACGCGATTCGGCCGCCTCGGCGAGCGCGCCGTCGTCGAATAGCGCGCCGGCGAGTTGGTCGAGCAGCGGCAGAAGATGCGGGCTGGCGCTCCCGGCGCGGCTTTCTTCGGCGACAATGGCCCGGTTGAGCCCGGTGACGAGTCCGCTATCGGCGGCGCGCCCGCTCACGGTAGCCGTGACGATTCCGGCGAGGCAGAGCCCGATGGCTACCCGGCGCGGTCGCAATCCTGTAACTCCTGCGTTGCAATATCGCCGTTCGGCTCTGCCTATGTAGGGTGACGGCAAGTCCACGGAAAGACTTGCGCTAAACCGAATGGCACTTGACCGTATCGGCCGTCAGCTTGAGGTTTGGCACCGCCTGATGCCGCAAGGGAGGACGAGCCATGGCCCGGGTGCGAAATATCGCGGCGCGTGAACTCCCCTTGGATCTCGCCCGCATATATGAGGAATTCGCCGGCGCCTACGGCCCGTTCCGCAATCAGGTCGCGGTGTTTGCCCATGTGCCGGCGGCGCTCACACACCTGATGCCCTTGCTGATGGAATTACGCGAGGCGCAGACGCTTCCGAAGCGTTATCTCGAACTGGCGATTGTTGCGGTCTCGAAACTGAACGAATGCGAATATTGCGTGGCCCACCACACGCCATTTCTTGCGGTCGAAGGGGTGTCGCTTGCGGGGGCGCAGCGTATTCTCGATTATCGCGATCACCCCGAACTGGATGAGGCGGATCGCCTGGTCGTCGAATACGCCATCGCCGTCACCGAACGCCCCAATCGCCTGCCGGAAGCGATGTTTACCCGGCTGCGCCGGCATTTCAGCGAGGCGCAGATCGTTGAATTGACCTTGCGCATCGCGCTGTGCGGCTTTTTCAACCGGTTCAACGACGCGCTGCAGATCGAACAGGAAGAGGAGGCGGCGAGCTTGGTCGCCGGGCTCGGCGGCTGATGGCGACCGCGCAGCGCAGAAGCCGGGTCGCGGCGCCTCGCCGTCATCCGCAGGAAACCGCCGAGGGTCGCCGGCTTGAGGACGCGCGGCTCGGCGCGCCCTGGCGGGTTTGGGGCCCTTATGTGAGCGACCGGCAATGGGGCACGGTGCGCGAGGACTACAGCGCGAGCGGCACCGCCTGGGAATATTTCCCGCACGATCACGCGCGCAGCCGCGCCTATCGCTGGGGCGAGGACGGACTCGGCGGGTTCGGTGACGAGCACCTCTTCTTGTGCATGGGCCTGGCGTTGTGGAACGGCAACGACCCGATCCTCAAGGAGCGCTTGTTCGGGCTCACCAATAGCGAGGGCAACCACGGCGAGGACGTCAAGGAGGTCTACTACCATCTCGATGGCACGCCGACGCACTCGTACATGCGGATGCTCTACAAGTACCCGCAGGCGGCCTTTCCTTATGCGCGGCTGGTCGCGGAGAACCGGCGGCGCGGTAAGGACGACCCCGAGTTCGAGCTGATCGACACCGGCGTTTTCGATGGCGATCGCTACTTCGATGTCGTGATCGAGTACGCCAAGGCGCAGCCCGACGACATTTTATGCCAGGTCACGGTTATCAACCGCGGCCCTGAGGCGGCGACGCTGCACGTCCTCCCGCAGCTTTGGGCGCGCAATATCTGGTCGTGGGCCCCAACCCCCGAGCGGCCGCTTTTCGCCGGCCACAACGACGGCTCGGTGACGACTTCTCACCCGAGCATGCCGGCGATGCGCTTCACCTGCGACGGCGCCAGCGAGTTGCTGTTTTGCGAGAACGAAACCAACCCGTGCCGGCTCTACGGCAGCAAGGCGGACGGATACTTCAAGGACGGCATCAACGACTGCATCGTCAACGGCGACCGCGGCGCGGTAAATCCGCAGCGTTTCGGCACCAAGGTCGCGGCGCATTGCCGGGCGGATTTGCCGCCCGGCGGAGAAGCGGAATTCCGTTTCCGCCTCGCGGTTGTCGAAGAAGGCGAGGATTTCGCCACCGTCATGCGTCGGCGTCACGCCGAGGCCGATGAGTTCTACGAGGCGGTCCAGCACGGCATCGACGATCGCGATGCCCGTCTCGTGCAGCGCCAGGCCTTCGCCGGGCTTCTGTGGTCGAAGCAATTCTATGTCCTCGACATACGCCAATGGCTGCACGGCGACCCGCTGCAGCCGCCGCCGCCGGCGAGCCGAATCACCGGGCGCAACAAGGATTGGGGCCACATCTACAATTCCGATGTCCTGGCCATGCCGGACAGCTGGGAATACCCGTGGTACGCGGCCTGGGATCTCGGGTTCCACTGTGTGACCCTGGCGCTGATCGACCCCGAATTCGCCAAGGACCAGCTCGTTCTCCTGACCCGCGAATGGTACATGCACCCGAACGGCCAACTCCCTGCCTATGAGTGGGCGTTTGGCGACGTCAACCCGCCGGTGCACGCCTGGGCGGCTTGGCGGGTCTACGAAATCGACCGCCATGCGCGCGGCGGGCAAGGGGATCGCGGCTTCCTCGAGCGCGTCTTTCACAAGCTGATGATCAATTTCACCTGGTGGGTGAACCGCAAGGACGCCGAGGATCGCAACATCTTCCAGGGCGGGTTTCTCGGGCTCGACAATATCGGCATCTTCGACCGCAGCGCGCCGCTGCCGACCGGCGGACACATCAACCAGTCGGACGGCACGGCCTGGATGGCGATGTACACGCTCAATCTGATGCGCATCGCGCTTGAGCTGGCGACCCGCGACCACGTCTATGAGGCGATCGCCACCAAGTTCTTCGAGCACTTCCTGCTTATCGCCGAGGCGATGAGCAACATCCTCGGCGAGGGGATCGGTCTATGGGACGAGGCCGACGAGTTCTACTACGACGTGCTCGACCTCCCCGGCGACCGTGCCGTGCCGCTTCGGGTTCGCTCGATGGTCGGGCTGATCCCGCTCTTCGCGGTCGAGGTCCTGGACAGTGCGGTGATCGCGCGCCTTCCCGAGTTTTCCAAGCGGCTGCATTGGTTCCTTGAGCACCGGCCGGAGCTGGCGCGGCTGGTGTCGCGCTGGATGGTGGAGAGCGACGAGGAGCGCCATTTGCTGTCGCTGCTGCGCGGCCACCGCATGAAATGCCTGTTGCGGCGGATGCTCGACGAGACCGAGTTTCTCTCCGATCACGGGATTCGCTCGATCTCGAAATTCCATGAGAAGAACCCGTTCGTCTTCGAGCATGAGGGAAGCCAGTTCAGCATTGGCTACGTGCCCGGGGAATCGACCACCGCCGCCTTCGGCGGCAACTCCAATTGGCGCGGGCCGGTGTGGATGCCGGTCAACTTCCTGCTGATCGAGGCGCTGCATCGCTTCCACGCCTATTATGGCGACGATTTTCGTATCGAATGCCCGGTCGGTTCGGGACGATTTGTGAACCTCGCCGAAGCCGCCGACGAAGTGGCCCAGCGGCTATGCCGGCTGTTCCTGCGCGATGGCGGCGGGCGTCGCGCCGCCTTGGGTCCGCCGCCGCCCGCCGGACGGCCCGATTTTCAGGATGACCCGCTGTTCTTCGAGTATTTCCACGGCGACACCGGGCGCGGCTGCGGCGCCGCGCATCAGACCGGCTGGACCGCACTGGTGGCCTTGCTGCTGCACCCGCAGCCCCGCAGCAACCATGTCTCGGTCGAGGAGCTCGCGGAAGAGTCGATCACGGACGCGGCTGAAGTCAGCAGCTGATGGCGACGGGCGGCGACCTTCTCGCTCGCCTGGCGCCGATCCGTTTCGAGGCGGCTGAGTTAGCCGACCTCATCGCCGACGAGCGGCGCGAGTGGTGGCTCGCCAACGGCAAAGGCGGTTACGCCGGGGGCACCGTCGCGCTGAGCTTGACCCGACGCTATCACGGGTTGCTCATCGCGCCGGTCGATCCGCCGCTCGGCCGCGTGCTCGTCCTGACCAAGGCCGACGCGACGCTACACGTTGGCGGCGCGCGCTACCCGCTCTTCACCAATCGCTGGGGTGGCGGCACGATCGACCCCGAGGGTTATAGGCTCCTCGAAAGCTTCCATCTCGACGGGACGGTCCCGGTCTGGCGGTTTCGTTGCGGCCAGGCGATCGTCGAGCATCGCGTCTGGATGGAAGCTGGCGCCGACACCGTCTATCTCGCCTGGCGACTGGACGGCGAGGTCGCGGATGCCTGGCTCGCCGTCACGTTTCTCGCCAACGGCCGCGACCATCATGGCGATACCTGGCCGGATGGCTTCAATCCCGACATTACCGGCGACGGCGGCACGTTGACGGTCGCGGTGCCGGGCCGTTTCGTGCTTAGGATTGCGGGTAGCGGCGGCGAGATTGCGCCGTCCCGCGACTGGTACGGCAATTTCGACCTTCCGGTGGAGCGCGAGCGCGGCCTCAACGACCGCGACTCGCATCTCCATGTCGGCGACGGCCATTTGCCGCTGCGCCCGGGCCAATGGGCCGGTTACGCGGCGAGCCTCGATCCCAACGCGGCCCCCGATCTCGATGCGGCCCTAGTTCGGCGACGCGCGCATGACCGGGCGGTGCTCGCGGAAGCAATCGCCGCCGATCCGATCTTCGCGAAGGCGCCGGGCTGGGTGCTGCGGCTGGTGTTGACCGTCGATCTCTACCGCATCGCCCGACCGCTGCCCGACCAGCCGGAGGGGCGGACCGTCATCGCCGGCTATCCATGGTTTGGCGATTGGGGTCGCGACACGATGATTGCGCTGCCCGGACTCGGCCTCGCGGTCGGGCGTTTCGATCGGGCGCGGCGCATCCTCGAGACCTTCGCCGGCTGTATCGATCGCGGGATGCTGCCCAACGTCTTTCCCGGCGCCGGCGCAAAGCCCGAGTACAACTCAGTCGATGCCGCCTTGTGGTTTATCGAGGCGTGGCGCGCCTATCTCGCCGCGACCGATGACGACGCGTCGCTGCGCCGCGTCTTTCCCGCGCTGGCGTCGATTGTCGAGAACTACACGCGCGGCACGCGCTTCGGCATCGCGGTCGATCCGGTGGATGGGCTGCTGCGCGCCGGCGAGGCTGGGGTGCAGCTCACCTGGATGGATGCCAAGGTGGGCGACTGGGTGGTGACGCCGCGGATCGGCAAGCCGGTGGAGATCAACGCGCTGTGGTTCAACGCGCTCGTCGCGATGGCGGCGATGGCCGAGCGGATCGGGCAATCCGGCGTGGAATACCGCGCTGCGGCGGACAAGGCGCAGGCGGGCTTCGCGCGCTTTATCCGCCCCGACGGGCGCGGTCTCTACGACGTGATTGACGGCCCCGACGGCAACGACGCCAGCCTGCGCCCGAACCAAATCTTCGCGGTCAGTCTCACGGCGAACCCGCTCGATCATGCACAGCAGCGCGCGGTGCTCGATGCCTGCGCGCCGCTGGCGACCCCCTATGGGCTGCGCTCGCTCGCGCCCGACGACCCGCGCTATCGCGGCGTTTATGCCGGCGGCCCGGCCGAGCGCGACGCCGCCTATCACCAGGGCACGGTGTGGGCCTGGCTTCTCGGCCCCTGGGCGCTGGCCCAATATCGGGTGACCGGCGACGCCGCGGCGGCGCAGGCCTCGTTAGGGCCGATCGCCGATCATCTCCGCGATGCCGGGCTCGGTCAGGTCAGCGAAATCTTCGACGGCCTCCCGCCGCACACCCCGCGCGGCTGCCCGGCCCAGGCCTGGTCGGTCGCCTGCGTGCTCGAAGCCTGGGTTAAGCTGGAGCACGCGAAGCGGGCGGCTACTGCGCCGTCAGCCCACCATCGACCACGAGCCCCGCACCGGTCATGAACCCGGCGTCGTCGGACGCGAGGAACACGATCCCCTTGGCGATGTCGTTGGGCACGCCGAGCCGTCCGATCGGATGCGTCGACAACGCGATCTGCCGGGCGGCGTCGGCATCGTTGCTCCCCATGTTGCGGGCCCGCGCGGTGAAGGTCTGTTCGCCCATATCGGTCTGGATCACTCCGGGATGGATCGAGTTGACCCGGATCCGGTAACCCTTGCGGGCGAATTCGAGCGCCGAGGATTTGGTGAACAAGGTCACCCCGCCCTTGGTCATCGAATAGAGCGGATCGAGCTGCGAGCCGACCAGCCCGGCGACAGAAGCGAGGTTGACGATGGCACTGCCATGTTCGCTGTGCTGAGCGCGCTCGCGCAGCGCCGGCAGGATCAGCTTGGTGCCGAGAAAGACGCCGGTCAGGTTGATCGCGCAGAGGCGGTGCCAGTCGTCGAGGCTTGCCTCCTCGATCCCCTTGCCGAGAAACATCCCGGCATTGTTGACCAGGATGTCGATGCCGCCCCATTTGGCCGCCGTCGCGGCGACTGCGGCGTTCCAGTCATCCTCGCTGGTGACGTCGAGATGCTGGTAAAGCGCGCTGTCGCCGAGCGAGCGCGCCGTCTCGCGGCCGCGCTCGTCGAGCACATCGCCGATCGCCACCTTGGCGCCGGCCTCGACCATCAGTCTCGCGGTCTCGGCGCCGATGCCGCGCGCCGCGCCGGAAATCAGCGCCACCTTGCCGTCGAGCCGGTTCATCTGTTTCTCCCGCTCTAATCACCATCCCGGCGAAG
>DASYXG010000235.1:0-2712 GCA_035935235.1 Allostellaceae bacterium
ACAGTTGAGCGGTCATGGCTTCCTCCCCGCGACGATCTCGACAAAACGATAGCACGCTCGAGGGGGTTGTCATTCCGGCGAAAGTGGGAGCCCCCTCCCAATTTGTCATTCCCGCGAAAGCGGGAACCCATGGACACCGGCATCTACAAATAGAGCGGCGATCGTCGGTGTTCCGCTGTCAAGGGCCCGTGTGCATGGGTTCCGGCACTCCGCTCTGCTTCGGCCGGAATGACAGAGGGATTTGGGTCACGGGACCAGTATGATTTTTCCGATGTGCTGGCTTGATTCCATCAGCGCGTGCGCCTTTGAAGCTTCGGCGAGCGGGAAGGTCTTGTAGGTGCAGGTGCGCAGCTTGCCCTCAGCCCAAAGCGGCCAGACCTTGTCCTTCAGCGCCGAGACGATCTGCGCCTTCTCGCTGATCGAGCGGCCGCGCAGGGTCGAGCCGGTGACGGTCAGGTGCTTGCGCTGGATCATGCCGAAATCGGCCTCGATCTTGGTGCCGCCCATCAGCGCGACAAAGCACAGCCGGCCCTCCCGCGCGAGCAGGTCGAGTTCGCGCGGAATGTAGTCGCCGCCGACCATGTCGAAGATCGCGTCGACCCCGCGGCCCTGGGTGAACTCCTTGCCGATTTTCACGAAATCCTCGGTCTTGTAGTTGATCGCGACATCGGCGCCGAAGTCGCGACAGGCCTGGCATTTCTCCTCCGAGCCCGCGGTCGCCAGCACCTTGGCGCCGAACGCCTTGGCGAGCTGGATCGCGGTGATGCCGATGCCGCTCGACCCGCCCTGCTGGAGGAGCACCTCGCCGGGTTTGAGGTGGATGCGATCGAAGACGTTGGTCCACACGGTGCAGAACGTCTCCATCAGCCCG
Organism: Allostellaceae bacterium; assembly: GCA_035935235.1. GTDB lineage: Bacteria > Pseudomonadota > Alphaproteobacteria > ATCC43930 > CGMCC-115725 > DATARH01. Next base: position 872 of record DASYXG010000235.1, read on the forward strand.
CCGGCATCGATCATGCCGACGCCCTGCGGTACGGGCAGGCACTGCACCGCCGGCACCGCCGCGTACTCGCCGTAGCCGTCGGCGACGAGCAGCGCGCAGACCTCCTCACCGGTGATAAAGCCGCTCACCCCCTCGCCGAGCTTGACGATCGTGCCGGCGCATTCGAGGCCGGGGATGTCGCTGGCGCCGGGCGGCATCGGATAACGCCCCATGCGCTGCAACGTGTCGGCGCGGTTGATCCCGGCCGATGCGATGCGGATCAGCACCTCGCCGGCCTTCGGCTCGGGCACCGGCCTTGTGCCAGGCACCAGCACCTCGGGCCCGCCGGGCTTCGAAATCTCGATAACGGTTTGGGTCGCGGGAATGTTGGCGAGCATCGATGAGCCTTTCTCGTAGCGAATTCGGGGCTATTCACATTCCGAAATCTGGGTGCCAACCGCGAAGCGCTGGGTGTCGTGCTTGAGGCACCCGTTCGCCCAATTGCCGGAGAACACATCGCCCTTCGGGTTGCGATAGGTTCCCCAGCCGCTGGCGCGATCGTCGAGGTAGCTGCCCGTGTAGGTCGCGCCGTTGCGCCAGATCTGGGTGCCATAGCCGGTGTAATGACCGCCGACCAAGACTCCGACATAGGCTTCGTCGAGCTGGTCTTCGACCATCCATACCAGCACCCCATAGCCGTTGGCATACCCGTCCTTGCACGGCCCGCTCCAGGTGATGGTCTCCTCGGAACCGGGATTTGAGTTCCACACTCGGCACCCGTTCTGGTCGGCGATCCAGCCGCGATCCTGTTGCGCCAGGGCGGGGTTCAGCGCCGCCATTGCGATAATCGCCGCCCACACATGAGCGCGCATAGGCTTGCGCCTCCCTCTTGGCTGGGTTGGTATTAGCACAACAGCCAGAGACGGGAGGAACGCGATGCCGCTCTTGCAGGACAAGATCGCGCTGGTAACCGGCGCCGGGGCCGGGATCGGCCGCGCCATCGCGCTCGGCATGGCGGCCGAGGGCGCGAGCGTCGCCGCCGCGGACATCGATCTCGCCGCCGCCCGAAACACCGTCGAGGCCATGGCGGGCAAGACCAACCGCGCGCTGGCGATCGAGGCCGATTGCGGCGACGTCTCCAGCATCAACGCGATGATCGAGAAGACGGTCGCCGAATTCGGCCGGCTCGACATCATCGTCAACAATGCCGGCGTCACCCGCTTCAGCGACATCATGGATTTGACCGAAGCGGATTGGGACCGCATCCACCGGGTCAACGCCAAGGGTGTGTTCTTCTGCCTGCAACGCGCCGCGCGGCAAATGATCGAGCAGAAGACCGGCGGGCGGATCATCAACATGGCCTCGATCTCGGGCCGCGGCTATGCCGGCGCGTCCAACGCCGCCTATGCCGCGAGCAAGGGCGCGGTCATCGCCCTCACCAAGATGGCGGCGCAGCAGCTCGGCCGCTACGACATCAACGTCAACGCGATCTGCCCCGGGGTCACCCGCACCGAGCTCGGTCAGCGCAATTCGATTACCCGCGCCGCGGCGCGCGGCATCACGGTCGAACAGATGCAGGCCGAGCAGGAGGCGGCAATCCCGATCCGCCGCGCCAACACGCCCGAGGATATCGCGGCGATGGCGGTGTTTCTCGCCTCGCCCGGTGCGCGCAACATCACCGGCCAGTCCTACAACGTCGATGGCGGGCTGGTGCCAAGCTGACGAGAAATCTGGGAGACGAAAATGCCTGAGGCCTTTGATTACATCGTCGCCGGCGCCGGCTCGGCGGGTTGCGTGATCGCGGCACGCTTGAGCGAGAACCCCAAGCATCGCGTGCTGCTGCTCGAGGCGGGGCCCAAGGA
>DASYXG010000236.1:0-3200 GCA_035935235.1 Allostellaceae bacterium
CGGTCTCGCCGAGCCGAACGGCCTCGCCTTCAGCCCCGACGAGAGCCGGCTCTACATCACCGATGTCGCCGACAACCGGGTGCGCGTGGTCGATCTCGGCTCAGGCACCATCGCCACCTTTGCCGGCACTGGCGCGGCCGAACACTCAGGCGACGGCGGCCCCGCCACCAAGGCAGGTACGTTCGGCGCGCGCGCGGTCAAGGTCGGCCCCGATGGCACGGTCTATATCCTCGAGCGGCAAGGCAGCAGCCTGCGCGCGGTCGATCCCCAGACCGGCATCATCTCGACCATCGCCGGCACCACCGCGCGTGGCTATGCGGGCGACGGCGGCCCGGCGCTCGCCGCGGTGTTCGACGCACCCAAGGAGATGGCGATCGACCGCGACGGTTCGCTGCTCATCGTCGATACCGAAAACCACGCGATCCGCCGCATCGATCGCACAACCGGCATCGTCACCAACCTCGCCGGCGGGCGGCAGGGCGGGGGCGGCGATGGCGGCCCGGCCGAGCTTGCCGGCCTCGACCGCCCGCACGGCGCGGTCGTCGGCCCCGACGGCGCCGTCTATATCGGCGACACCAACAACCATCGCATCCGCAAGGTGGTGCGTGAATAAGTCGGGGAGATCAGCGAGCGAGCAAACACTCCGCTGGAACCTGCCATGCTTCATGCAGCTTGTAGGCTTGTTCCATATTCAGCGGCCGCTTGCGATTGAGCAGCTCCGAAGCTCTCGACGGTGATCCGAGGAGATCGCCGAGGTCTTTTTGTGTGTAGCCTCTCGTGGCCATGATCTCGCGGATCGCATCAACCGCGGTCGGCGCTTCTATCCGCCAATGCTCTTTTTCGTAGGCGCCAATCAAGGCAAGCAGGATCTCAAAGCGATCGCCTTCCGCTGTGCCGCGCTTTGGTTCGTGCGCGAAATAGCCTTCCACTTCCGCCAATGCAGCATCGTAGTCGGCCTCGGTGCGAATTGGGTGAAGGTCACTCATGATGCTCTCATGTCAGGCTATAGGTTACGGGATCTATCTCGTCGTATTCGGCATGGGTACCGACAAATTTTACGAGCACGGCCTTGTAGTCATATGAGACATGGACAACGAGACGGAACTTATTGCCGCCAATGTCGAAGATGACTCGATTGTCGGCGACGAAATCTGCTGAGCCGAACTGAGCCCGGACATCGGCTGGTCCTGTCCATTCCGCTTGAGAGACGAGGCTATACCACGTCCGCAGAGGCCTCTCCGCCTGCGGATGCTTTGCCCAAAATAGCTTCAGCGTCCGCAGCGCGACCACCTGCATAGCAGGAATATAGGCATTTCCCAATCTGGGACAAGGCTAAATTTCCCAAAATGGGAAATTTAGTCGAGCCGTTGTGGCGACTAGTTCGCCTTCAGAAATCGCCTTAACTCGACGACCAGATCCTTTGGGTTGTCGCCCTGCACCGTATGCCCGGCTTTGGGCACGGTGACGAATTTCCCGTCGGGCAGGCGCGCCGCGAGCTTGATGCCGTCTTCCTCGTGGAACACGTCGCTTTCGCCGCCGCGCACGATGAGGGTCGGGCACTTGATGCGGCTGAGCCCGTCGGCGAGCGCGGCGCGTTCGGCGCGGTGCGTCTCTTGGTCGAGCGCCTGAAAACGCCGGCGGTCGTATTTCCACCGCCAGGTGCCGTCGGGCTGCTGCCTGAGCGCGTGCATCAGGCTGCGCCGCAAAATCTTGGGGTCACGGCGTGGGTTGAACTCCAGCGCCTTTTCGATGATCGCCTCGATCGTCACGGTCTCGGCGACGCCGTTGACGAAATCGCGGATGCGGCTTGATCCCGGCCGGCGCATTTCCGGCCCAGCGTCGATGATCACCAGATTGCTCAGCCGCTCCGGATGGTTGACCGCGAAGGCGAGCGAGTTGATCGCGCCCAGCGACATGCCGACCAGGATGAACTTGTCGAGGCCGAGATGGTCGACAAACCCCTTGGTGTCGGAAAGCTGCGCACCCATCGTGTAGTCGGCATCCTCGGCCCAATCGCTGTCGCCGTGGCCGCGCTGGTCGAGCGCGACGCAATGGTATTCGTCGCGCAACGCCAGGCAGACCAGGTCCCAGGTATGGGCGTTGAGCGCGCCGCCGTGCAGAAACACGATCGTCGGCAGATGCTTGTTGCCCCAATCGAGGTAGTGAAACCGCATCCGCCCGAGATGGAACTCGTGGCTTTGCGGCAGCACGACATCGTCGAAGGTGAACCCGGCGCGCACCGCCGTGGACTCCAGGTGCTCGCGGTATTCCTCGGGCGACAGGCTCATGGCGACAACAGGCTCCCGCAGCGTGCTTAGGTCACGCATGATGACCTGCTCGGGTCGCCGGCTGAAATGTTTTTCGCACCTGCGAACTCCGCCAACTTGCATGGCTGATGATCAGCCTGGCTGCGGATCGGAGCGCGGCCTCATATCGGGGCGAAGAGTTCCTCCGGCGCCGGGAGACCGCGCATCGGATGATGACCGAGCGAGACGACGCCGCCGTCGAGCATCGCCGCCAGTTCCGCGCTGACGACGATCGGCCGGCCGAGCGTCTTGGCCGCGCTCTCGATCCGGCTCACCAGGTTGACTGCGGGGCCGATCACGGTGAAATCGAGCCGGTCGGCCGCGCCAATATTGCCGTAGTGCACCGTGCCGACATGCAGGGCGACGACGATCTCGAGCGGCGGCTCGCCCTGCATCGCTGGGTGGCCGGCGAGGCCGGCGACGGCATCGATCGCGGCATGCGCCGCGGCCACCGCGGATTTCGCCACCGCCACGACAGCGTCGGGCGCGTCGATCGGAAAGATCGCCAGCAGGCCGTCGCCGATGAATTTGAGGATTTCCCCGCCATGCGCTCCGATCGCCACCGCCTGGGCTTCAAAGAGGGCGTCGAGGATCGCGATCATCCGTTCGCTGGGCGATCTCGTCGTCGGTGAACCCGCCGGGCCGATCGGTGACAAACGTCAGCATGTAGGCGACGCCATAAATCCCGTCGGCCGGCAGTGCGAAATAATCGGTGCCGCCGCGATCGCGCAGGTCCTTCAGGATCGTGAAGTCGAGTTCGTCGTCCGGCCGGTCGAGGCGCCGGCGGAGCGTCTCCTTGCCCTGGCAGACGCGAGCCACCGGGTTCCTTTCGTAGGGGATCGTATCGCGGACCTCATGCGCGATCATCACCCGCACGGTCTCGCCGGTGTCGCG
>DASYXG010000237.1:0-1832 GCA_035935235.1 Allostellaceae bacterium
AGCGCCGCGGCGGCGCTCACCTGCATCGGCCCCTGCGGACCGGCGAGGTCGTCCTTCCACATCAGCGGCGTTCTGCCATGCCCAGACTCCACGCCGTCGATCGCGAAGGCGACCCGGTCGAGCTCGCCGCCATTTGCCGCGGCAAAAAGCGAAACGCCGAGATCGGGCGAAACGCCGCCGCGCAGAACCGCCACCGCGGGCAATAGCGGATCGGTGAAGTGCACGGTTTGGATCCGCAGGCGCGTGTCGTAGGGCGGGGCCACCAGCGGGTGCGGTATCAGAGCGTTATCGAGGCCGTTACCGCGCACCACGGAAACGGTCCTCCCCGTACCGTCACCAAAGCTGACCAGCTGGGTGTTCGTCGCAGTCTTGCGGAATTGCGGAACGGGCAGCGCCGCCGGAGACGGCGCGGTGGGTGTGCCGCGCACGACCTGGACCGTTTTCCAGCGCGGATTGGCGAAATGCACCGTCTCGACCTGGTTGGTCGGAGCGAGCGGCGAAGTCTGAAGCTTTGTCGTCACCGCGTCCTCGGCGGCGGCGGGCGGCAGACAACACCACAGCGCCGCGGCGGCGAGCACGCTCGCGCCGGTTGAGCGCCGCAACATGTCCTTCAGCGAAGCGATGGCCCTCGCCCCTCGCTCACTTCCCCCCTCAGGATTGAATGCTGCGATCGATCGCTGTCAACCTTTTTGGATGCGCTCGGCCCAGAGCGGTGCCACGATTGGGAGTCCATAGAGGGAGTCGCCCATGCGCCCGTTCGAGGGGATTCGCATCATCGACATTACTCATGTGCTCGCGGGGCCGTTCGCGGCCTATCAGCTCGCCGTGCTCGGGGCCGACGTGATCAAGGTCGAGCACCCCGACGAGCCCGACCAGAGCCGCGACAGCGGCACTGACCGCGCGCTCAACCGGCGCAACATGGGCACCTCGTTCCTGACCCAGGGGTCAAACAAACGCTCGATCACGCTCGACCTCAAGACCGAGCCGGGCCGCGAGATTCTGAAGAAGCTGGTCGCGAAATCCGATGTGCTGGTGCAGAACTACCGCCCGGGCGCATTTGAGGCATTGGGCCTAGGCTACGAGGATCTGCTCAAGATCAACCCGCGCCTCATTTATTGCTCGATCTCGGCGTTCGGCCAGGATGGCGTGCGGCGTGAGCAGACCGCCTATGACCACGTGATCCAGGCGACGTCGGGGATCATGGCCTCGACCGGCACCGAGGAGGTCAACCCAATCAAGATCGGCGCGCCGGCGGTCGACTACGCGACCGGCACGATGGGGGCTTTCGCCCTGGCCAGCGCCCTCTTCCAGCGCGAGCGCACGGGCAAGGGCCAGCATATCGACCTCGCCATGCTCGGCGTTGCGATGATGATGCAGGCCTCGCTGATGACCGGGTATTTCCGCAATAAGACCGAGCCCAAGCCACACGGCAACAAGCAGCCCTACGCCACCAACAGCGCCTATGATGCCAAGGAAGGCATGGTGATGATCGGCGCCAGCAACATCCGCCAGCAGGCGCGATTCTGGAAGGCGGTCGGTCGCGAGGACATGAGCAAGGCCGATAACGAGGCGCGGATCGACGACCGCGAGCGCGAGGCCTCGATCATCGCCGAGATCATCAAGACCAAGACCGCCGACGAGTGGGAGGTCTATTTCCAGGCGCGCCATGTGCCGGCGGCGCGGGTGCGGACAATGGCCGAGGCGGTCGCCGACCCGCATTTCCAGACCCGCCGCGTGTTCCACCACTTTGAGGGCGGGGTGCCCGGGATCGACGGGCCGGTCGGCGTGCCGCTGGCCGCGTTCAAGTTCGCCCATGGCGGGCCGTCGATCGA
>DASYXG010000238.1:0-2402 GCA_035935235.1 Allostellaceae bacterium
CTTGGCATCGGACACACTTAGACCGCCGTACTTGGCCTTCCACTTGTAAAACGTCGCGTCGCTGATCCCGTGCTTGCGGCAAATATCGGCGGTCTTCATTCCCGCCTCCTGCTCACGCAGAACCGCGATGATCTGCTCTTCCGTGAACCTCAATCGCTTCATCGTCCGTCCCCTTCGTTGGGCCGGACTCTAGCTGCACCTGGAGGAGTTTCAGGGGGTCACGTCACTGCGTCCAGCGCTTATAGGAACCGCTGACCCGGTCCATCGAGTTGTCGAACCAAGTTGCCAACTCTTTGCGGATTTTCTCTTCGTCGCCCTCTGCGCGCTCGACAATGCCGTAAAGCATTTTGCGAAGTTGACCGTGCTCGTCGCCCTTTGCGTTGGCGATTTTTGCATTCAACGCGGCGACCACACTGGTCGTACCGCTCGGCGGTTTGGCCGGCGAATCGTCTTTCGCCTGAGTGCTGGGCAACTCCTTGATGATATCGAGCAAAGCCGAAGCGAATTGGCCGGGATCGATATACGCCGGGTCCGTCTTAATGTTGGTTGGATTGTCCTTATCGCCATTGCCGCGCGGGTTGATCAGCCCGTGCTGGTAGAGCTGTTTGGCCAGTGCATCGAAATCCTTGTCGTTGAGCAGGTCTTTGATGCCTTGCAGCAAGGTCGTCGAGCGCGTCTTCAGAAAGGACGAAAAAGCCTCGGTCGCGGCACCCGCAGCGAGGCTCATCGCCAGGAAGGTGAAGACCAAGCCGATTGCGAAGTCGAGAATTCCGCTACTCAACATGCTGCCCCTCCCCGGAATTTCGCTGGCTAGATCATGCCGCGATATTTGCGGGAGACGATAGCAATCTCAGCGTCAATTTACAACTTTTGAGATAGTACTCCGACGTTGGCCTGCTACGTCACGATCCATCCGGCGTATCGAAGCCGCGGCGATAGGAGAGCGCCTCGGCGACATGGCGGCGGGCGACGATGGCGGCGCCATCGAGATCGGCCAGGGTGCGGGCGACGCGCAGGACGCGGTGGTAGCCGCGCGCCGACAGGCGCAGCCGCTCGGCGGCTCGGGTGAGTAAGGTGCGGCCCGCCTCCTCCGGGGTTGCGACCTCGTCGAGGAGCGCGCCATCGGCCTCGGCGTTGGTGCGGATGCGACGCTCGCCGGGGAGCTTGCCGTAGCGATCGGTCTGCCGCTTGCGGGCAATGCGCACGCGCTCGGCGACATCGGCGCTCGACTCGGCGGGCGGCGGCAGAGCGAGGTCGCTGGCCGCGACCGCGGGAACATCGATATGCAGATCGATACGGTCGAGCAGCGGCCCCGACAGCTTCGACTGGTACTCCTGAGCGCAGCGCGGGGCGCGACCGCAGGCGCGGCCAGGCTCGGCGAGATAGCCGCAACGGCACGGGTTCATCGCCGCGATCAGCTGGATCCGCGCCGGGTAGGTCACATGACCGTTGGCGCGGGCGACACTGACCCGTCCGGTTTCGAGCGGTTGACGCAGCGCCAGAGCCCAGCGGCGCGCGGCGGCGCCAACTTCGCCTCGGGCGGCGGCAAGAGCTGAGTGCCCTTGAAGTGGTTGATGATCGACAGAAGGTTCGGGGCGGCGACGATCTCGACCTCGCCGGCCCAGGCCGCCTCGCCGCCGCTCGCCGCCGGGCAGATAATGCCAAGCTCGCGCCCCGAGGCAGCGAGCGACGCCAGCAGCACCCCGGCGACGCTGGTCAGCGAGCCGTCGAGCGCCAGCTCGCCAACCGCGAGATAACCGCCGATCTCGTCCTGCGGCAGGATGTCCATCTCGGCGAGCAGACCAAGCGCGATCGGCAGGTCGAAATGGCTGCCTTCCTTTTGGACGTCGGCGGGGGCGAGGTTGACGGTGATGTGGCGCGGCGGCAGCGCCAGCCCCAGCGCCGCCAGCGCGCCCCTCACCCGCTCACGCGACTCGGCGACCGCCTTGTCCGGCAGCCCGACGACATGAAACGCCGGTAGCCCGGAGACCAACGTAACCTGGGCCTCGACATCGATGACCTCGACGCCATGGAACGCCACCGTGCGGATACGGGCGGGCATGAGGGGGACCTTGCTGTTCTACCGCGAGTTTAGTGATGGCCGGCGGGCTATGCCAGTCATGCAAGCGGATTCCGTGGCGGCGCGATTTGCTCTAACCTCCGCCGCCCCAAACGGGCGCACGATGGAGGGATGGCCGAGCGGTCGAAGGCGCACGCCTGGAAAGTGTGTATACGGGCAACCGTATCGTGGGTTCGAATCCCACTCCCTCCGCCACGTCTCGGCGGTTGATGCAGAAAATCGTGCTATGGTCCCGGATCGTTGGCAGCAATGGCCGGGCCCGCGATAATGTGTTGTCCGAATCAGCAGAATATAGGGGCCGGCGCCGTGGCTTTCGGTTTCC
>DASYXG010000239.1:0-5314 GCA_035935235.1 Allostellaceae bacterium
ACGACCACGCATTCCTGGCCCGAGATGCGGCCGATGCCGGTGACGATCCCCGCGGCCGGCACGCCGCCGTCATACATGCCGTAAGCGGCAAAGGCGGAGAATTCGAGGAACGGCGAACCGGGGTCGATCAGCGTGCGCACCCGCTCGCGGGCGAGCAGCTTCCCGCGCCCGATATGCCGCTGGCGTGACGCCTCGTCGCCGCCGAGCGATATCGTCTCAGTCTTGGCCTTGAGATCGTCGACCACCGCCCGCATCGCCGCCGCGTTGGCGCGAAACCCTTCCGAGCGCGGGTCGAGGGAGGTGGTAAGGGCGGTCATTCCACGCCCGAGCGTTGCAAGGGCCAGTGTCGGTGGCAAGCGGATTCAGAGTAGCATCGATCGCGACCAAGCCAAGTTTCGGCGGTCGCGAGAGCCGGAGGACGTCCTATGGAAGACCGGTACTATCGCCGGAGTGTCAAACCGCATCCGTCGGGTGGGTACCAGCTTTGGGCCGAGGCGCTCGACCCCCGCTCGGCGGAGGCTCACTACCCCTCCGCTTGGGTCTGCTCGCATGGCGACGGCGAGTTTCACTCGACCTATGAGGACGCGATCGACTGCCCGCAATACCGCGAGCTCCTGGGCCAGATCACCTAGCGCGGCAAGGCCGCTCAGCTAAGCCGCCGCGCGGATCGCGACCTTTTTGATCTCGACGCCGACATTCGGCTCGTACTTGCCGAAATTCTTCTCGAAATCGCGCGTCAGACCTCGGGCGGTTTCGTCATAGGCCAGCTTATTGGCCCATGAGGCACGCGGGTCGAGCACGTCGGCAGGAACGTCGGCGGCGCTTTCCGGCACTAGGAAACCGAAATTGGCATCCTTGCGCATCGGCGCGTTGGCGAGGCGTCCATCGAGCACGGCGCGGAGCAGGCCGCGCGTGTGACCAATCGCCATGCGCTGCCCCGTGCCGTAGGCGCCGCCCGACCAGCCGGTGTTGACCAGCCAGCACTTGGCGCCAAAGCGCTGGATGCGGTCGCCCAGCATCTTGGCGTATTCGGTCGGCCGGCGCGGCATGAACGGCGCACCGAAGCAGGTCGAGAAGGTCGCCTGCGGCTCGCTGCCGAGGCCGACCTCGGTGCCGGCGACGCGCGCGGTATAGCCCGAGAGGAAGTGGTACATCGCCTGCTCGGCGTTGAGCTGCGCGATCGGCGGCATCACGCCGAACGCGTCGCAGGTCAGCATGATGACGTTCTGCGGGTGCGGAGCGAGCCCGTCATCCGACGCATTGGGGATATAGTCGAGCGGATAGCAGGCGCGGGTGTTCTCGGTCAGGCTGTCGTCGTCAACATCGGGCATCCGCGTGCGCGGGTTGAGGACGACATTCTCCAGCACGGTGCCGAAACGGGTGATCGTCGCGTAGATCTCGGGCTCGGCCTTGGGCGACAGGTTGATGACCTTGGCGTAGCAGCCGCCCTCAAAATTGTAGATGCCGCGCGGACTCCAGCCGTGCTCGTCGTCACCGATCAGGGTGTGAGAGGCGTCGGCCGACAGCGTCGTCTTGCCGGTGCCGGAAAGCCCGAAGAAGATCGCGCTATCGCCCTTCGAGCCGACATTGGCCGAGCAGTGCATCGGCAGCACGTCTTTGGTCGGCAGGACGAAGTTGAGGTAGCCGAAGACGCATTTCTTGATCTCGCCGGCATATTCGGTGCCGCCGATCAGCACCAGCCGCTCGGCGTAATTGACGAAGACGAAGGTCTCCGAGCGGATGCCATCGAGCTCCGGGATCGACTTGAAATGCGGCGCGTGAAGGATGGTGAAGGCGGGCTGGAAATCCGGCAGCTCCGCGTGGTGCGGGCGGATGAACATATTGCGAGCGAAAAGGCTGTGCCACGCGGACGGCGTCACCACCCGCACCGGCAGGCGGTATTCCGGGTCGGCGCCGGCATAGAGATCCTGAATAAACAGCTCGTGGCCTTGTAGATAGGCGAGCACGCGCTGGTGGAGGCTGGAAAACTGCGCCGGGGTGATCGGCTGGTTGACGCTGCCCCAATCGACCGACTCGTGGGTCCCGGGCTCGTCGACGATGTATTTATCGCGCGGGCTGCGGCCGGTGTGTTTGCCGGTTTCGACGACAAAGGCGCCACCAAGCCCGACCTCGCCCTCGCGGCGCCGCACCGCGTGCTCATAGAGGAACGGCATCGTCAGGTTCCAGTGCACCGGCCCGAGATGGCGCATGCCCTGTGCTTCGAGATCGAAGGACGGCTTTGGGCCCGTGACCGGGTTGTCCGCCTTATCCAAGCTTTCCTCCATTATCGCCGCGCCCGCTTGCCGCGACCCGCGTTGGGCGCTTGATACAGAATTTGCCGTGCACGGTAAACCGCGGCAATTCGGCCTGGCAAGCCACTGCGGCGACGCAACTTTCGGGCCAGATACGGTTCGGTTACAACGCCGCCGCCTCGCGGGCGGTCGCGGTCAGCGCAATCAACGCCTGCCGCGCGCCATGCGGGTCGAGCACGAGGCCGAGGGAATTTGCCCGGAAGTCGATGCGGGCGGTCTCGCCATCACGCCGCAAGTCGACGCCTTCGGGGTCGATGCCGGTCATCCGCCAGCCGGCGCCGCCGCGCCGCGCCAGGCGCTCGGCGAAGAGCGACACGACCTCGGCATGATCCGTATTCATATGCTCGGTGATCGCGGTTTCGGCGGCCGCCAGGGTGGCGCCGTTGCCGGCGAAACGCAGTGCGTCCGCCTCGACCCAGGAAATCCGGCCGAACCCGGCGACCAAATGCGCGCGCAGCATGGTCACCCGATAGAGGCGGAAATCGCCGAAGCCGGCATACGTGGCGGCGCTTGGATGCCGCGCAGTGAAGCGCGCGAGGAGCGGCGCGTCGTCGCAGCGCACGGCTTCGCCGAGCAAGGTCAGCCGCGGCTCGGCTAGCGGGTCCGCCGGAGCATGTGCGGGCATCCCGCCATCGAACAACAGCGAGACCCGCGGATCGGCGGCGATATTACGGCTGTGCTGAGCAAGATCGGACAGGAGCAGCAGGGGGCTGCAGTCGTAATCGACGGCGAGGGCGACGAGCGAAACGTAGGGATGTCCGTCCCGGCTGGTCGCCAGCGCGGCATGCGTTTGCAGGCGCATCAGGCGGCGGCAAGCCACCCCGCTATCGCTTTCGTCCATGCCCTGCCCTTTTTGTTCGCCAAGAAGCAGCCATATTTGGGGAACCTATATTGCGCCGGTAGCGTACCATTGCCGAGAAGTGGCTTGGGGGGACTGATCCTTGGCGAACACGATCGCACTTGTCGATGACGACCGTCACATCCTCGAATCGGTGACGATGGCGCTCGAGGCGGAGGGCTTCGCCGTCCGCTGCTACGCCGACGGCACGGAGGCCCTGAAGGGGCTGAGCAACCAGCCGGTCGATGTCGCCGTGCTCGACATCAAGATGCCGCGGATGGACGGCATGGAGCTGCTGGCGCAGCTGCGCCGCCAGCACCCGGTGCCGGTCATCTTTCTCACCTCGAAAGACGATGAGGTCGACGAGCTGCTCGGCCTGCGCATGGGTGCCGACGACTACATCAAGAAGCCATTCTCACAGCGCCTGTTGATCGAACGCATTCGCGCGCTGCTGCGTCGCGGCGAGCTGGCGCGCGAGCGCGAGGACGGTCAGGGCGAACCAGCGATCGTGCGCGGACAGCTGACCCTCGACCCCGGCCGGCATCTGTGCACTTGGCAGGGCGATCAGGTCGAGCTGACCGTCACCGAGTTCCTCATCTTGAAATCGCTCGCCCAGCGTCCCGGTCACGTCAAGAACCGCGACCAGCTGATGGACGCGGCCTATGGCGAGCACATCTATGTCGACGACCGCACCATCGACAGCCACATCAAACGTCTCCGCAAGAAGTTCAAGGCGGTCGACAACGATTTCGCGCAGATCGAAACCCTGTATGGCGTCGGATATCGTTATCGCGAGCACTAAGGCGCCGTCGCCAGACGCCGAGGCGGCGGCCCAGCCGGCGGTCCGCGAGGCCGCGGCAGGACGCCGGCTGCGCCTGTCGCCGCTCACCCGGCGGATCGTCGTCGTCAACATCCTGCCCCTGGCGCTGCTGGCGATCGGCTTTCTCTATCTCGGCAAATTCGAGTCGAGCCTGATCGGCCAGCGGGTCGAGGCGCTGCGCACCCAGGGCGAGATCTTCGCCGCCGCGCTCGGCGAAGGCGCGGTGCTCGATTCACCCGATGAGGGCGAGGTGCTGTTGCCAGATCTGGCGCGCGGCATGATGCGCCGGCTGGTGGCGCCGACACGCACGCCGGCGCGCCTCTTCGACCGCGACGGCAAGCCGATCGCCGATAGCCGTGTCCTGGCGGGGCCCGGAGACGCCGTGCAAGTGGCCGAGCTGCCGCCGCCGGACAATTCCGGCTGGCTCACCCGCCTTAGCGACCAAATTTACGACCGGATCGTCGAGGCGCTGCCACACCGGCGCAACTACCCGATCTATCTCGAGGGCCGGCCGGCCAACGATTACCCCGAAGTCGTGCGCGCGCTCCATGGCGAGGGCAGTTCCGCCGTGCGTCGCGACGCCACCGATAACGGGCTGGTCATCAGCGTCGCCGTCCCGGTCCAGCGCTACAAGGAGGTGTTGGGCGCGGTGATGCTGACCAGCGTGAGCGGGGAGATCGAGGCCGAACTGCGCACGGTACGGCTCGAGTTGCTGCGCATTTTTGGTGTCGCGGTGCTGGTCACCGTACTGCTGTCGCTCTATCTCGCCGGCACCATCGCCCGGCCGGTCCGCCGGCTCGCCGAAGCCGCCGAACGGGCGCGCGGCCGGGGCGCCCGCATCGAGATTCCCGACCTGACCCAGCGCGGCGACGAGATCGGCGATCTGTCCCGCTCCCTGCGCGAGATGACCAACGCGCTGTGCCTGCGGATGAGCGCCATCGAGAGCTTCGCCTCCGACGTCGCGCACGAGATCAAGAACCCGCTCTCCTCGCTGCGCAGCGCGGTCGAGACCGCGGTCCGCGTCGACGACCCGGTCAAGCAGCGACGCCTGTTGGCGATCATCACGGCCGATGTCGAGCGGCTGTCGCGGCTGATCACCGATATATCCGATGCCTCGCGTCTCGATGCGGAGATGAGCCGCGACGTGATGTCGCCGACCGATATCGGAGCGATGCTACGCGCGCTCGTCGATATCCACGAGACGACACGCACCGACGGCACCGCGCATGTGGTGCTGAACCTACCCGAGCGCCGGCGCGCCCTCATCGTGCGCGGCATCGAGAGTCGGCTGTCGCAAGTCTTCCTCAACGTGATCAGCAACGCGGTGTCGTTCAGCCAGCCCAA
>DASYXG010000240.1:0-5521 GCA_035935235.1 Allostellaceae bacterium
CCTGATCGATCTCACGATCGTGGCCGGCGTGATCAACGCGGCGCTCCTGCCAATAGTGCTGAGTTTCCTTTACTGGCTCGGCCGCGCCGAATTGCCCGAAGCCTTGCGCCTGAGGGGCGCATACGCCGTATTGGTCGCCGCAGCGTTCTTGCTGCTCGGCGGCGTCGCCGTTTTTAGCGGGCTCGTTGGGGCTCTAACGTAACGCGCATGCGCGTTAACACGCGGTAACACCCCGTCGCATTCTGAATTTCTAGCGGCTGCGGCCCTGGACCGCCGGAGCTGGTTCATTCGCCGCCCGCATGTGCTCGCCGATATAGGTGTCGACATGGGTGCTGATCAGTTCGAGCTGATCGGCGAAAAAATGGTCAGCGCCGGCGATCTTGCGAAAATCGATTTTGATGTCGCGCTGATGCGCGAGCTTGTGCACTAGCTTCTGCACCGACTCGATCGGCACCAGCGTGTCCTGGTCGCCCTGGATCACCAGCCCCGACGAAGGACACGGCGCCAGGAAGGTGAAATCGTACTGACTCGCCGGCGGCGCCACCGCGATGAACGCCTCGATCTCCGGCCGCCGCATCAATAGCTGCATGCCGATCCAGGCGCCGAACGAATACCCCGCGACCCAGCAGGAGCCGGCATTGGGGTTGTAGGTCTGCAGCCAGTCGAGCGCCGCCGCCGCGTCGGCGAGTTCGCCCTCGCCCCGATCGAAGCTGCCCTGGCTGCGACCGACGCCGCGAAAATTGATCCGCAGCGTCGAGAACCCGCGCTTCACGAAGCACTGATAGAGCGTGTAGACGATCTTGTTGTTCATCGTCCCGCCATGCAGCGGGTGCGGATGCAGCACCAGCGCCATCGGCGCCGGCCCGGCGCGGACGTGGTGGTAGCGCCCCTCGATGCGCCCTTCCGGGCCGTTGATGATTACATCAGGCATGGGATTTCCGACGATTGAAGTCGGATTTGACTACCCAGCGAACGGTTGCATTTCCTCGCAAGTTCCCGCCGCATACTTGATCCGGTGACTCGGGCAATTATATGCTCATTTCCTAAAGTCGCGACTGGCCCGGGCGACGGCTCGGACGCCTGGCGGCGACAACGATAGCACAGTGAACGCGATGCTCTTCAAGAACTTGCGCGACGAAATCGATGCCACGCGGGCTCGCGACCCAGCCGCCCGCTCCGCTCTGGAAGTGGTGTTTTGTTATCCCGGCTTCCAGGTCTTGTTGTTCCATCGCATGGCGAATTGGCTATGGCGGCACCGCTGCTATTTCCTCGGCCGCTTTGTCGCCCATATCGGCCGGGTGCTGACCGCGATCGACGTTCATCCTGGCGCGGTGATCGGCAAGCGCCTGTTCATCGACCACGGTATCGGCGTGGTGATCGGCGAGACCGCGGAGATCGGCGACGATTGCACGATCTACCAGGGCGTGACCCTTGGAGGTACCCGGCCCTCGGCGGACCAGGCTGGGCGCAAGCGGCACCCGACGATCGGCAACCACGTCATCATCAGCTCGAATGCCCAGATCCTCGGACCATTCAAGGTCGGCGATGACGCGACGATCGGCGCCGCCGCGGTGGTGCTGAAGGAAGTGCCGCCCGGCGCGGTGATGGTCGGCAACCCGGCCCATCAGATCACCCGTCGGCCGGCGGGCGAAGCGCGGCCGGCCTTCGCCCCCTACGGCGTCGGCGAGCACGACATTCCCGACCCGGTCGCGCGCGCGCTGTCGGGCCTGCTCGACGAAGTCGCAAGCCTGCGGGCGCGGGTCAACGAGCTTGAAAGCGACAAGGGCGCGCCAACCGCGGCAACGCCGCATGCGGGCGCCGACGAGGCCGAGAGCGAGCGGCCGACAACGGGGCCGAGGGCATGAAGCTCAGCACCAAGGGCCGCTACGCGGTGATGGCGATGGTCGACCTTGCCCAGCACGGCGGCGAGGGCCCTGTCTGCCTCGCCGAGATCGCCGCGCGGCAGTCCATTTCGCTGTCCTATCTCGAACAGCTCTTTGCCAAGCTGCGCCGCGGCGGTTTGGTCAGAAGCGTGCGCGGACCAGGCGGCGGCTACCTCTTGGCGCATCACCGCGACGCGACCCGCATCGCCGACATCATCCTCGCGGTCGACGAGCCGATCCGGGCGACGCGCTGTCGTCCCGGCGCGGCAATCGGCTGCAGCGGCGACAAGAGCCGATGTCTCACCCACGATCTGTGGGAGGAGTTGGGCAATCAGATCCACCTCTATTTGAGCTCGGTGTCCCTGGGCGATGTTTGCGACAAACGGGTGCTCGGCACCAGCGGCCTCGCACAGCGCGCGACATACCAGGTGGCCTCTGCGGCGCAATGACCCGCGAAACCTATCTCGACTGGAATGCGACAGCGCCGCTGCGTCCCGCGGCAGCCTCGGCGGTGGCCGAAGCCTTGGCGCTCGGTGGCAACCCGTCCTCGGTGCATCGACGCGGTCGCGCCGCGCGCCGGCTGGTCGAGAACAGCCGAGCGGCGGTCGCCGCGCTGGTCGGTGCGCCGGCCGAGGCCGTCATCTTCACCAGCGGCGGAACCGAAGCCAATCAGCTGGCGCTCTTGGGTAGCGGGCGCCAACGGATGCTGGTCTTGGCGATCGAGCACTCGTCAGTCTTGCAGGCGGTACCCGACGCCGAGCGCATCCCGGTCGATGGCGACGGCATCGTCGATCTCGACGCGCTGACCGCGCTACTCGCCGCCGACCGGCGTCCGGCGTTGGTGTCGGTGATGCTGGCCAACAACGAAACCGGCGTGATCCAGCCGGTCGGCGAAATCGCCGAGATCGCCCATGCGCGGGGCGCGCAGTTTCATTGCGACGCGGTGCAGGCCGCCGGCAAAATTCCGCTGTTGATAGCCGAAACTGGCGCAGATCTGATGACCCTGTCGGCGCATAAGATCGGCGGACCGAGCGGGATCGGCGCGCTGGTTTCGTCCGTCGAGGTAGCGCCGCTGCTGCGCGGCGGCGGTCAGGAGCGCAACCGTCGCGCCGGCACCGAGAACCTTTCGGGGGTCGCCGGCTTCGCCGCGGCGGCGTCTGCCGCCAATCCAGGCGAGTACGATCTCGTCTGCGGGCTGCGCGATCGGCTCGAAGCGGCGCTGCCCGAAGCGATCGTCATCGCCGACGGCGTATTGCGGCTCCCGAACACCTCGGCGATCGCCATGCCCGGAGTGCCGGCCGAGACCCAGATCATCGCCTTCGACCTCGACGGTGTCATGGTCAGCGCCGGCGCCGCCTGCTCGTCCGGCAAGGTCGGCCCGAGCCATGTGCTGGCGGCGATGAGGATCGCGCCCGAGCTCGCCAACTCGACGATCCGGGTCAGCCTCGGCTGGTCGACGACTGAGGCCGACATCGCGCATTTTATCGACGCCTGGACGGCGCTTTACCGGCGCACGCGAGGACGGAAGGCCGCATGAACGACGCTTCGCCAGATCGCGCCAACACGCTGCCGGTCTATCTCGACAATCAGGCCTCGACCCCAGTCGACTCGCGCGTGCTCGAGGCGATGCTGCCGTATTTCACCATCGATTATGGCAATCCGCACAGCGAGAGCCATGTCTACGGCCACCGCGCAATGGCGGCGATCGACGCAGCGCGCGGCGAGATCGCCGGCCTCATCCACGCCGACCCGCGCGAGATCGTCTTCACCTCGGGCGCCACCGAGGCGAACAACCTCGCGATCAAGGGGGCGGCGCATTTCGCCCGCGAGCATCCGACGGCCAGCACGCCGAAAGACCACATCGTCGCGCTCAAGACCGAGCACAAATGCGTGCTCGAAAGCTGCGTCGCGCTGGAGCGCGAGGGGTTCCGGGTCACCTATCTCGATGTCCCCGAAAGCGGCCTCGTCGATCTTGAAAAACTCAAAGCGGCGCTGACCGCGCAGACCCTGCTGGTCTCGATCATGGCGGCGCATAACGAGATCGGCGTGATCCAACCGCTCGCCGAGATCGGCGCGATCTGCCGCGAACGCAGTGTGCTGTTCCACACCGACGCGGCCCAGGCGCTGGGCAAGATTCCGCTCGACGTCGAGGCGATGCAGATCGACCTGATGTCGATGTCGGGCCACAAGCTTTATGGGCCGAAGGGCGTCGGCGCGCTTTATGTGCGGCGCCGGCCGCGCGTGCGCCTGTCGCCGCTGATCGATGGCGGCGGCCAGGAGCGCGGCCTGCGGTCCGGCACGCTGCCGACCCCGCTCTGCGTCGGCTTTGGCAAGGCTTGCGCGATCGCCGCGGCGGAGATGGGCGGCGAAGCGGCTCGCCTCAAAGGGCTGCGCGAGCGGCTGCAAAAGAGCCTTGCCCAGCGCATCCACGGCCTTGCGGTCAACGGCGATCTCGGCCACCGGCTGCCGGGCAGCCTCAATGTCTCGATCGAGGGGACAACCGCGGCGGACCTCATCGAGGCCTGCCCGTCGATCGCGATTTCGACCGGCTCGGCCTGCACCTCGGCGTCCGTCGAGCCATCCTATGTGCTGCGCGCGCTCGGGCTTTCCGACGACCGCGCCAATGCCTCGATTCGCCTCGGCCTCGGCCGATTTACCACCGCCTCCGACGTCGACTACGCGGTCGACGCGCTGGCCGCCGCCGTGGCGCGGCTGCGCGCCGGGCACGCGACGATTGACGGCAGCGGCAATGCCGCCAATATGAAAGCGTAAGGAGCGAACGAAGATGGTTTTGGCCCGACCCCCGGCCCTGCTGGTGACCGACGCTGCCGCGGAGCGCATCCAGGCGCTGCTCGCCAAGCGTGGCAAGCCCTCGGCTGGCGTGCGCGTCGGGGTACGCTCGCGCGGCTGCTCCGGCCTCAGTTACACGCTCGAATACGCCGACGAGAAGGGTAAGTTCGACGAGATCGTCGAGGACAAGGGCGTCACCGTACTGATCGACCCCAAAGCGGTCATGTTCATCCTCGGCACCGAGATGGATTACGTCGAGGAGAAACTCGAAAGCGGCTTTGTCTTCCGTAATCCCAACGAGAAGGGCCGCTGCGGCTGCGGCGAATCGTTCCACGTCTGACTGCGTTGTCATTGCGAGGAGCGAATAGCGCGACGCGGCAATCTCCTTCGGTGGAGGGCCAAGGCGGCACGAGATTGCGTCGCTGCGCTCGCAATGACGGTTGAACCATGAAACTTTTCCAGATCGAAGAGCCGGACGGCTCGCCGAGCGACCCCGACGCGCCGGGCGCGGCGATCGGCATCGATGCGAGCGGCAAACTGACCGAGGTCGCGTTCGCGGTCGGCGGCAACGCCGTGATCCTTGCCGACCACGAGGGGTTCGAACGCGATCTGCCGGTGCCGGGCCCGGATGCGCTGCTGGCCGAATGGCAAGCGCTGTTCGAAGGCGCCCGGCTCCGCGCCGAACGCGCCCTTGCCCGCCCCGTGACCCATGCGGTGCTGGTCTTCGCGGCTTCGCTCGATCCGGCGCTGGCCGCCGAGTTGCTAAAGGCAAGCGAGGCAGCGGAGATCGAGCTTTTGCGCATCGTCACGGCGGGCGATCTGGCCTCGGGCGACACGCCGGCCGAGGG
>DASYXG010000241.1:0-6404 GCA_035935235.1 Allostellaceae bacterium
CGAGGAACAGCCGCAGCGCGCCCCGGCGGGGATCGTCGCCGATGATCTTGTCACGGCTCAGCCGATCAATGGACTCGACGCCAATATAGACCCGGCGGTTGCCCCATCGCCCGGCCTTGTACTCAGCGATCAGCCGAGCAAGATCGCCCTTCTCGCGGTTCTTGCCACGGAACGCCGGGACACCGGCATCGCGGTATTCATCGAGGTATTCCGCGCCAAGCTCAGCCGCCCAGCGCTTGCCGTTTTCGAGTTGCCGGCGTTCCGAGTCGCCGTGCGACTGTTCGTCGGTAGACCAGCGGAGGTAGGAGAGATAGAGCGGCGCAAGCTCGCCGCCCATGAGGTCGTCGTATTTGAGATTGTCCTGCATTGCCCATTCCCTTGATCGGAGGGATATAGGCCGGGGTTAATATGACGCAAATTGACGCGGATGCGATACCCCTTGCGGGCAAATTCCAGCGCGGTTGATTTGGTGAATAGCGTCAGCCGACCTTTGGTCATCGAGTAGAGCGGATCTTGCGTCGAACCGACGAGGCCGGCGGTCGAGGCGAGGTTGACGATGACGCTGCCGTGGGGGCTCCGCTGCGCCGCCTCGCGCAACACCGGCAGGCTCGCAGATTGGCCGCGGATCAGAACACGGAATGACATTCCATATCACGTATTTTGGTACCCCATATGGTACCCTGAAATCCAGTTGAGCGAGTTGCTTTGGACATTAATTAGTTGATTTAATTGGTGAGCCCGTCGGGATTCGAACCCGAGACCTACTGATTAAAAGTCAGATGATACCGAGGGCGCCGCTGCCATGCGGACCAATGCAGGGGCGTTCGGTAAAGGTGGTAGCGGCCCCGGGTGTTAAAGCTGGGGTTGACGCAGCTCAACCCTTTCCTCAGCCGTACCCTTTGTTAGAATATCGCTTTCCCCGCAATTTCGGCAGCAAGATCGTCTTCGTTCTCTAAAACGTGCGCGTAGGCTTGCAGCGTTGTGGCCACGTTCGAGTGTCCCGCTCTTCTGCTGACGGCAGCGATCGACGCGCCGCCGGATAGCAACGTGCTGATATGGGTGTGGCGCAAATTGTGGAATTTGATCCCCTTGCGATTGCACCAATGGGTTAGAGAGTCCGGCTTGATCGGAACGCCCGTCACGCGGCACACAACCGCCATTTCTTCGATCGGCAGCTTGCGGATACCGTAGGCCAACAACTGTTCTGCCAATGCCTTGCGCTGCGCCTGCAAGCGCTGCATTGCCTGTTCGGGCAGCCTGATCTTGCGGGCGCCTTTCTCTGATTTGGGTGCCCCAAATTCGCCCGTGGGGAGCAACTGCCGCTCGACGCGGATCGTGCCCTTGTCGAGATCAACGTCGCGCCATTGGAGGCCACAAACCTCGCCCCTGCGCAGGCCGCCAGCGACCGCGATCATGACGGCAAGGGCATATACCGAGTCGTCTTGCATTAGCTGCGTGATCGCCTCCGGCGCCACTATCTGCGCTTCTGGCGGCTTGCCAGTGGGCAGTTCGCCTTTGAGCTTCCGCATGGGCGATACGGCGACATAATCGAATTCTTCGGCGTGACTGAGAGCGGATTTCAGCACGATCGCCACGGCGTTCAGGCTCGACGGCTTGAGGGTCTTCTTCCAACCAAGGAACGCGGTCTTGATCTGGATCGGCTTGAGGGCGCGCAGGGCGATCTCGCCGAGGGCAGGCACGATATGCACCCGGCAGATGCTTCGGTAATTCCGCAGCGTCAGCGGGCGCACATCGAGGCTGTCGAGCCATTGGCCAAGGTAAGCGCCGAAGGTGAGCTTCGCAGGCGCCGCGGGTGCATGGCCGTTTTCGACTTCGCTGACGAAGGCGATGGCAGCTTGCTCAACGTCGCGCGGCTTGTCCGCGCGGATCGTGCGTGTGTGCTGGCGCCCGTTCCGCTTGATACTGATCCGGTATGAGTTTTGGCCGCGCTTCGTCACGCTATAGGTGAGGGCCATCGGTGACTCCAAAGAACCTATCACCGGGTATAGGCTGCCAATCGGCTACCATCAAGGGAAAATATGTAGGTATTTTAACGATTTTTCAGTCTCTTCCATATTTCTTGTGGAAGTGCGGCAGCACCTTTGCGCCCATGATCTCGGTGCATTTGAGCACCTTCCACATCTCCATCCCCGGCCAGCCCGCGCGGAAGATGAAGTAGTTGGCGTCGAGCCGCGCGATGCGGTCTTCGAGCTGTTCGATCACGTCGTCGGGGCTGCCGAGGATAAAGCGGTCCTGCGCCAGCTCGCTAAACGGCACGCGGAAGCTCTGCTCCCCGGGCAGCGCCTTGTCCTGGCCCCAGGCGGCATAGGCGGCGTATTTGCCTTCGAGGTGGGGCTGCGCGGTGGCGAACGCCTCCTCGCGGGTCTCGGCGACATGCAGTTCGAGGATCATCGGCCGTGCCGCCGGGATCGCGTGTCCGTTCGCCGCCAGCGCCGCCTTGTAGAGCCCCCATTGCCGCTCGGTGGTCGGCATCGCCGCGTGCGGGTTGATGAACCACGGATAGCCGAGCCGCCCGGTGCGCTCGACCGCCTTGTCGGCATTGGCGGCGATCCAGATCGGCGGGTGTGGTTTTTGCACCGGGCGGATCGTCGAGGTCGCATCGCGCAGATTGAAATAGCGGCCCTGATGGGTGACATTGTCCTCGGTCCACAGCCGCCGCATCAAACGTAGCCCCTCCAGCATGCGCGGCACCCGGTCCGAGACCTGCAGCCCAAAGGCTTGGAACTCCTCCTCGCGATAGCCGATGCCGACCCCGAACACGACGCGCCCCTCCGACATCACGTCGAGCGTCGCGATCTCCTCGGCGGTCTGCACCGGGTTCAAGAGCGCCAGCAGGGTCACCGCCAGCACCAGATCCATCTTGCCCGAGTCGGCGGCGAGCCGCGCCAAGAACGGCAGGTTCTGCAGCGCGATATAGGGCGGCGAAACGTAATGATGCCCGGAGGCGATCGCGTCGAACCCGCAATCGCGCGCGACGATCACCTGCTGCACGCATTGCCGGAACGCCAGCACCGGATCGGTGTCGCGCGGCTGCTGGGCGTTGATGAACAGACCGAATTTCATGCGCATCTCCATATGCTCCCTCTCCACCCCCGGGGGTGGAGAGGGCCGGGGCGAGGCGGGGGATTCCGGAGACGTCGGCGCATGCCCACCTCACCCGCCCTCCGCTGTGCGTCGGGCACCCTCTCCCCCCAATGGGCGGAGAGGGTGTACCCAATAGGCAGTCGGCAAAACATCACAACCGCTTTGTCATCACGTAGCGGGTAATGCCCGGCGGGTCGCAGGCGAGCGTCGCCGCGGTCTCGAAGCCTTGTTTCAGGTAGAAGCCCTGTGCCTGGATTTCGAGCGTGTTCAGGGTGATGCGCGAGCAACCGCGCCGCCGGGCCTCTTCTTCGGCCATCGCGATAAGGCGGCTGCCCAGCCGGTAGCGGCGCAGGCTCTCGGGCAGAAAGACGCGCTCGATCGAAAGCTGGCCGAGATAGCTGCCGCCGTAAATGCCGCCGACGATCGCGCCGCTCTCCGGATCGGCGACGAAGATGGCGAGACGCTTGTAGTCATCGTAGCCCGCCTGGCTAGTGTTGTAGTCACGCAGCCCGTCGCTGATGATGGCCAATTCTTCGGGCGTCGCCGTGTCGGTCAGGATGATTTTCGGATCGGCCATCAAACCTCCTTGTCATTGCGAGGAGCGCGGGGCGCGGCGCGGCAATCTCGTGCCGACGTGGCCAAGACGGAGGGAGATTGCTTCGCTGTGCTCGCAATGACGGTCATGAGATCGGCGGATGGCGCACCGGCTGGGTCGTCTCAAAGGCGCGGGCGGCGCGCAGCACCTTGGCATCGTCATGCAGCCCGCCGACGATCTGCAGCCCGATCGGCAACCCGCCGCTGGTCAGCCCGCACATGATCGACGCCGCCGGTTGGCGGGTCATGTTGAACGGGTAGCTGAAAGGCGACCAATCGACCCAATGCCGGTCGCTCGGGTCGTTGAGGTCTTCGCCGACCTTGAGCGCCGGCACCGGCATCATCGGCGTCAGCAGCAGATCGTAGGTCTCGTGAAACGCGCCCATCGTCCGGCCGAGCGCGGTGCGCTGCAAATCGGCGCCGAGATAATCGACCGCGCTGATGTGCGTGCCGGCCTCGGCGACCGCGACAAAGCCGGGGTCGCACTGCTTGAGCTTCTCGGCCGGGATGCCGGCGACGATCCGCGCCGCACCGGCGCCCCACAGGGTCAGGAGCGCCTCGCGCGGCGAGTCGAATATCTTGCCGACCGCTTCGACATGGGCGCCAAGCACTTCGAATTGCTTGGCGGCGGCGGCGACCGCGGCGGCGATCTCCGGCTGCACCTGGGCGTAGCCGAGATCGGGGCTGAACCCGATCTTCCAGCCTTTGACGCCATCCTCGAGCCCGTCGAGGAAGCTGCCAGTTGGTGGCAGCCAGAACGGATCGCGCGGGTCGGGCTTGCCAATGACATCGAGCATCGCCGCCGCGTCCGCAACCGTGCGGGTGATCGGCCCGTGATGCGACAACAGGCCCATCGGCGAGGGCGGATAGGCCGGCACCCGCCCAAAGGTCGGCTTCAACCCGAACACGCCGGAAAAGCATGACGGGATGCGGATCGACCCGGCGCCATCGCTGCCGAGATTCAAAACCCCGATCCCCGCCGCGCACGCCGCCGCGGCGCCGGCGCTGCTGCCGCCCGGGGTGCGCTCGAGGTTCCACGGGTTGCGGGTAATCCCGGTGAGTGGGCTGTCGCCCACCGCGATCCAGCCGAATTCCGGGGTCGTGGTCTTGCCGAGGATCACCGCGCCGGCTTCCTTGAGCCGCGCCACCGCCGGCGAGTCCTCGGTGTCCGGCACGTTCTCGGTCAGATGCGAACCGCGCCGGGTCGGGTGCCCGCGCATCAGCATCAAATCCTTGATCGTCGCCGGTACCCCGTCGATCGACGACAGCGGCTCACCATCGCGCCACCGCTGCTCCGAGGCGCGGGCGCTCGCCAGCGCCCCGTCGCGGTCGACCAGGCAGAACGCGTTGAGCTTTGGCTGCAGCGCATCGAGCCGGGCGAGCAGCGCCTGTGCCACCTCGACCGGCGACAGCGTCTTCGCCCGGTAGCGCTCGGCCAGCTCCCACGCCGAGAGAAAGGCGATCTCGTCGCCGGCCATCGCCTACCGCCGCCGCCCGCGCGCCGGGCCGGTCATCGCCGCGTAGACCAGGCGGCGGATCATCGTGCGATAGCGCAGGCGCTGGTCGGGCGCCTGCATCATCAGCACAGTGACCATCTGCTCCTGCGGGTCGATCCAGAAATAGGTGCCGAGCACCCCGCCCCAGAAGAACTCGCCGACCGAGCCCGGCGCCGGCGACATCCCCTGCGCCTTGCGGACGCAGAAGCCGAGCCCGAAGCCGTAGCCCATCTCCGGCACCGGCGCGAGCTGACCGAAGCGGCTGCGCGCGGTCTCGCCGTATTCGCAGCCCGGCGGCAGGTGGTCGGCGGCCATCAGCGCTACGCTCTTCGGCGCGAGGATGCGCACCCCGTCGAGCTCGCCGCCGTTGAGCAGCATCTGGCAAAAGCGGATATAGTCCGGCGCCGTGCCGGCGAGGCCGCCGCCGCCGGATTGCCAGCGCGGCTCCTTCGCGGGGTCGCGCATCGGCGGTTTCTTTCCGGTGGTCTTGTCGGCGAGCGGTTCGGCCACCCGCTTGGCCTTCTCGCCGGTGGCGGCGAACGCGGTGTCGATCATGCCGAGCGGCCCGGTGATGCGCTCGGCGATAAAGCCGCCGAGGCTTTGGCCCGAAACCACCTCGACGACCCGACCCAAGACGTCGGTCGACATCGAATATTCCCAGGTTGTGCCCGGCTCGAACATCAGCGGCAGTTTGGCGAGCTTGCCGACCAGCTCCTCGTTGGTCTGGTTCTCGTCCATCAGATTGGCGTCGCGCCAGATCATCTGCACCGGCGAGTCGCCGAACGCCGCATAAGTCAGACCCGACGTGTGGCGCAGCAAATCCTGCACGGTCATCGTCCGCGTCGCCT
The DNA here is from genome assembly GCA_035935235.1 of Allostellaceae bacterium. Lineage (GTDB taxonomy): Bacteria > Pseudomonadota > Alphaproteobacteria > ATCC43930 > CGMCC-115725 > DATARH01. Next base: position 6,044 of record DASYXG010000241.1, read on the forward strand.
TCCTGCGCTCGGCTCCGACGGTCAGGTTCTCGAAGAGGGGAATGTAGTCGGCGACCGGCGCGCCGATATCGAGCCTTCCTTCCTCGGCCAGCATCATCGCCGCGACCGAGACGACGGGCTTGGTCATCGAGGCGATGCGGAAGATCGAGTCGAGCCGCATCGGCGTTTCGCTCGCGGCGTCCTGGAACCCGAATGCCTGGGCGCAGGCAAGCCGGCCGCCGCGGGCGATCGCCAGCGTCGCGCCGGGAATGACCTCCTGCTCGACCTCCTTGACGATGAAATCGGCGAGGCGCGTCAGCCGCTCCGACGACAGCCCCACCTGTTCCGGCACCTCCGCCCGCGGCAAGCACGATGTGGTCAT
>DASYXG010000242.1:0-9312 GCA_035935235.1 Allostellaceae bacterium
AGCACGAGCTGGTATTGGCGATTGTCGGCGGGCTTTTTGTGCTTGAAGCGGTATCGGTCATCGTCCAGGTCGCGAGCTTCAAATTGACCGGGCGCCGGGTGTTTAGGATGGCGCCGCTGCACCACCATTTTGAGCAGAAGGGTTGGGAAGAGCCGACCGTGGTGATCCGTTTCTGGATCATCGCTTCGATCCTGGCGATCGCCGGGCTGGCGACGCTCAAACTGCGGTAGGCGGCGATGATCGTCGTGCCCGGATTCGAAGGTCGCAAGGTCGCAATTCTCGGCCTCGCCCGCTCGGGGCGCGCGGCCGCGGCGGCGCTCAAGGCCGGGGGGGCGGCGGTGCTGGCCTGGGACGACAACGAAAAGACCCGTTCCGCGGTCGCCGACCAGGTCCCGCTTTGCGATCCGTCCAGGATCGACTGGCGCGAGGTCGCCGCGCTGATGCTGTCGCCGGGCATCCCACACAGTTTCCCAAGACCGCATCCGGCGGTCGAAGCCGCCCACAAGGCCGGGGTACCGATCCTCGGCGATATCGAACTGCTTGGCCGGGCGCAGCCGGAGGCCCGCTTGATCGGGATCACCGGTACCAACGGCAAATCGACGACGACGGCACTGATCGGCCACATCCTCGATCAGGCCGGGAAAACGGTCGAGATCGGCGGCAATCTCGGCCCGCCCGCGCTCGGCCTCAAGCCGCTGGGCAAAGGCGGGACCTATGTCCTCGAGCTCAGCTCGTTCCAGCTCGAACTGGTGACCTCGCTCACCTTCGATGTTTCGGTGCTCCTCAACATCACCCCCGACCATCTCGATCGCCATGGCGACATGGACGGCTACGTCGCCGCCAAGAAGCGCATCTTCGCGCGGCAGTGCGATGGTAGCGCTGCCGTCATCGGCATCGATGATTCGATTTGCCGCGATGCCGCCGAGGCGCTGCGCGGCAACAGCAAGGCCCGGGTGGTGGCGATCTCGGTGCGGGAGAAAGTACCGGGTGGCGTGTACGTCGAAGCGGGCTGGCTGATCGACGCGCTGGACGGGTCGCCGCACCGGGTTTTCGATCTCAACGAGGCGCCGCGCCTTCCCGGTTCGCATAACGCGCAAAATGCCGCCGCCGCCTATACGGTGGCGCGCTTGGCGGGGCTTGACGCAGAAGCCGCAATCGCCGGCATCCGGAGCTTTCCCGGCCTGGCTCACCGTCAAGAACTGGTAGATACAATCGAGGGGGTACGCTATATCAACGATTCGAAGGCCACGAATGCCGATGCCACCGAAAAGGCGCTGGCGTGCTATCCGACGATCTACTGGATCGCCGGCGGTCTTCCAAAGGCAGGAGGGATTACGTCGCTCGCGCCGTATTTCACGCGCTTGCGGCATGCCTTCCTGATCGGCAACGCCACGGGGGAGTTTGCGGCGACGCTTGACGGCAAGGTCCCATACACGCGCTGCGGCGACCTCGCGACGGCGCTCAGGGCTGCGTCCAAGCTGGCGCAGCGCGAGCGCGCGCCGGATGCGGTGGTGCTGCTGTCGCCCGCTTGCGCGTCCTATGACCAGTTTCCTAATTTCGAGGTGCGCGGCGACACTTTCCGCCATCTCGTCGGCGAGCTGCCGGGGGCGCATCGATGAGGTTCGCCCGGATCGACCAGAGCCCGGTGGCACGCTGGTGGTGGACCGTCGATCGTTGGAGCCTCGGCGCGCTGATGGCGCTGATCGCGATCGGCGCGGTGTTGAGCATGGCGGCGAGCCCGGCGGTCGCGGTGCGGATCGGCGTCGATCCGCTGCATTTCGTCAAACGCCATTTGGCGGCAGTGCCGATATCGCTGGCGATCATGTTCCTCGTGTCGTTGCTGCCGCCGCGCAAAGTGCGCCGCGCCGCCTTTGTCCTGTTTGGCATCGCCATGGTGATGCTGGTGCTGACCTTGGTGATCGGCATCGAGGTCAAGGGCGCGCGCCGCTGGATCGGCATCGCCGGCATGCCGGTGCAGCCCTCGGAGTTGGTCAAGCCGACCTTCGCCATCGTTGCCGCCTGGCTCTTCGCCGAGCAGCGTCGCAACCCAAATTTTTACGGCAACTGGATTTCGGCCGGATTATTCGTCGTAATCGTCGCCATCCTCGTAAAGCAACCCGATTTCGGTATGGCGGGCGTTGTTGGGGTCGTGTGGTTCGCGCAATTCATCATGGCCGGCGCGCGTCTGTACTGGATCGGCCTCGGTGCTATCGGTTCTGTCGCTTCCGTGCTCGCAGCTTATGAATGGCTGCCGCACGTCACCGATCGGATCAATCGCTTCCTCGATCCGAGCGCCGGCGATTCCTACCAGGTGCGCCGCTCGCTCGAAGCCTTTATGAGCGGGGGGCTCTGGGGCAAGGGCCCGGGCGAAGGTACCGTCAAGGATGTGCTGCCCGACGCGCATGCCGATTTTGTTTTCGCGGTCGCTGGCGAGGAGTTCGGCCTCGTCGCCTGCGTGCTGATCATCGGCCTCTTCGCGTTCATCGTGTTGCGCGGGTTCTCTCGGCTGTTGCAGGAGCAGGATCAGTTCGTCCTGTTGGCGGCGACCGGGCTATTGATCCAGTTCGGTTTGCAGGCGGCGGTCAACATGGCCTCGGCTTTGCGTCTGATCCCGACCAAGGGGATGACGCTACCGTTTTTGAGTTACGGCGTTTCGTCGATGTTGGCGCTGGCCCTCGGCATGGGGATGCTGCTGGCGTTGACGCGGCGACGATTGGGCGGAGACGCGTTGTGAAGCCGGTCTATGTCCTCGCCGCCGGCGGCACCGGCGGGCATCTGTTTCCGGCCGAGGCGGTGGCGCGCATCCTCGTCGAGAGCGGCGGGGCGGTGCATCTCCTGACCGATAGCCGCGCCGATGCGTTCACCGATCGGCTGCCTGGCGTGGCGATCGATCGGGTGCGCGCGGGGAGGCTCGGTGGCGGTCCATTCAACGCCGCCTATGGGCTCGCCGAGATTGCGGTCGGTGTTGTCCAGGCCCGGCGTCTGCTGCGTCAGTTGAAGCCGGCCGCGGTGGTCGGTTTTGGCGGCTATCCGTCGGTGCCGACGATGTTGGCCGCAGCGCAGCTCGGCTTGCCGACCTTGATCCACGAACAAAACGCGGTGTTTGGCCGCGCCAACCGACTGTTGGCGCCGCGCGCGCGCCGCATCGCCACCGGGTTTGCCGAGACGGCGGGGCTGCGTTCGGCCGACCGCACCCGTTCCATCCACACCGGGAACCCGGTTCGTCCGGCGATCCGGGCAATCGGCGCCAAGCCCTATGTTCCGCCGGCGGCAGACGGGCCGATCGAGCTGCTGGTGGTCGGCGGCAGTCAGGGCGCGCGATTTTTTGGCGAGATCGTGCCGGCAGCCCTGGCGGGGCTGCCAGCCGAGCTGCGGGCGCGGCTGAGCATCGCCCAGCAGGCGCGGCCGGAGGACAATGTCGCGGTCGGCGGCGCGCTGCTGGCGCTCGGCATTCCGGCAGAGGTGAGAGTGTTTTTCGACGATATGCCCGCGCGGTTCGAACGCGCGCATTTGGTGATCTGCCGGTCCGGCGCTTCGACGATCGCGGAACTAGCCGCCGCCGGTCGCCCGGCGTTGCTGGTACCCTATCCTTACGCGATGGACGATCACCAAAGCGCCAATGCCGCCGCCTTTGCCACGGCAAAAGCGGGATGGGCGACACCGCAGAGCGAACTGACGGCCGCCGCGCTGGCCGACCGTCTCGCGACGCTGCTGGTCGATCCGGCGCAGCTGGGCGCGGCGGCGGTGGCGGCCCGGCGTTTCGCCCGCGACGATGCCGCCGAGCATCTCGCCGGTCTGGTGCAGAGCCTTGCCCCTGGGCATAACGGCGGCAAGTTGGAGCGCGCCGCATGAGATCGCTGCCGCAAGGGTTGGGCCTCATCCATTTTGTCGGCATCGGCGGCATCGGCATGAGCGGCATCGCCGAAGTGCTGCACAATCTCGGCTACAAGGTGCAAGGCAGCGACGTGGCCGAGGGCGGCAATACTCACCGCCTCGCCGCGCTTGGCGTCCGCATCATGGTCGGTCACAAAGAGGAAAATCTCGGCGCTGCCGAGGTCGTCGTCGTGTCGTCGGCGATCAAGGGCGACAACCCGGAAATCGCCGCGGCTCGTGCCCGCCGCATCCCGATCGTCCGGCGCGCCGAGATGCTTGGCGAGCTGATGCGCCTCAAATGGGCGATCGCGGTTGCCGGCACTCACGGCAAGACCACGACGACGTCGCTGATTGGCGCGCTGTTGGAAACCGCTCAGCTCGATCCGACCGTGATCAACGGCGGAATCATCAACGCCTACGGCACCAACACCAGGCTCGGCGCCAGCGACTGGATGGTGGTCGAGGCCGACGAAAGCGACGGCACCTTCACCCGGCTGCCGGCGGCGATCGCCGTCGTCACCAATATCGACCCCGAACATCTCGACCATTACGGCGAGTTCGGCGCCCTGCAGCAGGCATTCGACAGTTTTGTCGCCAACATCCCGTTCTACGGCTTCGCTGTCATGTGCATCGATCACCCGGTCGTGCAGGGGATGGTTGCGCGGGTGACCGAGCGGCGCATCCTCACCTATGGGTTCAGCCCGCAGGCCGATATCCGCGCGACCAACATCCGCCTGGTCAACGGCGGCACGCGATACGACGTCATCATCGCCGATCGGACGACCGGGAAGACACGAACGATCCGCGACCTTTTCCTGGCGATGTATGGCGAGCACAACGTGCAGAACTCGCTGGCCGCGATTGCGGTCGCGGCGGAGCTGAAGCTCGGCGACGCTGTGGTCCGCACGAGCCTGCGCAACTTCAAGGGCGTGCGGCGCCGATTTACCAAGACCGGAGAGTGGAACGGCGTCGCGATCATTGACGATTACGGCCATCACCCGGTCGAGATTGCCGCGGTGTTGAAGGCCGCGCGGGCGATCACCGCCGGCAAGGTGATCGCCGTGGTGCAGCCGCATCGCTATTCGCGCCTGTCGGATTTATTCGAGGGGTTCTGCACTTGCTTCAACGACGCCGATACGGTGCTGGTGGCCGATGTCTACGCCGCCGGCGAGGCCCCGATCGCTGGCATCGACCGCGCGGCGCTGATCGCCGGACTCGCGGCGCACGGGCACCGTCATGTCGAGGCGCTCGAGACCCCGTCGACACTGGCCCCGGCAGTGCGCGGGCTTGCCAAACCCGGCGATCTGGTCGTTTGCCTTGGCGCCGGCTCGATCACCAACTGGGCGAATGCATTGCCCGTTGAGCTTGCCGAGCTCGACGCCGCGTCGCGGAGTCAGGTGGCATGATGGCGCCTGCGGAAGCCGCGATGCCGGCATTGATCGAGCGTCTGCCCAAAACGCGCGGTCGTCTCACCGGCAATGCGCCGATCGGCCCCCAGACGTGGTTCCGTGTCGGCGGCCCGGCCGAGGTGTTGTTTCGTCCCGCGGACGAGGCCGATCTTGCCGATTTCCTCAGGGTCCTGCCGGCCGACATCCCGGTGACGGTGATCGGCGTCGGTTCGAACCTGCTGGTGCGCGACGGGGGAATCCCGGGGGTGACGATCCGGCTTGGCCGCGGCTTTGCCGGGATCGCCGCCGAGGGTGACTCGGTCCACACCGGAGCCGGCGCGCTCGACCTCAACGTTTCGCTCACCGCCGCCGAGGCCGGGATCTCCGGGCTCGAATTCCTCTCCGGCGTACCGGGGACGATCGGGGGTGGCCTCAGGATGAATGCCGGGGCCTATGGCAGCGAGATCAAGGATGTCCTGGTCGAGGCCGTGGCGATCGACCGCGGCGGGGCGATCCACCGCGCTCCAGCGGCTGAGCTGGGCCTTTCCTACCGTCATTCGCAAGCGCCGGAGGACTGGATTTTTATTGGCGCGACCTTGCGCGGCAGGCCCGGCGAGAAGCATGAAATCGCCCGGCGCATGAACGAAATCCAGGCGGCGCGGGAAGCCTCGCAGCCGATCCGGTCGCGCACCGGCGGCTCGACTTTCGCCAATCCGCCGGGTCATCAGGCCTGGCAATTGATCGACGCCGCCGGTTGCCGGGGCCTGATGCGTGGCGGCGCGATGGTCTCCGAGAAACACACCAATTTCCTCATCAACACCGGGACGGCCAGCGCCGGCGACATCGAGGGGCTGGGCGAAGAGGTGCGGCGACGGGTCCATGCCCAATTCGGCATCGTCCTCGAATGGGAAATCCGCCGCATCGGGCGCCCGCTTCCGGGCTGGCACGCGGAGGAGGGGTCATGCGCCCGCTGAGGCGACCCAGGGTTGCTCGGCCGCGCCGCCGGCGGTTGCCGCGCGACCTGCGGCGCGTGGCGCTGTGGGGGGCGCCGGCGGCGCTCATTGTCGGGATCGGCGCGGGTGCCGTGTTGAGTGGCTGGTCGCCGGGACAAGGCCCCGCCCATGACCTGAGCTCGGCGCTGCTGTCGGCGACCGGCGCGCTGGGGCTGACCGTCGACGATATCGAGGTCGAGGGGCGAGCCACGACCGATACCGCGACCATCCTCGCCGCACTCGGCGCCCATGCCGGCTCGCCGATCCTCGCGGTCAACCCCGCGCACGCCAAGGAGCAGCTCGAGGCTCTGCCGTGGGTGCGCTCGGCCTCGATCGAGCGCCGCCTGCCGGGCACGATCTATGTACGGCTGGTCGAGCGCGTGCCGCTCGCGGTCTGGCAGCACGACAAGAAATGGGAGCTGATTGACCGCGACGGCACCGTCATCCCGGTCAGCGATCTATCCCGCTTCGCCAATTTGCCGACCGTGGTTGGTGGCGATCAGGCGCGTCACGGCGCGGCCGATCTGATCGATTTGCTGTCGAGCGAGCCTGATCTTGCCGCGCGCGTCACCGCCGTAATCCTTGTCGGCGACCGACGCTGGAACCTGCGCATCGATAACGCCATCGAGGTGATGCTGCCCGAGGACGATGCGGCCGGCGCCTGGACGAGGCTCGCCAAGCTCGAGCGGATCAATCGGCTGTTGCAACGCGACGTTCAGACCGTCGACATGCGTCTGCCCGATCGGCTGGTGATGCGCGTCAACGACCCGAAGGATACGACGACGCCCGCGAAGAAAATCCACACACCGGGGAAGAGCACATGAGGGCGCCGACCATCGCCGCGAAGCTCCGGCCGGGTGGGTCGAACAAGGGTGGTTCGGGTGGCGGCTCGGCGCCGCGCCCGCGTCCGCAACCGGTACGGCCGCGCGGCAGCCTCATCGCCGGCATCGATATCGGCTCGACCAAGATCTGTTGCTTCATTGCCCGGGTCGACGGCGCCGAGCCGCGCATCCTTGGGATCGGCCATCAGGTCTCACGCGGGATGAAAAGCGGGAAGATTGTCAATCTCGACGAGGTCAGCGATTCGATCCGCACGGCCGTGCACGCGGCCGAGGAGATGGCCGGCGAGACGATCGACCAGGCGGTCGTCAGCCTATCGGCCGGGTTTGGCGCCTCGCGCATGGTCAAGGCCGAGATCGGCATCGGCGGGCGCGAGATCAGCGACAGCGATCTGCGCCATGTGCTCGAGCGCGGCTACGCCATGCGCGACACCGGCGACGGCCAGGTGATTCATTCCTTCCCCGTTGGGTTCTCGATCGACGATAGCCGCGGCATCCGCGACCCGCGCGGCATGATCGGGACGCGGCTCGGGGTCAACATGCACGTCGTCGCCGCCGCCTCGGCGGCGGTACGCAATCACAGCGCAGCCGTGGCCCGAGCGATGCTTGAGGTCGATACCTTTGTCGTCAGCCCTTACGCCTCGGGTCTCGCTTGCCTGGTTGAGGACGAAATGAACCTTGGCGTCACCGTCATCGATATGGGTGGCGGCACGACGACGATCGGCGTCTTTGTCGGCGGCAATCTGGTGTTTACCGATGTGGTGCCGGTCGGCGGGACGCACGTCACCAACGACATTGCCCGCGGTCTGTCGACGCCGCTGGCCCATGCCGAACGCATGAAGGCGCTGTTTGGCAGCGCCATCGCCTCGACCCTCGATGAGCGCGAGCTGATCGCGGTGCCGCAGATTGGCGAAGAGGAGGATGGGCACGCCAAGCACGTACCGAAATCGATGCTGGTCAGCATCATCGCCCCGCGCGTCGAGGAGACCTTCGAGATGGTGCGCAACCGGCTCGAGGCGGGCGGCTCCGACAAGATCGCCGGGCGCCGCGTCGTCCTGACCGGCGGCGCGTGTCAGCTCCACGGGGTGCGTGAGCTCGCCGCGCTCATTCTTGACAAGCAAGTGCGGATCGGTCGGCCACTACGGGTCAAAGGACTCGCCGAATCGACGCACGGGCCGGCGTTTTCGACCGCCGCCGGGCTCCTCCATTTCGCCATGTCGGAGCGTGCCGAAAGGCCGCGTCCGGCCCGCCGAGCAGGGAGCGGTATCCTCGGTCGCGTATCGAGTTGGGTCAGGGAGACTTTTTGAGGCTGTGTTTGACTTTTTTCTAGCCCCGGGTTTAGCGATTGGGGCAAATCGCGTAGAGTCGCTGCAAAGCGGGCGGAGTCGTGCCGGGGGGCAACGACCGGTCGGGCCAGAACCCGCCGCGATCGCAGCGAGAGGGAGCCGGCGCCTGGCCGGAGGGGTTTCGTAGCCGCGCGGTGCGTGGAGGGCAGCACGATGATTAATTTGAGCATCCCGAAAGACGAGCAGGAGCTTAAGCCCCGCATTACCGTCATCGGGGTCGGTGGCGCCGGGGGCAACGCGGTCAACAATATGATTCGCGCCAACCTCATCGGCTGCGAGTTCATCGCTTGCAACACCGATGCGCAGTCGCTGCATTTGTCGACCGCGCCGCGCAAGATCCAGCTCGGCATTGGCGTCACTCGGGGGCTCGGCGCCGGATCGCGGCCGGATGTGGGGCGCGCGGCGGCGGAAGAGGCGATCGATGACATCCTCGAATCGCTGCAAGGCTCGAACATGGTGTTCATCACCGCCGGGATGGGTGGCGGCACCGGGAGCGGCGCCGCGCCCGTCATCGCCCGCATCGCCCGCGAATCGGGCATCCTCACCGTCGGTGTCGTCACCAAGCCGTTCCATTTCGAAGGCGTCCACCGGATGCGCACCGCCGAGGCGGCGATCGAGGAGCTGCAGAAATTCGTCGACACGTTGATCATCATCCCGAACCAGAATCTGTTCCGCGTCGCCAACGAGCGCACCACCTTCGCCGATGCGTTCAAGATGGCCGACGACGTGCTCCATGCGGGCGTGCGCGGAGTCACCGACCTGATGGTGATGCCCGGTCTGATCAATCTCGACTTTGCCGACATCCGCACGGTGATGAGCGAGATGGGCAAGGCGATGATGGGCACCGGCGAGGCCGAGGGCGAGCGCCGCGCGG
>DASYXG010000243.1:0-7207 GCA_035935235.1 Allostellaceae bacterium
AGCCGATCGCGCAGCCATTGCACCGCCGCCCCGGCGATGAAGATGCTGCCCTCAAGCGCATAGGCGGTCTCGCCGCGCAGGCGATAGGCGATCGTCGTCAGCAGGTGGTGTGCCGAATTTGCCGCTGTGTCGCCGGTATGGACGAGAGCGAACGCCCCGGTGCCGTAAGTCGATTTGACCATGCCGGGGCGGAAGCAAGCCTGGCCGATCAGCGCCGCCTGCTGGTCGCCGGCGATCCCGGCGACGGGGATGGAGTCGCCAAACAACTCCGGCAGGGTTCTGCCGAAATCGGCGCCGGTGTCGCAGACCTCGGGAAGGATCGCGGTCGGAATGTCGAACCCGCGCAGCAGCTCGTCGTCCCAGGCGAGTTGGTGCAGGTCGTAGAGCAGCGTCCGCGAGGCGTTGGTCACGTCGGTGCGGTGCTGGGCACCGCCGGTCAGCCGCCACAGCAGCCACGTGTCAATTGTGCCGAAGGCGATGTCGCCGTTCGCCGCGGGTTGCTTCAGCCCCGCGACGTTATCGAGTAGCCAGCGGATTTTCGACGCCGAGAAATACGGGTCGATGACGAGCCCGGTGCGCGCGGCGACCGGCTCGCTGAAGCCCTCCTTCCGCCAGCGCTCGCAAATTGGCGCGGTCCGCCGGTCCTGCCAGACGATGGCGTTTTGCACCGGCTTGGCGCTTCCACGCTCCCACAACACCGTGGTTTCGCGCTGGTTGGTGATGCCGATCGCGGCGATCGGCGCGTCGGCCGCGGCAATCGCCTCGCGGCAGGTCGCGACAACCGCCTGCCAAATTTCCTCTGGATCGTGCTCGACCCAGCCCGGCTGCGGATAAATCTGCCGTAGATCGCGGCGGGCGATGTGATGCACCGCGCCCTGCGCGTCGAACAGGATCGCGCGGGTGCTGGTAGTGCCCTGGTCGATCGCTAACAGATAGTCCGCGCTGCTCATTGTGCGCCCTTGCGCCGTCGCTCGATGTCTAAAAGACCAGACATTCCTTATTGCCACAGAACCTGCCGGCAGGTGACAGGCTTGTCCGATTGACTATGATGATCCGAGACCCCTATCGACGGAAGAGTTCCCCCGAAAGCCCGTGTCCGCTTCCCCACCCAACGCCCTCTCCAATGTTCTCCGGCGGATTTCCAACGAGCCGCAGGCGTCGGAAGCTGCGCCGGAGGCGTCGATCTCCGCTGTAAACGGGCTCAAGCTGTATGGGTTCGATGAGCCGGTTGCGACCATCCCGGAGCCGACGCCCGAGCCCGCCCCGGAAGACATCGTCGCGCTGCTTGCCGAGCAACCGGAAGTGGCGCGATTGGTCGATGCCGAACCGACCGCGGTCGAGGAGGGGGCGTCCGCCGCGCCCAACCCGCCCGTGCACCCTTACCCTGAAGATCAGCCCGAAGTGGCACCAAGCCGAGCGGAGGTGCTGATAGCGCAGCTCAGCAGCCGGGTGGGACCGGCTGCGCCGCGTCCCGTGCGGTCGGCCGCGTCTCGGCAAGCCCCGGAGCCTGCGCAGCCAGCCGTGGTTAAGCCCGCCGAGCCGTCGCCCCATCGTTCCGTCGAGGCGCCGGACGAACCTGGCCCGTCCCAGGCGCCGGTAATGGACCGCACCGGCCGGCAATCGCTGTCACGCAATCGCCGGCTCTATCGTCGCGTGCGGCTAGGCGCCGAGATCGAGATCAACGGCGCGTCCTGTGACCTTATCGATGTCTCGATTGGCGGTTTCGCGACGACTGGCGTCCCCGATCTCGCCGCCAATACAATCGTGCCGGTGAGCCTGCGGCTGTCCATCGACGGGATCGAGGTCGGGACGCGGCTCAATGCTCGGATCATTTACGCCCATCGCGAGCGCTTGAGCGGGCGGTTCATCGACCTCACTCCCAGCCAGACCGCGCTCTTGCGCTACATCGTTACCTGGCGCGGCGAGTCGGTCGGCATGGTCGGCACCACCACCCTGCTCGATGCGATCACCGCTGGCCACGACCAAGGGTACGCGGCGAAGTCGTCAAACGGATCTCGAGAACGCTGGTGGGCGGGGCTTCTCGGCTGGAAGGTCAATCCGCCGCCGCGCTAACCACTCAATAAATTACCACGCTCCTGATCGACTTGCCTTCGTGCATCAGGTCGAAGCCCGTGTTGATGTCGGCGAGCGGCATGGTGTGGGTGATCAGATCGTCGATATTGATCTTACCGTCCATGTACCAGTCGACGATGCGCGGCACATCGGTGCGGCCGCGCGCGCCGCCAAATGCGGTGCCTTTCCAGATGCGCCCGGTGACGAGCTGGAACGGGCGGGTTGAAATCTCCTGACCGGCGCCGGCGACGCCGATGATAACGCTGACCCCCCAGCCGCGATGGCAGCATTCGAGCGCCTGGCGCATCGTCTGCACATTGCCGATGCATTCGAAGCTGTAATCGGCGCCGCCCCTGGTGAGATCAACCAGATACGGCACGAGGTCGCCCTGAACTTCCTTCGGGTTGACGAAATGCGTCATGCCGAATTTCTCGGCAAGCGCGCGGCGACCGGGGTTGATGTCGACGCCGACGATCATCTCGGCCCCGACCATCCGTGCGCCCTGCACGACGTTGAGCCCGATCCCGCCGAGCCCGAAGACGACGACCTTGGCGCCGGCCTCGACCCTGGCGGTGTTGATCACCGCGCCGATCCCGGTCGTCACCCCGCAGCCGATGTAGCAGACCTTGTCGAATGGCGCGTCCTCGCGGATTTTCGCCACCGCGATTTCGGGCAGGACAGTGAAGTTCGCGAAGGTCGAGCACCCCATGTAGTGGTGCACCTTGCTGCCGCCGAGCGAGAACCGACTGGTGCCGTCGGGCATCACCCCCTGACCCTGGGTCGCGCGGATCGCGGTGCAGAGGTTGGTCTTGCGCGACAGGCAGCTTTCGCATTGGCGGCATTCGGGCGTGTAAAGCGGGATGACATGGTCGCCCTTTTTGAGCGTCGTTACCCCGGGTCCGACATCGACGACGATGCCGGCGCCCTCGTGGCCGAGGATCGCCGGGAACAGCCCCTCCGGGTCGCCGCCCGACAGGGTGAACGCGTCGGTGTGGCAGATGCCCGTCGCCTTGACTTCGACCAGCACCTCGCCCGCCTTCGGCCCGTCGAGCTGCACCGTCTCGATGGTGAGCGGCTTTCCTGCCTCGTGAGCCACCGCCGCGCGCGTTTCCATGCGAAATCCCTCCCGTCCGTCGTCCCGGCAGCGCCAACTATAGCGCGGAATCAGGATCGCCGATGACCACGGAGATTAACTGATGCCGCGCACCGATGCGCCGGGCGATTGCAATCACGGTGTCGAGCAACGCCAATGCCGTATTCGGCATTTGCTGGTCTTGCCGATCGGGGGTTGAGCTACCCTAGTGGCTGGCTGATGAAGTGTCGGCTTGCCTCGGCGATGGAACCGCCGGGCGCCCGCCGCAAATCTTGGCCGCGTGTCGCAACGAGGAAGCACGTCATGCCGGACACCCACGCTTTGGCGGAACGTCCAAGCCAGGGCCAGCTTCGAGTCTACGACGCTATCGTTATCGGCGCCGGGATTTCCGGCATGTACATGCTCTACCGACTGCGCCAATTGGGCATGACTGCACGGGCGTTCGAAACCGGCACGAATGTCGGCGGGACCTGGTATTGGAACCGCTATCCCGGTGCGCGTTTCGATTCCGAAAGCTGGACTTACGGCTACTCCTTTTCCAAGGAGCTGATGGCGGAATGGGACTGGAAAGAGCACTTCTCCCCTCAGCCCGATACGCTCGAATACCTGAACTACGTCGCCGACAAGTTCGATCTGCGCCGCGACATAAAGTTCCGTAGCACGGTCGCCGCCGCGCATTGGGATGAGGCGGCGAACCGGTGGAACGTGACTTTGGAAGGCGGGGAGCAAGCAACGTCGCGCTTCCTGTTTACCGCCATCGGCATCCTCTCGGCCTATACGCTGCCGGCCATCCCAGGCCGGGACAGCTTTGAGGGCCCTGCTTATCACCCCGCACGGTGGCCGCACACGCCGGTGGATTTCACCGGCAAGCGGGTCGGCATTATCGGCACCGGCGCGACCGCCATCCAGGCGATCCCGGAAATCGCCAAACAGGCGAAGCACCTCACCGTTTTCCAACGTCGCCCCAACTGGGCGGCGCCCCTGCATAATTCCAAGATCAGCAAGCAGGAGATGGAGGAGATCAAATCTCGTTACGAGGAGATCTACGCGCACTGCGCGACGACGCCGAGTTGGTTCATCCATCAGGCTGACCCCCGCAAGACCCTCGACGTCCCGCCCGAGGAGCGCGAGGCGTTCTGGGAGAAGCTTTACGGCGAACCCGGCTTTGGCATCTGGATGGGCAATTTTCGCGACATCCTGACCAACGAGGAAGCCAACGCCGCCATCAGCGCCTACATCGCCAAGAAGATCCGCCAGCGCGTGAAGGACCCGAAAGTGGCCGACAAGCTGATCCCCAAGGATCACGGCTTCGGCACCCGCCGGGTGCCGCTGGAGAGCGGCTATTTCGAGGCCTACAACCGCGACAACGTCACGCTGATCGACACCCTTGTGGACGAGCCGATCGAGTGCATCACCCCACAGGGCATCAAAACCGCGAAGCAGGAACACGAATTCGACATCCTGGTCTACGCCACCGGCTTCGATGGCGTGACCGGCGCCTTTGACCGGATCGATATCCGCGGCGAGAACGGGCTCCGGCTCAAGGACGCCTGGGCCGAAACCCCGCGCACCTATCTCGGCATGCTCGCGGAAGGCTTTCCCAACATGCTGATGGTGCTCGGCCCACACACCGCGCGCGGCAATATTCCGCAGGCCATCTCGCACAGCGTCGAATTCCAGGCCGGCCTGCTGCGCTTCATGCAGCAGCACGACTACACGCGGGTCGAGACCCGGCCCAAACAAGTCGACGAATGGACGCAGGTCGTGATCAAGGCCGGCGAAGCATTGCTGTCGTTCAAAATCGATTCCTGGCAGAACGGCGTCAATCGCAACGTCGAGGGCCGGTGCGTGCGACGGGTTCTGGGCTACAATGGCAATGGCGCGCATTTCCGGCGAACGACCGATGAGGTCGCCAAAGGCGGTTACCGGGAATTCGCGTTCCGCTAGTCAGCGGTACCTCGCTTACGGCAAGAGACGCGGAACGAGCAGGGAGTGAAACGATGCCGAAGCTGATCCCCGTCGCCGACGCTTTGAGCAAGCCGTTCTGGGATGCCGTCAATCAACGGCGGCTCGTCCTGCAGCACTGCACCGCCTGCGACCGGCTGCAATACCCGCCGCAGCAGGCCTGCCAGGTTTGCAATTCGGCCACAAATCTGACGTGGAAAGAGGTCGAAGGAAAGGGCCATATCGCGGCCTACATCGTGATCGAGGATGGCCGCCTCAACCGGCGCATGCCCGATCAGCCCTACAACATGGCGATGGTGACCTTGGACGTCGATCCGCGGGTCAATTTCTATTCCAACCTCCCGGGCACCCCACCCTACAAGGTGCCGGTGGGCGCCGCCGTCGAGGTGACGTTCGAGGAGGTGGCCCCGGACCAGCTCATCCACGAGTGGCGGGTCGTGGCCTAGTTCGCTCCGGCCATCCGTTCATTGCCCGAGGATAAAGGAAAGGTTGGAGCCATGGCCGCATCATCCGGGTATCAGTGGCGGCGAGACAAGGATGGGCTCGGCGTCTGGGAGCATCGCGGCAAGGTCGCGGTGGCGGGTTTCGGGCATTCGCCGGTCGACCGCCGCTGGGACGAAGTCTCGATGGACAAGACGCTCGGCGCCTACTCGATCCTCGCCTGCCAGAAGGCGATGGACGAGGCCGGCGTGACGGCCGATCAGATCGACGGCATCATCTGCTGCGACAGCCACATTGCCGGCGGCAGCGGTGGCACCGCGTCGCAATGGGCGCCGCGGCCCTATTTCGCCCCACCCTACGATTCCGAACTGGGGCTGACGCTGATCAATGGGCAGTGGCTCACCGAGCAGCTCGGCCTCAAGAACGTCAAATTCGCCCCGACCGGGGTGCCGACCATCAGCGAAATGGTGGGTATGGCGTCTCAGGCTGTGGGCGACGGCGTTTGCAGCACCTGTCTCGTCATCTACCCGACCGGCAATCTCGCCGGCCGCTATCGCCGCGGCGGCGAGAACGCCGACGACTATGCCCGCGGCGCCCGCCAGTGGGTGGCGCCCTGGGGCAATCACGGCGGCAACGATTTCATCAATAGCTTCCCGCACGGTCAGTACTGCCGGAGATATGGCGGCAAGCACGACGACCTCGCGCCGTTTGTCGTCAACCAGCACCGCAACGGGCTGCTGACGCCGCGGGGCTATAATGCCTCCCACAACATGCCGCAGCTGACGATCGAGGAGTACCTCAACTCCCGCTACATCCTGAACCCGCTGCGGCTGTATGACTGCGACCGGCCGGTCAACGCCTCGGCCGCCTATCTCTTCACCACCGCCGAGCGCGCCCGCGACATGAAGCAGCCGCCGGTCTATGTGCTCAACCACTCGCAGCACAGCTTCCGCAAGCGCAGCACCCAGGAAGATCTGGACGAGATCGAGGAGTGGACCGACCGCGCCGCCAAGCGGATGTACGAGGGCGCCGGGCTCGGACCCAACGACGTCGATATCTTCAACCCCTATGACGGCTATTCGATCATGACGCAATTCTTCCTGGAGGGCTTCCAGTGGCACGGCGTCAAGCGCGGCGATTCCTTCGCGTTCTACGCCGGCGACATCCGGGTCGAGGGCCCGCACCCGCTGTGTTCGAGCGGCGGCAATCTGGGGACCGGACGCTGCCGCACGGCCATGTACACCGACAGCATCGAGCAGCTCCGCGGCACCGCCGGCCCGCGCCAGGTCAAGGTCCGGGCAGAGACCGCGCTGGCGGCCTTCACCACGCCGAGCAGCGGCGGCTGGATCATGTTCGGCAAACACCCGAACTGACGGGTGCCGACACGCGTGAGGCGCGTTTCGCAATGCAGTGAAAGGTGGCGAACATGGGAAGGCTCGACGGCAAGGTTGCGGCGGTGACGGGCGGAGCGTCGGGGATCGGCGAGGCGACGGTCAGGCGCTTCATCGCCGAGGGTGCGAGCGTGGCGTTCTGCGACCGGGACGGCGAGCGCGGCCGGCGCGTGGCGGCCGAGCTCGAGACCGTGGGTGCCAAAATCGCCTTCACGCACGCTGACGTCGGCACCGAGGCCGCCTG
>DASYXG010000244.1:0-7844 GCA_035935235.1 Allostellaceae bacterium
ATCTCGACTGCGACGCGCTCGTACTGCACGGTGAAATAGATGTTCTCGCGGACGTAGGTCGCCGGAAGCTCCTTCAGCGGCTTGAAGCCGAGCATTTCCTCCGCCCAGCCGATGTGGCGCTTGTACCAGAGATCCATGTGCTCGAGCCAGAACGGGACCCAGCCGAGCCGGGTCTCGGCAAAAAACACCTTCAGCTTGGGGAAGCGCTCGAACACGCCCGACAAGACCAGTTGGGCGATGCCGATCGACGGCGGCAGACCGAAATTCACCAGCCATTCGAGGAACGGCCGCCGCAGCCGCGCCATCATCACCGGGTCTTCCTTGGGGTACTTCATCGTCGGCTGGTTGGCGCGCGCGCCGGTGCGATAAAGCTGGACATGCACGGTCACCGCCATGTCGAGGTCAAGCGCGGCGGCCCAGAACTTGTCGTCCTCGGGCGTCGGGTAGCCCTTGCCGCCGGGCAGGCCGCCGAGCAGCACGCCCTTGAGCCCGAGCTTCTTGCAGTGCTTCATCTCGGCGATCGCGTCGTCGACATTGGTGATCGGGATCACCCCCATGCCGATCAGCCGGTCGGGCGCGACGGCGCAATATTCCTCGCCGAGCCAATCGTTGTAGCCGCGGATCACCGCCTTATAGACTTCGTCATGGGCGATGTTGCGCCAGAACACGGGGCCCGCGACCATCGCCGCGAACAGCACCTCGGCGTCCATCCCGTCCTGGTCCTGTTCCTTGACGCGCTGCTCGGGGCTGCCGGTGCCGGCGGCGTCGGCGACCTTGAGGCCGAACGGCTGCCAGGTGCCGGCGGCGCGGCCGGCGCGCAGATCGAGGAAATTGGCTTCGAGCAACGGCTGGCCCTCGATCATCAACGCGTCGCCGCCATCCGGTAGGTGCACTGTATGCGGCGCCCGGTCGCGGTATTTCTCGGGCACGCGATGGGTCCAGCGCTCCGGCGGGACTTCGAGATGCCCGTCCGACGACATCAATTTGTATTGCCGCGCCATCGCTGTCTCCCTCGCCTCGATCCTTACGCCGCGTATTGCACCAAAGCGCCAGGCGCGGGGCAATAGTCGAGGCATTCGCCGCAGCCGGTGCATTTGTCAGGGATCACCTCATAGAGGTGGCGCGGCTCCAGCAATGTCGGCCGGATCGCCGACTCGTCGCACACCTCGCGGCAGAGCCCGCAGGAATTGCACGGCGGCGCCTCGATGCGGACTTTCATCGCCGTGCCTATTTGATCCCGCCGATCTGATAGGTCAGGTAGCCGAGCGCGTCCTCGACATGGCGCTGAGAAGCGTCGTCCGTCACATAGAAGTCGAGCTGGAACTTGCCTTCCATGAAATGCATCAGCTCCTCGTCCTGCTGCGACAAATGCTCGTGCCGCACCAGCGGATCGTCCACCAGCGACAGGTACGCCATGATGCCGATGCACGCGTTCGCCTCGGTGTAGTAGTTCTGCGCCGCGCGGGCCAGCGGGTGGATGTGCGGGAACATCATCGACAGCCCGAAATAGGCCGGCAGCGGCTGCTGGTTAGCGTCGGCGATTTCCATCAGCTCGCGCTCGTCGTCGATCCAGCCTTTGCCGAGCAGCACGTCGGCGTGCAACTTTGAGTGCTTGCACTCGTCCCAGATCTGTCGCGCGCGCATGCGCTGCAAATCGATGTATTTCTCCTGCTCGGCGATGTCGACCGAGAGCAGCTGGCCCGACATCTGCTTGATCGACATGTGCACGCCCTCGGCTGCGTAGCCACGCAGGGCGTGCGCCTTCTTCCACGCTTCGTCGTTGGTTTTCAGCTCCTCCTCGATATCGCCGAGGGTGCGGGCGAGGTTGATCTCCCAGCCCTTGATGCATTTCTCGTCGGTGATCTTGAGCCGAAACTCGGCGCCGGGCGCGCCGGGCATGGTCGGCCACACCCATTTGTCGAGGAATTCTTCGAGGAGCGCGTGCATATCAACTTCTCCACGCTTCCGCCGGCGGCGGGACCATCGAGCGTCCGGTCCCGATCTCGACGATCGAGCCGGCCGCCGGGCAATACATCAGGCAGGCGGTGCAGCCGGGATAGGTGCAGGCGTCGGGGTCGATCTCGATCCGGTGCAGCGGCTCGTGCGCGACATAGACCGCGTTGATGTCGAGCTCGCGGCAGACGATGTAGCACATCCGGCATTCGGTGCAGCGCGAGTGATCGACCTTCAACATCGCCGCCTCCTCAGTCCATCACCCGCACGCGCGGTGGCGCCGGCGCGGTCAGTGGGCGGCCCAGCGTGAGGTCGGCGACCTCCTGCAGATAGCGGCGATAGTCGCGCGTCGCGATGCCGACCGCCCAGCGCGCCAGCTCGGCGTCGACCGGTTTGGCGACGAATTCCTCGACGATCCGCCTTCCCATATTGATATGGCTTCGGTTCTCGACCGCTTGGCTCTCGAACGCGCCCTTGAGGTCCTCGTCCGAAGTCGCCTCGGCCAGCGCCCCCATCCAAGCCAACTCCAAAATCTTCGGCCCGAGATTGAGCGCGGCGATGCGGATCGTGTGCGGGTAGGTCGCCAGATTGCGCAGCGAGAAGACGTAGTACGCGAGCGACGAATTGACCGAAAACGCGCAGGCCGGGTCGGTAAAGGCGGCTTTTTGCGTGCCGACAAAGCCCTTCTTTAGCAGCACGTCCATGTACAGCATCTCGTGCGTCGACTCGTCGACGATCTGCTTGGAGAACAGGTACTTGACCGCGGGCGGGAAGTCGTTGATCTCCAGCCCCTGACCCCAGCCGCCATAGATGTAATAGAACATCCGTTCGAGCGCCCACAGCCGGCCGATCAGCCGGTGCGCTGCGTCGTCGGCGAGCCCGCCATTGCCGGCTTTGGCGATGACGTCCTCCATCGGCGTCGCCCGCGCCTCGGCGCGGCTTTTGCCGATCAGCTCCTGTGCCAGAGCCTTCCCCGGAAGGTCACGCATATCGTGCCCCTCGCCTGTGGTTGCGACGAGGCTAGCACCGTTGCCCCTCTTGGTCGAAGGGGCATTCCGATGTAGACAGCATGTCCCGCGACGCGTTCGCCGCAGCGGCAGGGAGGACGAGCACATGGATCTTCGCTTCAGCCCCGAGGAGCTGGCGTTTCGCGACGAGCTGCGCGCCTTCATTGGCGACAATCTGCCCGCCGACATCCGCGACAAGATGCGGCTCGGCTACGGCGCCGAAAAGGAAGACACGATCCGCTGGCAGCGCACCCTCAACCAGAAGCACTGGGCCGCGTATCTGTGGCCGAAGGAATGGGGCGGCCCGGGCTGGACGCCGATCCAGCGCATGATTTTTCTCGAGGAAAACCAGCTCGCCCAAGCGCCCGACATGCAGGTGTTCAACATCACCATGATCGGGCCGGTGCTGATCCAGTTCGGCACCGACGAGCAAAAGAACCGCTTCCTGCCGCGCGCCGCCAATGTCGATGATTGGTGGTGCCAGGGCTTTTCCGAGCCCGGCGCCGGCTCCGACCTCGCCGCGCTCAAGACCGCCGGCAAGCGCGTCGGCGACCACTACATCGTCAACGGCCAGAAAATCTGGACCTCGACCGCGCACATGGCCGACTGGTGCTTCCTCTTGGTGCGCACCGATCCCAACGCGCCCAAACGCCAGATGGGCATCACCTTCCTACTCGTCGACATGAAGACGCCCGGGATCACCGTGCGCCCGATCATCTCGATCGACGGCACGCATCACCTCAATGAAGTCTTCTTCGACGACGTCAAGGTCCCGGTGTCGATGAGGGTCGGTGAGGAAAACAAGGGGTGGGACGTCGCCAAATACCTGCTCGGCAACGAACGCACCGGCATCGCGCGGATTGGCAAGTCGAAGGAACGGGTCAAGACCGCCAAGGAAAAGGCGCACGAGGTGATGCAGAACGGCCGGCCGCTGATCGACGACCCGGTCTTCCGCCAGCGCCTCGCTCAGTTCGAGGTCGACATCAGGGCACTCGACATCACCAATCTGCGCGTCATTTCGGCGCACGATAAGAACAAAGGTTCGGGCAAGCCTGACCCGCTCACCTCGGTGCTCAAGATCAAGGGCACCGAGCTGTTGCAGTCGACGACCGAGATGGTGATGGATGTCGGCGGACCGCTATCGATGCCCGACTGGGCGCAGGAACTCGCCGCGCTCTCCAACGAACCGGAATTGGGGCCTGCCTGGGCGACCGAAACGACGCGCGGGTATCTGATGCTGCGCGCCGCCTCGATCTACGGTGGCACCAACGAGATCATGAAGAACATCGTGTCAAAGGCGGTGCTGGGGCTCTAATGGACTTCGAATACACCGAAGAGCAGCGCCTTCTGCGCGAGAGCCTCGACCGGCTGCTCGGCGACAGCTACGGCTTCGACAAACGCAAGGCCTATCTCGCCGCGCCCGAGGGCTACAGCCGCGCGATGTGGGCGCAATACGCCGAGCTTGGCCTGCTCGGCCTGCCGTTCGCTGAGGCGCATGGCGGGTTTGGCGGCGGCCCCGTCGATGTGATGATCGTTATGGAGGCCTTTGGCCGGGTCCTGGCGCTCGAACCCTATCTCGCGACCGTGGTGCTGGCCGGAACCGCCCTTGCGCATGCCGGCAGCGCGGCGCAAAACGAAGCGATCGTCCCACAGATCGCCGATGGCAGCCTGCGCCTCGCGGTGGCGCATGGTGAGCGCCAGGCGCGTTATGACCTTGCCGATGTGGTCACCACGGCAAAGAAAACACCGAACGGCTGGCGCCTCGACGGCAGCAAATCGGTCGTCGTCCACGGCGACAGCGCCGACAAGTTCATCGTCAGCGCGCGGGTCTCCGGCGATCGTTACGATCCCGAGGGCATCGGGTTGTTCCTGGTCGACGCGAAGGCCAACGGTGTCGCCCGACGTAGCTACAAGATGCGCGATGGCACCAGCGCTGCCGATATTGCTTTGAGCGATGTCGAAGTATCATCTACCGATGCGCTGGGCGAACCGGGGGGCGGTCTCGCCGCGATCGAGCGCGTCAATCAGGCGGGCATCATGGCGACCAGCGCCGAGGCGGTGGGCGCGATGGAAACCATGCTGGCGATGACCGTCGAATACATGAAGACTCGCGTTCAATTCGGCAAGCCGATCGGCGAGAACCAGGCGCTGCAGCACCGCGCCACCGAGATGATGATGTCGTTGGAGCAGGGCCGCTCTCTCGCCATGCTGGCGGCGATCATGGTCGACGACGACAACGCCGAACAGCGCGCCCACGACCTCTCCACCGCCAAGGTCGGGGTCGGCCAGGCCGCGCGGTTCGTCTCGCAGAACGCCGTCCAGCTGCACGGCGGTATCGGCATGACCGAGGAATACGCGGTCGGCCATTATTTCCGCCGCTGCATGGTGATCGAGCACAGCTTCGGCGACACCGGCTATCATCTGTCAAAGCTGGCCGAGCAGGTTGCATGAGGCTTCGGCCTCTTTTTCTGTTGTGCCTCGTTGTCGCGCCAGCGGTGCTTCTCGGCATTGAGCTGTTCCACCCGGCGGGCTTTACCGCTCATCCCGGGATGTACGAGTTCCTTTCGCAGCCGCAGCCTTACGATCCGCAATACCATGCGCTGGCCTATCCGGGCCCCGGCTGGTGGTTCCGGATGCACATGATCCAGACCCCGCTGGTGGGTTTTGTCGCGGTCGGCCTGTGGCTGCTGATCGGCCGGGTCGAGCGCGCCGATGGCCGGCTCGCTTCGGTACTGGCGTGCGTCTCCAAGGGCGCAACCTTTGTCTTCCTGATCTATTACACCGCGCTTGACGCGATCGGCGGCTTCGGCCTGGCGCGCTCGATCATCAACACCGAGCGGCTCGCCGCCGCGGGCCAGCTCAGTCCCGATCAGGTCGCCGGGATCAAGCTCCTGCTCGACACCAACTGGCAGGATCGCTGGATCGGCGGCGTCGGCTCGTTTATCAGCCTGACCGGCTCCTGGGCGATTTTCGTCGCCACGATGGCGGCCGCGCTCGCCTTGCTGTTGGCGCGCAAGGCGCCGTGGCCGGCCTTGATCCTGCTCGTCGGCTTCGGCTGGGAATTGCAGACCAGCCACGCCAGCCCGCACGGGCCGATCGCCTTTGGCCTGCTGATTGTCGCTGCATTGTGGATTTGGTGGTCCGACCGGCCCCGGGCGCCGGCGGTCGCGTAGTCTTCGCTTTTTGCCGTCTTCCCGGGCGGCGTAAATCGCGTGAGGCGACCCACATACCCATATAGAATGACATCGAGCATGGGAGGCAGCGATGAGTGTCCAACTCAATCACACGATTATCCCGGCAAAGGACAAATGGGCCTCGGCGAAATTTCTCGCCGACATCCTCAATCTCGAGGCGGGGCCCGAATGGGGCCACTTCGTCCCGGTCAAGACCGATAATGGGGTCACACTTGATTTCGACAATCGCGAGGATTTCCGGCCACAGCACTTCGCGTTTCTGATCAGCGACGCGGAGTTCGACGCCGCCTTCGCCCGCATCCGGGCCGGCGGCGTTCGCTACTATGCCGATCCGCGGCGCAGCAAGCCGGGCGAGATCAACCATTTCCATGGCGGACGCGGGGTCTATTTCGACGACCCGAATGGCCACCTGATGGAGCTGATCACCCACCCCTACAGCGACAAGCCGCAACAACAAATCTGAACGAATAGCTCAGGCGGCGAGCATCTCCCTGATGTCGGGCAGGTGCTCGCTGCCCCAGAACAGCTCGCCGTCGATGACGAAGGTCGGCGTGCCGAAGACACCCGCCGCCTCGGCGTCCTCACGGATGCGCTGCACCTCCGCTGGCCCTTCCTCGGCGGCGTAGGCGGCGAAGCCGGCGGTATCGGCGCCCGCCTCCGCCAGCACGCCGGTCACCACCGCGATATCCTCGATGTCGAGCTCGCGCTTCCAAAACCGTTCGAACACCCGGTCGTGGTAGCCGCGCAGCACCGTCGCGCCCTGCCGCTTCGCCCATAAGAGGCCGCAGGCGCCGAGCACGGTGTCCCAGATTTTCACCGTGCCGCGGATGGTCAGGCCGCGTTTGCGGGCCTGGCGCCGGCAATCCATGTAGCTGTACTTGACCCGCCGCCACTGATGCGCGCTGCGCTGTTCCTCGACGACGTTGCCCGCCGCGTCGAGCTTCGCCGAGCCGAGAAAATCGGGGATGTTCAGCACATAGGGCAGGATGTCGAGCCTGACCCCCGGGATGCTCTCCAGCGCATAGGCCGGGTCCTTCGCCAGATAGGCGTACGGGCTTTTGTAATCGGTATAGAGCGTGACGGTGCGGGGCTCGGTCACGGCCGCCTAGGCTTCTGCCAACTCCAGGCGCTGTTCAATCCGTTCGACGCGCCGGTCCAAGTTGTCGAGCCGCAGTTGGATTCCTGCCAGGTCGGTCTTGACCCCAGCGATGTCGCGCTCCACCGAGCTTACCCGCGTAATCAACTCGTCCATTTTTCGCAGGATCGTATCGTTCTGCGTTCGGATCGAGCTTAGGGCTCGCAAAATAATGTTATCCGGCTCGTCCGCCATGGCCCTAGTCTACCCGATCACCTTCTCCGCCCGCAATTGCGCGAGCGTCGCCTTGTCGTAGCCGAGGATCGACGACAGCACCGCGTCGGTGTGCTCGCCCGGCACGGGCACGTGGCCGACGCGGCCCGGCGTTTTCGACATCTTGATCGTCGCGCCGGGGACAAACACTTCGCCCGCCACCGCGTCGGGCATCTTCACCAGCATCTCGCGCTCCCACAGATGCGGGTCGACCGCGACCTGGGGGATGGACTTGACCGGCGCCACCGGGATTTCCGCCTCGAGCAGCGTCTTCACCACATGGTCGACCGTGTTCTCCGACACCCATTTCGCCACCGCGAGCTTGCGCGCGTCGCCCTGGCC
>DASYXG010000245.1:0-7127 GCA_035935235.1 Allostellaceae bacterium
TGGACGGTGACGGCACTGGCTGGGACGCATGTCTGCCTGCGCCGGGTCGAGGCCGGCGCGATCTACGAGGCGATCGAGCGCGGCGGCGTCACTCACCTCTGCGGCGCGCCGGTGGTGATGAACATGCTGCTCAACGACCGCGCCGCCGAGGGCCGCAAGCTGCCGCGCGCCGTCAACATGATGACCGCCGGCGCCGCCCCGCCCGCCGCGGTCATCGAAGGCATGGAGAAAAAAGGATTCAAGATCGCGCACGTCTACGGTCTGACCGAAGTGTTCGGCCCCGCTACCATCTGCGCCTGGCACGACGAGTGGGACGCGCTGTCTCCCGATGAACGGGCCCGCCGCAAATCCCGCCAGGGAGTGAATTATCCGGTGCTTGAAGGCCTGATGGTCGCCGACCCGGAGACGCTCAGCCCCGTGCCGCTCGACGGCGAGACGATGGGCGAAGTGTTCATGCGCGGCAACATCGTGATGAAGGGCTACCTCAAGAACCCAAAAGCCACCGAGGAGGCCTTCGACGGCGGCTGGTTCCACACAGGCGACCTCGCCGTCGCCCACGCCGACGGCTATATCGAAATCAAGGACCGCTCCAAGGACATAATCATCTCGGGCGGCGAGAACATCTCGACCATCGAGGTCGAGGATGTGCTCTACCGCCATCCGGCGGTGCTCGAGGCCGCCGTCGTCGCCAAGCCCGACGCGCGCTGGGGCGAGACGCCCTGCGCCTTCGTCACCTTACGGGAGGGGGCTGCGGCCGGCGCCGAGGACATCATCACCTTCTGCCGCCAGCACATGGCGCACTTCAAGGCGCCACGCGACGTCGTGTTCGGCCCGCTACCCAAGACCTCGACCGGCAAAATCCAGAAATTCGTGCTCAGGGAGCGGGCGAAGAGCGCCTGACGCCTTGGCCATCCACAGCCTCTTCGATGTGCTGGCGCTGTTGGTTGGGCTTGCCGTCTATCGGCTGCTGCCGGTGGCGGCCAGCGGCGTACCCGCGGAACCCTGGAAAAGCCATCCTCTGTACATCGCCGCCGGCGCCGCCGGTGCGACGGTCGGCGCGTATCTGTTCGGGTCCGCCAACCTCTGGCTCAGCGGCATTGGCGGGGTGGCCCGCAGCATCGAGGGCGCCATTGCCGGCGGCATAATCGGCATCGAGACGTTGAAATGGCGGAGTGGCATTCATGGCTCGACCGGGCTGCGCTTGGTGGCGCCGCTGGCGGCGGCGATCGCCGTCGGGCGGCTCGGCTGCTTCTTCGCCGGCCTCGACGACATGACCTACGGCACGCCGACAACGCTGCCCTGGGGTGTCGATTTCGGCGACGGCGTGCGCCGCCATCCGGTACAGCTTTACGAAGCCGGCGCGATGGCGGCGTTTTTGATCGCTTTCGTCCTCCTGCTGCGCCATGAAGGGGAGACGGTGCGGCGAACTGGGTTCTACCTGTTCGTCGCGTTTTACGCGCTGCAGCGGTTCGGGTGGGAGTTTCTCAAACCGTACGGAACGATCATCGGCCCGCTGAACCTGTTTCACCTGCTGTCTCTCGCACTTATCGCCTACGCCCTCGTTTTCGCGTGTCGGGAGTTGTCCCAGCCATGTCGCTATCGACCGAGCTAGCCGCGCCGGCCCTTGCCGCCTCCGCACCGCCGCGCAAGCCACGGCCATACATTTTCCGCGGCCAGACCACATCGCTGTGCGAGACCTGCATGGGCCTTGTCCCGGCGAAGATCGTCCAGGAGGGCGAGGCGGTCTATTACCTCAAGCGCTGCGCCGAGCATGGCGTCCAGAAGACGCTTATCTCGACCGAGGCGAGCTACTGGAAGCGCTGTCACGACTTCCTCAAGCCCGGCGACGTCCCGCTCAAATTTCACACTCGGATCGACAAAGGTTGCCCCTACGATTGCGGCCTCTGCCCCGATCATGAGCAGCATAGTTGCCTGGCGCTGATCGAGGTCAACGAGCACTGCAACCTCACCTGCCCAACCTGCTTCGCCAGCTCGTCGCCGGCCCGAACCACGCAGCGCAGCCTCGCCGAGATCGAGTCCATGCTCGATCTGCTGGTCGAGAGCGAGGGGCAGCCCGATCTGCTGCAGATTTCTGGTGGCGAGCCAACCCTCCACCCACAGATTCTCGACATTATTCGCGCGGCGCGCGCGCGGCCGATCCGTCACGTCATGCTCAACACCAACGGCATCCGCATCGCGAACGACCCCGACTTTGTCGCGGCGCTCGCCGAGATGAAGCGCGCTTTCGAGGTTTACCTGCAATTCGACGCGCTGTCCGCCAGCGCGCTACAGACGATCCGCGGCGCCGATCTGCGGCGGGTCCGCGAGCGAGCGCTCGACGCGCTCGACGCGGCCGGCATCTCGACGACGCTTGTCTGCGTCGTCCGCAAAGGCGTCAATGATGGCGAGATCGGCGATGTGTTGCGCTATGCGCAAAGCCGGCCTTGCGTGCGCGGCGTCACCTTCCAGCCGGTACAGGATGCCGGCCGCAACGACGGCTTCGACCCCGCGCGCGACCGCATCGTGCTCTCGGAAATCCGCCGCGCGATCATCGATCAGTGGGGGGTGTTCGGCGAGGACGACATGATCCCGCTGCCGTGTAACCCCGATGCGATCTCGATCGGTTATGGCATGCGCACCGACGACGAGATCAGGCCGCTGATCCACCTCTTCCCGCAGGAGGTGCTGGTGAGGTCGGCGCCGAACTCGGTGACCTTCGAGGGCAAGCCGGAAATGCGCCAGCTCCTCATCGAGTTGCTGTCGCTGTCATGCGCGGGACAGCAATCGGCCAACGTGCTGCACGAGGTATTATGCTGCCTGCCGCTTGTCGAAGTGCCCGCCCAGATTGGTTATGACCGCGTCTTCCGGGTGACCGTGGTGAGCTTTCTCGACCGGTTCAACTTTTGTCTTGCCGGGGTCAAGCGCTCCTGCATCCATTTCGTCACCGATGACGGACGGGTTATTCCCTTCGACACTTACAACATGTTCCATCGTCCCGGGCTCGCCACCCCCGGGGCGAGGGCGCCGGCATGAGCGGCGGTCAGATCGCAGCGCTGATCTTCGCCATCATTCTGCTGCTACCCGGCGGCTGCTTTCTGTTTTTCGGGACCGTTTTCGCGACCGAGTCCGGCGGTTTCGGGCTGATGCTGTTGCTGATCGCGGCCGCCATCTTGGGTCTGGCCGCGTTTTTGTTCCGGGTCGCCTTTCGCCGCCGTCAGTCCCCCGGCCCGGCCGCAGGCGATACGCGGCCCTAACGCCCGCGATCCTCGCTAAATTCGCCACATCGTCGCGTGACCATGACCGTTCTTGTCGTCAACACTATCGCCCTCTGCTTCGGTCGACGATTTTAGCGTAAGGTCAAAGTAATCAGCGGTATAATTTCCACTACCCTTCAGATAAGAAACATTGGAACACGCAATTGTGACTTTATTGTCATTTATTGTTATTACAGTATCTTCACGGACAGTCGTGATGGCACCATCACTACCCTTGAATGAAACGTCAAGATGCCCGGTAAAACTATTGTAACCAGCGGTCTGCGTTACGGTCAGCGTCCCCGAGTATGGGCTATTGTCGCTGTCGAAAAAGGAGAGGCTCCACAGCTGCCCAGGCGCGAAAGACGCGGTGACAGGCTGGGGTGATGGCGATGGCGCCGGTGTCGGCGCCGGCTTTTGCTCCGAAGGTCTACCCGCTTGATTCGGCGAGAGTGGCGGAGATGGCGCGGGCGCGGGAGATGGCACCGGAGCGGGTGTAGGAGCGGGCGTGGGTGTTGGCGTGGGCGTCGGGCTCGGGTGGCTGGCCACGAGAATGGCGACGATGGCAACAACCACGAGGCCGCCGACGCCGGCGCCGATCGCAACCTTGTGCTTGCCCTCAAGCCGCGTTCTCGGGGTTGCCAACCCGGCCGCCGGCGCGGTTTGTGGCTGTGCGGTCGCCTGCCGCTCCGTCTGCTCACCCTCGCGCCGCGCGGCAGCGAGACGCGCCGCCGCCTCTTGCCGTTCCCGTTCCTCGCGCTCGCGCAGCTCGGTTGCGAGCCGATTGCGCTCCTCCTGCAGGCGGCGCTGCTCTGCCAGCCCCTGTTGCCGATCTTCCTCTTCGCGGCGGCGGGCCTCCGCGGCTTCGCGCTCGCGGTCTTCCTCGAGCCGACGCTGGCGCTCTTCCTCCTCGCGCTTGAGCTGCTCGGCAAACCGCTGCCGCTCTTCATCTTCCGCCGCCGATGTGGTTGGCGCGGGGCTGGTTTCCGCGGTCGACGAAACAGCGACCGGTTCAGGCGCCGGGGATTTCGCTCTCTCTCCCAGCAAATTGTCGATGGCGCGGATCAGTCGCGCCATATGCGTGTCAAAATCCTGTCCGGCGTCGATCGTCGCTGCGTTGCGATAGGCGAAATCCTCAAGGCTCGGCGGCAGCTGATCGGCACGCGGCATTTGGGCGCGCAGCACAAGAACAGGGATCAGCGGAACTTTCTTGCGCAGCGCGGCGTCGATCTCGACCCGCACCGGATCGGCGGCATTGTCGAGCCGGCTTTGCCCGGGACGAGGGCCGATCCATTTTGGGCCGACCACCGCCACCATGATGTCGGTGTCGTCGATCACCGAATTGACATGCTTACGAAAATCGACACCCAGCGGGATGCTGTCGATGTCGCGAAACACGGTTTCCCGGCCGTAATGCGCCGATAGCCGGTCAAAGATGCGGCCGGTGATTACATCCGAGTCGTCGCGCCGATAAGAGATCGTAATTCGCGGCATCGCCGGTTCTCTTTGTTCCCCTGAACCGTGACGCGTCCGGATATCCCGGCCGCATGGCCAGTTTGCGGGGCGCTACGCTACAGCACGTGCGGTTTACCGAACAATACTCACGGCTTCCCGTGTTGTCCCAAAAGGTTACGCTGGATGGCTACCATTGACGCCGCATTTATCGCCGAGAGCGTCGTCGCCCAAGGGACGTCGTCAGTCCTTGGCTGTCGCTTCCTTCCTGTCGCGAATACGGGCATGAAGGTTGTTGACGATCATTCCGGTCAGTCGCTGATCGTGTGGGAAGAGGCGCTGGCCGATGGGGTACGGGTCTTGTTCGGTGACCGGCACCGGGCCGCCGAGGATCTCTTCTGGTGTCGCTCCGCGATCGACAAAGCGTTCAACGTAGCCGACCCAGTTCTCGACGATTTGCGCTTGTTCGCGGAGATAGTCCTTGCCGCACTGCTCGCCGTGCCCGGGGACGATTGTTTCGGCGTCCAGCGCCTCGATGCTCTTCAATGCGCCAAGCCATTCCCACGGGTCGCATTCCTGCAACCAACTCCGGCATTTGTGGAAGACATTGTCGCCGGTAAAAACAACGCCTTCTTCCGGCACATAGACCGAGGTCTGCGGAGCCGTATGGCCAGGGTGGTGGATAATTTGAAAGGTGTGATTGCCGACGTTGAGGGTTAGGCTTTCGGTGAAGGTCACGGTTGGACCGTGCGGGTCAACATAGTCAGGGTGGCCCAAGAGCCAGACGCTGTCCGGGTCTATCTGCTTAAACCGCTCGCGTTTCTCCTCCATCGTGCCAAAAGCACTGAGATAGCGCTCGAAGCATTCCTGCAATTTGACCTGACCGACCACCGGCACATTCGAAAAATAGGCGTTACCTGAGATATGGTCGCCGTGCGGCTCGGTATTGATCAGGTAACGGATCGGCGCCTTCTCTTCGAGCATCTCGCGCCAGCGAACCGCATCGATCGGTTGCTGAGGCGTGTCGACCATTACATAGCCGTCGGTGGTCTCGACAAAGCTAGGATTGCAGCCTGCGAAATAGATTTCGGTGAAGGTATGAGGTCCAACCCGGCGCATAACGTCCTCCTCCGCCTGGATGGTTGTTGTGGTGATCTTCCCTCAATCCCAGAACAGCGACAAGGACTAGACGTCAAACAAGGCCTTCTGCGCAGGACGGCTTGGGGCTGCGAGGGGCAGATGCATACCCATGTGTCACCACGATGTGACGTCAGGTCGGGGCCCAGTCGACCATTCGTCACCCGACGAGTGGCCGGTATCGGCGCATCTCGGCAGTCGCGCCGCATTCCAGTCAGGTTCGGTTTACTGAACCCAAAGCCCACGTTCGGCCTTGGCGACGCAGCTACGGGTCGTGCCCCATTGCCGTCATTCCGACACTCGCGTTTGGACTGCATCGATCGTACTCTCTTCGGAGGTTCCTCAAGATCGGACCGAAAACCAAAGGCGATCTGACTATCCGTGATCGCCTGCATTGGGGGTGGAGACGTGCTGCACGGTGTTCGTTCCGCTGCCTTGGCGTTTGGTTTATTCCTCGCGGCGACCCCAGTGCTGGCGCAAAAATCCGGAGGCATCCTCAAGATACAGCATTTCGACAGCCCGGCGAGCATGTCGATCCTCGAGGAGTCGACCCGCGCCTCCGAGCAGCCGATGATGGCGGTGTTCAACAATCTGGTGCTCTACGACCAGCACGTCGCCCAGAACAGCCTCGACCACATCGTCCCCGACCTGGCGACGAAATGGGATTGGAGCGACGACGGCAAGACCCTGACTTTCACCCTGCACGACGGGGTCAAATGGCATGACGGCAAGCCGTTCACGTCGGCCGACGTCAAATGTACGTGGGACCTGCTGATGGGTCTCGGCAACGACAAGCTGCGCATCAACCCGCGCAAGAGTTGGTACGAGAATGTCGCCGAGGTCACGACGCGCGGCGATTTCGAGGTCAGCTTCCATCTGAAGCAGCCGCAGCCGGCACTGCTGGCGCTGCTTGCCTCGGGCTGGGCACCGATTTACCCCTGCCACGTCCCGGCGGCGCAGATGCGCCAGCATCCGATCGGTACGGGCCCGTTCAAATTCGTCGAGTTCAAGCCCAACGAGTACATCAAGCTGACAAGGAACACCGATTACTGGAAGCTGGGGCATCCCTATCTCGACGCCATCGAGTTCACCATCATGCGCGAGATCGCCCCGCGCAACCTCGCATTCTTCGCCGGTGGGTTTGATGTCGGCTCGCCTTACGGCGTGACGCCGCCGACGCTAAAGGACTTCAAGGAGCAGGCGCCGCAAGCAATCTGCACGATGAGCGGCGTCAATGTGCCGCGCACCATGCTGATCAACACGTCGAAGCCGCCTTTCGACAAT
>DASYXG010000246.1:0-8164 GCA_035935235.1 Allostellaceae bacterium
CGCGTTCGACTTGACGTGTTTCGCCACCATGTCGGCGAAGATCAGGTCGGCGATCTCGGCCTTTGTCGGGGCGCGTTTGGTGACGGTCTTCAGGCCGCTGGCCGACGCCACGGCGGCATCGCGGCCCTGAACCAGGAACCCGCCCGCCAATGAACGGAAGGTCATGCCCGGGGCCGCCGGATCGGGCATGCCGCCGGTGACCAGCAACCGCAAATTGCCCCTGCGGGCGAAGATGGCGGCGGCCGCGTCATCCACCTCCGGGGCGATGATCACCTCGACGAAAATCTTGGCGATTTCCTCGGCCGTCGCCGCGTCGAGCCGGCGATTGACCGCGACGATGCCGCCAAACGCGCTGACCGGATCGCACGCCAAGGCACGATCCCAAGCCGCGCGCAGGCTCTGGCCCGTGGCGACCCCGCACGGATTGGCGTGCTTGACGATCACCACCGCCGGCTCGCGGAACTCGGCCGCAAGCTCGAATGCGGCGTCGGTGTCGGCGTAGTTGTTGTAGGACATTTCCTTGCCCTGCAACAACTTGGCGCTCGCCACTCCGGGCCGCTTGTCATCGTTGCGATAGACCGCCCCCGCCTGGTGCGGGTTCTCGCCATAGCGCGTCACCTCGACCAGCCGTCCGGCGAAAGCGACGGTCTCTGGGAACTCGATTCCTTCCTCGCGCGCCATCCACCCTGAGATCGCCGCGTCGTAAGCCGCGGTCAAGGCAATGGCCTTGGCCGCGAGCTTGCGGCGAAACGCAAGAGTGGTCCCGCCCTGCGCCAGCTCGGCCAGCAGCTTCTCGTAATCCGCCGGATCGGTGACGACGGCGACGAATTCGTGGTTCTTCGCGGCGGCGCGGATGAGCGCGACGCCGCCGATATCGATGTTCTCGACGCACTCCTCGCGCCCGGCTCCCGAGGCGACCGTCGCGGCGAACGGATAGAGATTGCAAACCAGCAGATCGATCTCGCCGATCCCGTGTTCGGCGAGCGCGGCGAGATGGTCGGGCCGGTCGCGCCGCGCCAAGAGACCGCCGTGGATCGCGGGGTGCAGGGTTTTCACCCGTCCGTCGAGCATCTCGGGAAAGCCGGTCGCGGTCGCCACCTCGGTTACCGCCAGACCGGCGTCGGCGAGCGATTTCGCGGTCCCTCCCGTCGACATCAGGGACACACCGTGAGCGACGAGCGCCTGGGCGAACGGCACCAGACCCGCCTTGTCGCTGACCGAAAGCAGGGCGCGGCGGATGTGAAGGGGTGAAGACCGCATGGCACGCGGTATAGGGCCGCGCCGGAACGGCTTCAAGCGCGCTGCGTGCCGCGGCCCAACGCAACGAGCAGCAACGCTACGGTCAATATCGCGACCGCGAAGCCGGCGAATCCGGAAATATTCTCGGCCGCCCAGGCGCAACCAATAAGCACGATATCGGCCGCGATCACCCGCAGCACCACCGCATCGTGGCGCAGGCCACGTTGCACCGCGCGCTGATAGAAATGCTCGCGATGCGGCCGCCACACCCGCTCGCCGCGCGCCAACCGGCGCAGCAGCGTCAGGGTCGCGTCGGCGAGAAAATAGAGCGGCAAGATCAAGGCGGCTTTCCACATCCCGCGGAGCGCCAGCTCGCGCAGCAGAAAACCGAGCAGGAAGCCAAGCGGTATGCTGCCGACATCGCCGAGGATGATGCGCGCCGGCGCCCAGTTCCAAACGAGGAAGCCGAGCGCCGCCAACACGATCGCCGCCGCCGGAAAGGCGATGTCGAGGTCGAACGCGCGCCCGGAGCTCGCGACAAGCATCAAACCCAAGCCGATCGCCACCGCCTCGCTGCCGGCGATGCCATCGACCCCATCCATGAAATTGTAGAGGTTGATGAACCAGACCCAGAGCAGCGCCGTCGCGACCGCGTCGAGCGCCGGTGGCAACCATCCCTGGAACAATGCCCCGGGTAGCATCACCAACGTCACCGCAACCGCGACGAATTGGGCCGCCAGGCGCGGAACTGGTGACAGTCCGTTGCGATCGTCGATCCACGAGACAATCGCCAGCCCCGTCGCGGCGGCGGACGCCAAGAGATCCGCTCGCGCCGGTAAACCCACAACACTAAGTCCGGCCCAGGCTGCGACGATCGTCCCGATGACCGCGATGCCCCCACCGCGCGGCACCGGCATGGTGTGCAACGAGCGCTCGTTCGGGACATCGAGCATCTGGCGGCGGCGCAGGGTGGCGATCAACAGCCGCGTGCCGAGACACGATCCAAAGAACACAGCGCCGGCGGCCAGCAGGGCCAGCAGTACCGCCGGCGCCATCGCTCGCGGCTAGACGAGGGAAGAGCTGTTCGGCGCCCTGCCCTCGCGGCGGATCGCCCAGCGCACCGTCGCGCCGCTTGGCCCGGTGACGCCGCTCAGCACCACCTGCTGCGTCTTTTGCAATTCGCCGGCGCCGAGGTAGATGCTGTCGGCAAGGGTCATCTCGGCGCCGACCGCGCGTAGCCGCCAGGTGAGGCCGCTCGGCAGTCGCAACAGGGCCGCGCCGCCATCGCCGACGAGGCTCACCACCACCGACGGGTGGAGGTGAAAACGCACATCGAAATTGACCCCGGCACGGCCGGTCAGCTTGTCCTCGCCGCGCAAATCGTCCCCCTCGGCGGCAAGGTAGAGCTCTCGCGCATAGGTTACGCCGAAGCGCTGGCGGTAACCGTCATGGCTGACCGCAATCCACTGATGGCCGTCGGCCTCGGCGCGCTCCGAGCGCACATTGGGCGGCGCCCGGCCCAGGGTGCCGTCTTCATTGATCTCGACGGCGTTGGTATCGCCGACCACCAGCACCGAATGCGCCGCGCTCGAGCGCGCCACCTGGCGCCAGGCGCGTTGGGTGCCGCGGTATCCGCCGCAGTTGACGATGATGCGTTCGCGGCCATGGCTCATTTCGAGCGACAGCGTACCGGCATGCGCGTGGTCGTCGAACCCGTGCGGAGGCGGCTTGCCGGCGTCAACCAGTACCAGGCTGTGTCCAGCCTGCATCCGCTCGAAGCCCAAATGCGGGGCGTGGGTCGGGGCGCGGCCCTTGCTCTCCGAGCGGGTGAGGACGAGATCGACGAGAATGCCGTCCTCCTCGACCGAATTGTTGAACAGCGCCAGCTTGCGATCGCCATGGCGGAAGAACCGTACCATCGGCGCCATGCGATCGATCGTTTCCTGTAGCGGGCCGGGAATCTCGATATGCGCCGCGCGCAGCGCCGCGCGCATGTCGATAACGTCCCGTAGCACGTCGAGCTGCAGCGACGGGTCGCGCGAGCGATGACCGCCATCGGGCAACACCTGCCCCGGCAGCTCGCGCTCGACGGCGTGCAACGCGCGCAGTACTCGCTTCTCGCCATGGCCAAACGTGGCGAGCCCCACCACCAAACCCTTCAAGGCGCGCAACCGCGCCGGACCAGTCAACTCCCAGGCGGCGGTGCGGCCAAGGTGGCGCAGCTGCGCGGCAAGGCTCACCAGCATCGCTCGGCGCAGCAGCCGATCCGCCTCGCGGCTGGCGATCTCGTCGAAATGCACGATCCAGGTGAAGACGCGTGTCGCCAGCACGTCGGTGCGCCAGGCGATCGGATGCCAGCCGGTATTGTCGGTCAGCCAGCTTTGCACCAGCGCCCGAGCGGCATCCCTGGCGCCGCCGCCGACGCTCAGCAGGTCGGCGACCCAGGCGAAGCCGTGCCAGGCCGCGAGCCAGTTCTGCCCGGCTTCGGGCGGGAACCAGACCGGCATCGGGTTGTGCACAAGCTGCCCTGCCAGCAAAATCTCGCCGCTCAGGATCGCGTGGCCTCGCTTGGCGTCGCCTGGCCAGCGCTCGGCGATACGCAGCCGCAAATCCGCGGGAACCCGGCCGATCAGCGTATGACGATAGAGCGGGCCGGCGGCAAGGGCGCGTAGCGAGTCGCGCCGGAGGCGCGTCAACAGGCCGGGCGCCTCGACGGTTCCCGGAGCCGCCGGCGGCGTTGCAGCCTGTGTGCCGCCGCGCTGCGGCGTCTTCACGCGCGCACCGACGCCGGGCCGTCGAGCAGCTCGACTCTGGTGAAACGGGCGCCCTCGGCTTGCCCCCCGGAAAACCGCATGTCGTTTCGTAACAAGGAAAAGGTGAAGCCGCAAGCAGCGGCCCGGCAATACGTCGGAAACGATCTCGGCTCGCCCCGCTAGACCGAACCGCGCTTGACCAATCGGGCGCCGTAAAATCCGTCGAGGCCGTCATATTCGG
The DNA here is from genome assembly GCA_035935235.1 of Allostellaceae bacterium. Classification (GTDB taxonomy): domain Bacteria; phylum Pseudomonadota; class Alphaproteobacteria; order ATCC43930; family CGMCC-115725; genus DATARH01. Next base: position 4,234 of record DASYXG010000246.1, read on the forward strand.
CGAGATGAAACGGTAGGGTTCGCAGATCGCCGTCTTCAGTCAGCCACTCTGCCGGGATGTCCATTTCCTCCGCCGACAAGGGCTGCCGCTCCACCGGTGCATCAGAGCGCAGCAGAGTTTCGATCTGCCGCGGCCCTTCCTGCGGCTCGAGCGAACAGGTGCAGTAAACCAGTGTGCCGCCCGGGCGCAGCATATCTATCGCCGCGCGCAACAGGCGTTCCTGGATCACCGCAAGCCGGGCGACATCGGCCGGCCGTTTCAGATGCGGAACGTCGGGGTGCCGGCGGATTGCGCCGGTCGCAGTGCATGGCGCATCGAGCAGCACGGCATCGGCCGGCCGCTCGGGCCGCCACGTCACCGCATCCGCCGCGACCGTAGCCGCCGGCAACGACAATCGCTTCAGGTTGGCCACCAGCCGGCCAAGCCGCCGGCCCGAACGATCGACGGCGGTGACGAACGCGCCGGCATCGGCGAGCTGCGCCGTCTTGCCGCCCGGCGCGGCGCAAAGATCGATGACCGAGAGCCCGGCGACATCGCCGAAAAGGCGCACCGGCAGAGCCGCCGCGGCGTCCTGCACCCACCAGGCGCCCTCGGCATAGCCGGGCAGGGTCGCGACCGCGCCGCCGCCGGCTCGCCGCACCGTCCCGGTCGGAAGCTCCGTCGCCGTCAGCTTGTCGCGCCATTCCGAAGCGCTGGAGCGCAAGGTGAGATCGAGCGGCGCCTCGCGCAAATGCGCCGTGGCGATCGACCGTGCGGCCTCCTCACCGTAGTGCTCTGTCCACGACTGCCACAGCCAGCGTGGCGTATTGAGCGCCGCCGCGTCCTGCGCCGCGACACGGTCCGGGCCCTCGACGCTGAGGCGCCGCAGCACCGCGTTGACGAGCCCCTTATGCGATGGGTGGCCGCGGCTTTGCGCCAGATCGACGCTGGTCGCGACCGCGGCGTGCGGCGGCGTATGCAAGAACAGAAGCTGGGCGATCCCCAGCCGCAAGATGTCATGTACCCCGGCCGCGCGCGGCGGCAATGGGGTGGCGAGACACGCGCCGATCAACGCATCGATTTGGCCCAAGCGCCGCAGCACCGTCGCGACGAGCAGACGGGCAAAGGCGCGGTCGCGCAGCGAAAGCTGCCCCATCGCCGGATTGTCGTCGATCGCCTCGTCGAGCGGCCGCTCACGCCCAAGCACAGCCCCGATCAAATCGAGCGCGACGTGGCGAGCGGTCGATGCTGGCGTCATGAAGGTTCTTCTTCCGCCCAGATCGAGTCGAAACGCGAACGGCGCCCGACGTCGCGCTGCGGTGCCGCTCCCCGTCAGGGACACGGCGGCCGAGCCGGCCTGGCCGGACTACCTATATTCTAGATAGGGCAGCGACATCTCGCGCCATCCCCGGCCGATTACGCAAAAATCACATAAAAGAGCAATGCCGCTGTGAAATACGGCTCCGGTACCGATCTCCACCTGTGGATAGCTTGGCGAGCCGGCTATTTCACGGTCACCCAGCGCAGATAGAACGCATTGTCGGCCGGCTGAGTCAGGTCGATGTTGTTGCGCGCCGCCCAAACGACGACCTGCTGGTGCAAGGGGATCGTCGCGACATCGTCCTGCACGATCTTCGCGGCGGCGTCGATCAGCGCCTGGCGCTTGTCGTGGTTGAGCTCGTGCGCGATCTGTTCGGTCAGTTCATCGACCTTGGGGTTCGAGTAGCCGCCATTGTTGCCCTGGCCACGGCCGCTCGGGTCACGCGTCGACAACAGCGTGTAGTAGACGTTGTGCGCGTCGTAGGTCGCCGGCGTCCACCCCTGCAAGGAGAAGCTAAGTTTGTAGTTGGGGTAGCCGACATCGGCGAAGAACTTGACCTTGGTGCGGGCGAAAACATCGACCTTGATGCCGATCTTCGCCAGCATCGAGGCGATCGCGGTGCAGATCTGCTCGTCTTGGACGTAACGGTCGTTCGGGCAGTCCAACTGGATCTGAAACCCATCGGGATAACCGGCGTCGGCGAGCAGCTTCTTCGCCGCGTCGAGATCGACCGCCGGGCGCTTGTCGAGCGCCGGGTCGTAGCCGTTGACCCCGGGGCCGTACATCAGCCAGGTCGGATGCGCCTGACCGCGCATCACCTTCTTGGCGATGGTGTCCTCGTCGATCGCCAGCGCGAAGGCGCGGCGCACCCGCACATCCTTGAGCGGGTTCTTGCCCTTGATGTTGGAGAACAGCAGCTCGTCGCGGTTCTGGTCCATCGCCAGGTAGATCGTGCGCAGCTCCGGCCCTTCGATGACCTTCACCCCCTGGCTGGCGGCGATACGGTCGAGATCCTGCGGCGGCACCGAATAGATCATGTCCATCTCGCCGGAGAGCAGCGCCGCAACGCGGGTCGAGGCATTGGCGATGATGTTGAACTCGGCGTGGTCGACATTGCCCTCGGGCTTGCCCCACCAGTTCGGGTTGCGCTCGAGCACCGTCTTGTGGTCCGGCTCGCGCGAGACGAGCACATAGGGGCCGGTGCCCATCGCGTGGTAGACGGCGTAGTTCTCGCCCTTGCCGAGCACGACGTTCTCGACCGCATCGTGATCCTCGCACCATTTCTTGGACATGATGTCCATCTCGGTGAGCTCGGAGGGCAGGATCGGGTCGGCGCCATTGGTTTCGAAATCGACGGTCAGGTCGTCGATCTTGCGCGCATCCTTGACGGTTGCGACTTGCGAGCGTTTCGCCGAGTTCTTGCCGCGGATGCGGTTGAACGAGAAGATCACGTCGTCGGCGGTGAACGGCGTCCCGTCGGAAAACTTGACGTTCGGGCGCAAATGGAAGCGCCAGACGTTCGGCTCGGTGTTCTCCCAGCTCACCGCCAGACCGGGTTCAAGCTCGAGTTTGCGGTTATGCTGGACGAGGCGCTCGTAGATATTGGCGAGCAGCGAGTTCTGGACGGTCTCGTTGAAAGTGTACGGGTCCATCGCCCGCGCATCGCCGTCATTGGCCCATTTGAAATCCGCCGCTTGCGCCGCGGACGCCGCCAGCACCAAGGCCGCCAACGCCGATCCAAACCGAGCAACGCGCATCCCCGCCTCCCCAACCGCAACGCGAGGGAAGATACGCTCTACCCCCACCGGCGAGAAGCGCAGGATGCGTGCCAGCTCAACCCGGAAGCCGGACCGCCGGTACGAAGAACGCCGCCACTGCCTGCTGGCGCTCGTCACCGGCGATCAGGCGCTCGCGCAGCGTGCGGATCGCCGCGCCCGTGGCCGATCGGTTCCACAGCCAGTCGCCGAGCTGCTGGCTCGACGGCCGCGCGCGTCCAGCGATCGCCGCTTCGAGCGCATAGGCTTTGAGGTCGTCGATGGCGAAGCGCAGCGCCAGCAGCGGCGACATGCCCTCGATCGGGCTCGCCGGGCTGTCGCCACGCAGCCAGGCCGCGACATACGCCCCGAATTCCGCCGGCGGCAGTCCGCTCAAGCCCACCGTGCTGCGCACGCGCTCGGTGCAGGACTGCGCGTAAAGCGGCGCCAGCGCCCGCATTTCGCCTTCGAACGCCTCGGCCGGCGCCGACCCCGATGGCGGCTTCCACGTCGGATCGGCCGCCTCGCGCGGGTCGTCGTCCGGAAAATCGGCGATCCGCACCGGCCCGCCGCCTTCGACCAGCATACCCAGCGCCGTCACGATCACCCGCTTCTGAAATGCCGGGTCGCTCGGCGGGCCGATCGGCCGGCCCAATTCGAACGGCACCCACAATGCCCGCGGCGGCCGCGTGTTCTCGGCCTGTGGTCGCACCAGCGCGATCGCGACGCTGGCGATACGCTCCTCCTCGAGATAATGCCCCAGCGCGCTCACGGCGCGCGTGCAGAGCGGTCAAACCGAGGTGAGCAGAACCGCGTCGACGTGGTCGGCCTTGAGCTTGCCGGCGACTTCCTTGGCGCCCTCGACCATCTGCACCGG
>DASYXG010000247.1:0-2329 GCA_035935235.1 Allostellaceae bacterium
GCCGCGCCGAGCGCGACGCCGCCGCCGCACTCGCGGCGCTCTCCGGCAGCGCCGGCCCGATATTCGTCTTCCCGTTGCAGCTTGACGGCGATTACCAGATCCGCAATTCGCCGCTTGGCGGCATACGGCCGGCGATCGAACAGGTGGTCAAGTCGTTCGCGCGGCTCGCACCGACCGCCACTCGGCTGCTCGTCAAGCTGCATCCGCTCGATGACGGGCTTGCCGATTGGGCGTGCGTCGTCCGGCAGATAGCGGCGCTGCACGGGGTCGCGGAGCGGGTCATCGTCATCGATGGCGGTAACATCGAGACGGTGCTGCGCTACGCCCGTGCCGTGGTCACGATCAACAGCACGGCCGGGATGCAGGCGCTCGCACAAGGCGTATCGGTCATCGCTCTTGGCAACGCGATCTACGATTTCCCCGGCCTGACCTTTCAGGGCGAGCTCGACGATTTCTGGCGAGCGCCAACGCCACCCGATGCGCAGCTTTACGATGCGTTCCGTCGCGTGCTTGCGGCGCGCGCGATGATCCCCGGCGGGTTCTTCTCGGAGGCCGGGCTTCGCCTCGCGATCAACGCCGCGGTGAATCGGCTGGAAGCCGCCGAGCCGCAAACGAGGCACACCGTCATTGCCGAAAACGACCCCTTGGTCGAAACTGCCGCGCTCGCATTTCCAACCGCCGCAGCATAGGAAAGAATGGCCTGGGATCCCGCCCAATATTTGAAATTCGCCGGGCCGCGGCTGCGCCCGGCGATCGACCTGCTTGGCCATATCGAGGCCGAGGCGCCAAAGCTGGTCTACGATCTCGGGTGCGGCGCCGGCAACGTCACTCGCTTTATCGCCGAGCGTTGGCCGCAGGCGCGCATCACCGGGATCGACGGCTCCCCGGAAATGTTGGCCAAGGCCAAGGTCGAGCTGCCCAGGATCGATTGGCAGCAGGCCGATCTCGCCACCTGGCTGCCGCCGCAGCCGCCCGATGTCATCTACTCGAACGCGGCGCTGCACTGGATCGAGGATCACCACCCGATCTTTGTGGCGCTGTTCAACAGTCTGGCGCCGGGCGGCACCTTCGCGGTGCAGATCCCCCGTAATTTTGGCGCGCCGTCGCACACCTCGATGGGCGAGGCCGCGCGGATGGGTCCGTGGCGAACCATCCTCGAACCGATGCTGCGCCCCGCGCCGGTCGACCCGCCCGATGTCTACTACAACCTGCTGGCGCCGCTCGCCGCCAAGCTCGACATGTGGGAGACCGAATACCTGCAGGTGCTCGACGGCGAGCACGCGGTCAAGGAATACACCAAATCGACCTGGCTCTCGCCGCTCTTGGCCGCGCTCGACGAACCGATGCGCGGCCAGTTCGAAGACGCCTATACCAAGCTCGTCGACGCCGCCTACCCCCGCCGGCCGGACGGCAAGACCCTGGTCCCGTTCCGCCGCATGTTCATTGTCGCCAGCAAGGGATAAAAAGTTTGCCGGTTGCATCCCTCTCCGCCCCTGGGGGCGGAGAGGTTAGGTGAGGTGGGGGAAACGGCCGCGCATGGCCCACCTCACCCTCCCAGCGCTCCGCGCTGGGCCCCTCCCTCTCCCCCCATTGGGCGGAGAGGGGCTTGAGGAAGGAGGCTCGCTATGGACACCAAGGGATTTGTCGTGCCGCCGGGCGGCGGCAAGCAGCTCGACATGGCGCCGGGCCGGTTCTCGGCGTTGAAGCTGCTCGGCGGCGAGACCGCCGAGAGCATCATGCTGTTCGAGGAAACCGCGCCGCCCGGCACCGCGACGACCTTCCACCTGCACCGCGACAGCGACGAGGTCGCGTATGTGCTGGAGGGTGAAGTCACGATGAAGATCGGCGACGAGGTGACCGTCGGGAAGACCGGCTCGTGCGCCTTTTTTCCGCGCAACGTCCCGCACGCCTGGAAAAACACCGGCGCCGAGACCGCACGCATCCTGTTCCTCTACACTCCGGCCAAAGCGGGCGGGTTCTTCGAGGAGATGCTCGGCCGCCAGGGCGCCGAAATCAACGGCGCCGACACCAACAAAATCCGCCAGCGGCACCGCTGGGAAGTGGTCGGCCCGCCACCGTTCTAGGGGCGAAACCCGATACTTCCCATCGGCGACCGGTGACGCGACCTTGGCGCTGCGAGCGGCAGACAGCGGCGGCAAAGAACAGCGGCCCTGGGGATCGGGCCCCGGCTCGACAGCCCCGCCGTCAACCGAGACTGAGCGACCTCGGGCCGCTGACGACCGGACTGTCCCGAAGATAAAATCGCAGCAGACGATCGGCGTCCGGCGAAATGCCGATGCGAATGCTCTGCCCGATTTCGCCGGGTTCG
>DASYXG010000248.1:0-16242 GCA_035935235.1 Allostellaceae bacterium
CGTTCATCGCGGTGGCGCCGCCGGCGAGTCAGTACGATTTCACCTTCCTGGCGCCGTGTCCTTCGTCGGGGCTGGTGATCCAGGGCGACCAGGACACGCTGGTGCCGATCGAGTCGGTGCAGAAGCTGGTGCACAAGCTCGCGCATCAGCGCGACATCAAAATCGATTTCCGCAAGATCACCGGCGCCGACCATTTCTTCGCCGATCAGCTCGAACTGATCAGCACCCATGTCGACGCCTATATCGGCGAGCACATGCGGGCGGCCAATGAACCAGCTCCGGCGGCCCAGGGCCGCAGCCGCTAGAAATTCAGAACGCGACGGGGTGTTACCGCGCATGCGCGTTACGTTAGAGCCCCAACGAGCCCGCTAAAAACGGCGACGCCGCCGAGCAGCAAGAACGCTGCGGCGACCAGTACGGCGTATGCACCCCTCAGGCGCAAGGCTTCGGGCAATTCGGCGCGGCCGAGCCAGTAAAGGAAACTCAGCACTATTGGCAGGAGCGCCGCGTTGATCACGCCGGCCACGATCGTGAGATCGATCAGGTTGACGCCGGAGGCAACCAGCACGCCACTGGCGACAATCATTAGGCCGAGCACGCCGTAGAACCAGGACCCCTGCCTTGGGCGGCGCGCAAGGGAATGGTGTACGTCGAGAACTTCGCCGAAGGTCCATGCGAGAGTTAGGCAGACGACGATAGTGCCGACGAGGGCGCCGCCGGTGAGCCCGAAAATGAAGATTACCTTCCCAACGGTTGGGCCAAGCGTCGAGGTAAACGCCGTACCGATCTGCTCCACCGTCTCCAGCGGGCCATTGGCGCCGCCATGGCCGAGCGTGGCGCCGGCCGCGATCAGAAACGCCGAGGTGACGAGCTGACATAGCACCACGCCCGCCAGGGTTTCGATGCGTGCGCCCTTGATGTCGCCAACGCCAAGCCGTTTGTCGACGCTGGCCGATTGCTGATAGAGCAATGCCCAAGGAATGACGCTTGTCCCGAGATTGGCGGCGAGCAAATAAAGGTATCCGCCATCTTGCGCCGGCATGTGGCTTGCGCCGCCCGCGATTTGCGCGATACCCGGCTGGGCGTTCCAAGCCATGACAAAAAACGCTATCTCGAATGAGCCGAAAAATAGCGCGATGCGCTCGACCGAGCGGTAGGAGCCGGTCGCGATCATGACGGTCAGCCCGAAAACGGTCACGGTCATCGTGACCCAAACCGGTATGCCGTAAGTCGCGCCGGCACCGGCGAGCCCGCTCATCTCGCTCACCAGGGCGCCAAAGCAGCTCACCCCGAGGGTGAGGAGGAGGAAGATCGCTGGACCGCGCCCCCAGCGACGCCTGACGAGCTCGCCAGCCCCCTGCCCGGTACCCAGGCCGAGCCGCGAGGCGAGTTCCTGGGCGATGAACATGAACGGGATAAACACCAGGTTGGGGACGAGCAGCGCATAGCCCCATCTAGCGCCGCTTTGCGCCAAGGTAATGATGCTGCCGGCGTCGGTGTCGGCAAGCATGGCAACGAGCCCGGGTCCGGCAGCAGCAAGGACATGCCGCAACGAAATACGTGCTCGCAGAGCGGGCTGAACCAAATCGTCCATGCCGAGCCGTATAGGTGGGCCGGATGGCGCGAGCAAGCGGCGGGCATTAGTATCGCCACAAAGGAGGCGATCGATGCCCGATCTCGACCCAACGCAAATCGCCGAACGCGTCGCCGCGATCTTTCGTGCGCGCCAGCCGATCGACATCCTGCCAGCAGAATTGATCCCAGCTGATCTCGATTCCGCCTATCAGGTGCGTGCCGCTTACGAAGCGATCGAGGCGTCGCGGCGCGGCGCGGTGGCGGGTTACAAGATCGGACTGACGACGCCGATCATGCAGCAGCTCTGCGGCGTCGACGAGCCGTGCTACGGCGCGATGTTCCAGAGCGAAATCCGCCGCAGTCCGGCCGAGGTCCGGGTCGCCGATTTTTGTCGCGTCGGCATTGAGACCGAGATCGCGATGCGGCTCGGCGAAGACCTGCCGCAAGGCGGCGATGACGACCGCGTCGCCGGCGCGGTCGAAAGCTGCATGGCCGCGATCGAAGTGCTCGAGGATTTGCGCCACGACTACAAGCGGCTGACCGCCGCGGCGATGGTCGTCGGCAATGTCTGGAACGCCGGCTGCGTACTTGCTGCGCCCGTTGCCGAGTGGCGCAAGCTCGACCTGGCGGCGGTGACCTATCGGCTGACGATCAACGACCGCGAGATTGGCGCCGGCAAGGGCGGCGACGTGATGGGCAATCCACTCAACGCGCTCACCTGGCTCGCCAACAAGCTCGCCGCCAACGGACGGCCCTTGCAACGCGGCATGGTGGTGATGACGGGGAGCACCGTGCCGATCCAGTTTCCGCGGCCTGGCGACCGCGCCGCGGTCGAGGTCTCGGGCCTGGGGCGCGCCGAATTCATCGCGGTTTGAGGTGCCCCATCTCTACAAGCTGATCCGCCCGCTGTTGCGAGCCCTGCCAGCCGAGGCGGCGCATGGGGCGACGTTGTCCGCGTTGAGTAGCGGGTTCGGCGGCATCGTCGCTGGGTCGGCCGAGCCCGATCCACCGAGTCTCAAGCAGACGCTGTGGGGCCGCGAGTTTCCGAACCCGGTCGGGATCGCTGCCGGGTTCGACAAGGACGCACAAGTACCGGACGCGCTGCTGCGCCTCGGCTTTGGCTTCGTCGAGACCGGGACGGTGACCCCGCGCCCGCAACCGGGCAATCCCAAGCCGCGCATCTTCCGGCTCTATGAGGACGATGCAGTGATCAACCGCATGGGATTCAACAGCCGCGGATTGGAGCCGACCTTGGCGCGGCTGCGTGCCCGAGCGCGGGTGGGAGTGGTCGGGGTCAATCTCGGCAAGAACCGCGACAGCGCGGACGCCGCCGCCGATTACCTCGACGGGGTACGTCGGGTTGGGCCGCTCGCCGATTATTTTGTCATCAACGTCTCATCGCCGAACACGCCTGGGCTGCGCGACCTGCAGCGCCGCGACATCCTCGACGATCTGTTGCGCAGTCTCGTCGCGGCGCGGGATGAAGCGGCGCCGAGGGTGCCGCTTCTGGTCAAGATCGCGCCCGACCTCAGCCCCGAGGAGCGCGCCGATATCGCCGCGTTGGCGGGTCCGAGCGGTATCGACGGCATCGTCATCGCCAACACCACGGTGGCGCGCCCGCCGGGTCTCAAGAGCCGCTCGGCGAACGAGCAGGGCGGGCTCAGCGGCATGCCGCTGTTCGCGCAATCGACCGCGCTCCTCGGCGACATCTACCGGCTGACCGGTGGGAAGCTGCCGCTCATCGGGGTCGGCGGCATCGCCAGCGCCGAGGACGCCTACACCAAGATCCGCGCGGGCGCTTCGCTGGTGCAGCTCTACACCGCGCTGGTCTTTCAGGGGCCGGCGCTAATCGGCCGGATCAAGCGCGGCCTCGCCGCGTTGCTGGCGCGCGACGGGTTCACCTCGATCACGCAGGCCGTCGGCGCCGACCATGTGTTAACTTCGCCGGCGCTTCATCCTGCCAGCGGCCCAGCATGACCCTTCGTCCGGTTTCCGGCCTGCGTGAGCTTGTCGATGATTACGACGGCTTCATTCTCGATTTGTGGGGCGTCGTGCATGACGGGGTGAACCCGTATTCGGGCGTGCTCGACTGCATGGCGCGGCTGGTCGAGATGGAAAAACGGGTGGTGTTGCTGTCGAACGCACCGCGGCGCGCCGACGATGTGGTGCGCCGCATCGCCGCGATCGGCGTCCCGGCCGGGCTTTATCACGGCGTCATGTCGTCGGGCGAGGAGGCCTGGCAGCATTTGCAGCGGCGCGATGACCCGTTCTATGCCGGGCTCGGGCGCATCTGCCTGCATATCTGCTCGGAGCGCGACCTCGAAATCCGCGAAGGTCTCGGACTCACCTACGTCGAGGAACCGGGGTTGGCTGAATTCGTCCTCAACACCGGCCCCGCCGGCTGGGACGACACGATCGAGGACTACGCCCCGATCCTTGCCGCGTGCCGCGCGCGCGACCTCAAGATGATCTGCGCCAACCCTGATTTGACCGTCATGCACGGTGCCAAGCTGGCGCTCTGCGCCGGGGCGCTGGCGGTGCGTTATGAGGAGATCGGCGGCGCCGTGCGCTGGCACGGCAAGCCGCATCGCTCGGTCTATGAGAGCTGCTTCGGGCTGCTGCTGGGCGTCGACGACCGCTCCCGGATACTGGCGATCGGCGACAGCCTCCGCACGGACATTGCCGGCGCCAACGGCGCGGGGATCGACAGCCTGCTCATCGCCGGCGGGCTCCATGCCAAGGAGTTCGCCCCTGGCGACCGGCTCGATCTCGCCTGCATCGCCGACGCGGCCGTCGCCGCCGGGGTGCGGCCGGATGCAGTCGCAGTGCGGTTCAACTGGTAGACGGGATAGAGGTGCGTCCTTCGAGGTCTCGCTGCACGAGGCGCCTCAAGATGACGATCGTTAGTGTTGTCGCCCTCCAACCTTCCTCATCCTGAGGTGCGACCGGAGGGAGCCTCGAAGGACGCACCGCGCCGATGCGGTCTTAATGGCCTGAGCGGTGGAGGATCGCGTCCTTGAGCCCGGTGTCGTAATCGCGGCCGGCGGCAAGCAGGGTCGCCGATTGCGGGAATTGCGTCTTGACCAGCCCCTTGCGTTCGAGCGCCGCCCAGACCGCGGGGTTGCGCAACCCGGTCGCGTCGCGCGCGGCGACGATCGCGTCGCCGAGGTGGAAATGATCGCCATGCGGGTCGGGCAGGCTGGTCAGCGTCACACTGCCTTCGGTCTCGCCCGGCTTGGCATCGGGCAGCACCGCCAACGCCTGTAGCAGGGTCAGCGTCTTGAGCTGCAGCGGGTTGAGGTTGAGCGGATTGCGTTTCACGGGCATCTGATTTGATTAGCCTGCCGCATGGGAGGATGCAATCACCTCGTCTGGCGGCCGGAGGAACATGAATGCCCACGGTGGAGCGCAGCTGGAAGTGGCATTTTGCCGCCTCGCCCGAGGCGTTGTGGCCGCTGCTCGCTGACACGTCCCGGCTCAACGAGGCGGTCGGCTTCGCCCGCTATACGCTCACCGAGACGCCGCGCCCCGATGGCAGCATCGAGCGGGTTGGCTCCTCACGCCGCTCCGGCCTGACGCTTTCCTGGGAAGAGGGCGTGCCGGAATGGGTGTGGGCGCGCTGCTACCGTCATACGCGCCGGTTCAAGAGCCGGCTCGTTCGCGCCGTGACCGCGGAGATCGAGTTTCAGCGCGTCGATACGGGCGCGGATGTGCAATTTCGCCTCGCAATCGCTGGGGCTTGGCCAGTCGCGCTAGCGTTGAGTTGCGGCGGGATGCGGCGTTACGGGAAGACCATCGACCGCCTCTTTCGCGAGGCGGCAGGTTTTGCCGAAGCGGGCGAGGCGCGTGGCTTCACGGTGGATCACGCGCCGGTGCCGGAGGCGGTGCGCCGCCGCGTTATGGCCCAAGCCGAGGCCTTGACTAAACGCGGTCACGCAGTCGCCGAGCGCCTTGCCGCGCATATCCTCGACGCACCGCAGGTCGAACTCGAAAGGATGCGCCCGCGCAAATTGGCGCGGCTGTGGCGCGTCGCGCCGCGCGAGGTCATCGAAACCTGCCTCGCGGCGGTGCGCGAGGGGATGTTGACTCTGCGCTGGGACCTCGCCTGCCCGCAATGCCGCGGCGCCAAGCTCACCGCGACCAGCCTCGACGAATTGCCGCGCGGCGCACATTGCCCATCGTGCAACATCGACTTCGAGGGCGATTTCACGCGCAATGTCGAGGTGACGTTCGAGCCGGCGCCCTCGGTGCGCGAGATCGGCGCAGGCGGGTTCTGCCTGGCGAACCCGCAAGAGAGCGAGCACATAAAGGTCCAGTTGCGGGTTAGGCCGGGTGGGGACAAGGTGTCCAGCGGCTTCGCCTTGCTCGATGGCGACTACCGGGCGCGGACTGTCGAACCCGGCGGCAGCGCCGATTTTAGGATTGAACACGGCAAGATTCCGAGCATCACGCTGACCGAGGGCGATCCGCTCTTCGGCGAAGATGGCGACAACTCTATCCACATCATCAATCTCGGCCCGACCGCGCGCTATGCCGTCATCGAGGACCGGCGCTGGGCGCAGGATGCGCTGACCGCGCACGAGGCGACGACGATGCAGGCGTTTCGCGACCTCTTCGCCGATGCGGTGCTGCGCCCGGGCGACCAGGTAGCAATCGGCCGCATCGGCTTTCTGTTCACCGACATCAAGGGGTCGAGCGATCTCTACAATCGGGTCGGCGATGCCCGTGCCTATGGTTTCGTGCGCGAGCATTACGCGGTCTTGACCCGGGCGGTGCGCGAGCATGACGGCGCGGTGGTCAAGACCATCGGCGACGCGGTGATGGCTGCCTTTGCCGATCCCGCCAACGCGCTCGCGGCGGCGCTGGCGATCCGAGACGACATCGCCGCTTTTAACCGGCGCATCTCGGCGGAAACCGGCGGCGAAGCCGCGATCGTGGTCAAGCTCGGGCTCCATGTCGGGCCGTGCATCGCTGTGACCCTGAACGATCGGCTCGATTATTTCGGCCGCACGGTGAATCTAGCCGCCCGGCTGCAAGGCGAGAGCCGTGGCGGCGACATCGTGATGTCGGAGGCGATGGCCGAGGAGCCAGCGGTGGCCGAGCGGCTGGCTTCGCTAAAGCCAGCCGGCGAGACGGCGCGGGTCAAAGGCTTCGCGGAGCCGATCGCCTTGCGCCGTATCCTGGCGGAGACCGGCCCTCAGCCACGATAGGCGACGAGGATCGCGCCGCCCCCGATCGCCGCGACGCCGAGCCAGTTGACCGCCGACAACCGCTCGCCGAGAAATGTCACGCCAAAGATGGCAACCATCACCACGCTGAGCTTGTCGATCGGTGCGACCCGCGCGGCGTCGCCGAGCTGCAGAGCGCGGAAATAGCACAGCCACGAAGCTCCCGTGCCCAGCCCGGAGAGCAGGAGGAAGAGGTAGGTCCGACCCGCGATCGAGGCCGGCGGCTGCCATTGGCCGGTCGCCACGAGGATGCCACCCAGCACCACGACAACAACGACCGTGCGGATAAACGTCGCCAAATCGGAGTTGACGTTCTCGACGCCGATTTTCGCAAAAATAGCGGTCAGCGCGGCAAAAATGGCGGAAAGGACCGCCCAGAACTGCCACGAGAATATCGCTGATTTCATGCGTTTCTCCTCACCTCGCCGAGCCGGCGCGGGCCGCGAACAGCGCTGAGACCAATCATCGCGGCGCGGTGTCGCCTTGTCGATTGGCCAGGTTCGTGCGACGCATCGATGGTCGTCGCGCTGCGAGGGAGAGGAGCATGCTGCAGGCCAAGAAAGCGATCGTCACCGGTTCGACCAGCGGGATCGGACTCGGCATCGCCACCGCTCTCGCCGCCGAGGGCTGCGATTTGATGCTCAACGGCTTCGGCGATGCCGGCGCGATCGAGTCGCTGCGGACGCGCCTTGCCGAAGAGCATCGCGTGCGCGTCGCCTATTCGCCGGCCGATATGTCGAAGCCCGAACAAATCCGCGAGATGGTGGCGGCGACGGCGAAGGCGTTGGGCGGGGTCGACATCCTCGTCAACAACGCCGGCATCCAGCATGTGGCGAAGGTGGTCGACTTTCCGGAGGAGCGCTGGGACGCGGTGATCGCGATCAATTTGTCGGCCGCGTTCCACGCGTCGAAGGCGGCGCTGCCGCACATGACCGCCAAGGGCTGGGGCCGGATCATCAACATCGCCTCGGCGCACGGGCTCGTCGCCAGCGGCGAGAAGGCGGCCTACGTCACGGCGAAACACGGGCTCGTCGGACTGACCAAGGTCATTGCCATCGAGGCGGCGAACCAGGGCGTCACTTGTAATGCGATCTGTCCCGGCTGGGTGCTGACCGATCTGGTCAAGAAGCAGATCGAGGCGCGGGCCGCCGCGCAGGGCATTCCTTATCAACAGGCGCATGACGATTTGCTGCGCGAGAAGCAGCCGATGCTGCAATACACGACGCCGGAAAAGATCGCCGGGCTCGCCGTGTTTCTGTGCGGCGAGGCGGCGTCGACGATGACCGGGGCGGCGCTGTCGATCGATGGCGGCTGGGTGGCGCAATAATGCCCGTCGCTATCGCGAGATCGCCTCCAGCCTGAGACCCGTCGTGCGCGGGCCCATGATCGCGATAACGAAGAAGACGATCACCATCGACCCAGCGATGAAGGCGAAGACGCCGATCGTGCCGTAGTTGCGCAGGCAGAAGGCGATGATGAAGCCGATGAAAATCGTGCTGAACCGGCTCCAGCCATAGGTAAAGCCGACGGCGCGCGCCCGGATGCGGGTGGGGTAGAGCTCCGACTGATAGGCGTGCAGCGAATAGGCGAGCACGGTGTTGCAGAAGGCTATGCAGACGCCGATCGACATGATCCCCGGCGCCGCGGTCATTTGCGAGAAGATGAGGCCGAACCCCGCGATCCCCAGCGCGGCGAAGGCGAGTTGCCATTTGCGCTCGCATTTGTCCGCGAAGCGGGTCGCGGCGAAGGCGCCGAGCGGGTTTGCGGCGGCGATGATGATCGTGTAGGCGAGCGACTTGGTGACGTTGATGCCCTGCGCCAGGAGCAACGTCGGGACCCAGCTGGTGAAGCCGTAATAGCCGACCGTCTGCAGCAGCTGGAAGACGATTAGCATGATCGTGCGGTTGCGGTAGGGCTGCTGAAACATCTCGATGAAGGCACCTTTGCCGACCTCTATCTCGTCGGCGACGACGCGCGGCGGGGGCAACGGTCCGCCGCCATTGCTCGCCTGAACGCGCGCCTCGATCATCGCGGTGATACGCTCGGCCTCCTCGCGGCGGCCGTGCTGGGCGAGCCAGCGCGGCGATTCCGGCAGCCCGAGGCGCAACAGCCAGGCGATGATTGCGCCGACCGAGGCGACCAGCCCGACCCAGCGCCAGCCGTCGATGTTGAGCGGCATGTAGGGGACGAACGCCCAGGCGAGGAACGCGGTGATCGGATAGGCGGTGGTGCCGATCAGCGAGGTAAAGGCGAAGGCCTTGCCGCGACGCTCGACCGGCACAAGCTCCGAGAGGTAGGTGTCGATTGTCACGAACTCGACGCCGATGCCGATCCCGCAAAGGAAGCGCCAGAAGACGAGGCCGACATCGGTCGACTGCAGCGACATCACAAGGGTGCAGATCGAGTACCAGCACAGCGCGAAGGTGAACACGGTGCGTCGCCCGAAATGATCGCATAACGGGCTGAGGCCTTGCGTACCGATAAACATGCCGGCGAACGTCGCGGCAATCAGGCTGGCGTAGCCGTGGACGTCGAAAAATCCTTGGGTCGTCGGCACCATGATCCCGGCCTTGTAGAGACCAGGCGCGATGAATGAGATGAGGCCGTTGTCGAAAACATCAAAAAACGCGCCGAGCGCGAGGAGGACGATAAACCGGCGCAAGTAGCCCGAGGGCGGCAGCCGGTCCATTCGCGCGGCAATCGTCGCAACCGGCTTTACAGCTCGATCGGCAGTGATATCGGCCACGGCGCTCCTCCCTCGGATCGGCACCTATCGGAGGTACCATTGCCGGCGAGGCTAGACGCGGTCAGGCGGTGTCAACCAGCACGATTTCGGCATTCTCGATCGCCGTCATACGCAGGACTGGCTCGTCGGCGATGGCGACGCCGTCGCCAGTAGCGGCGGTGACGCCGTTTACCTCGATCGCGCCAGAGGCGGGGACGAGATAGGCGTGGCGCCCGGCGCCGAGCCGGTATTCGGCCTGTTGCCCGGCCTTCAAGGTCGCACCCAAGACCCGCGCCGAGGTGCGGATCGGCAACGCGTCCTCATCGCCGGCGATCCCGCTGGCCAGGGTCACGAAGCGCCCGGCGCGGTCACCCTTCGGGAACGGCCTGGCGTCCCAGCGGGGTTCACCGCCGCGCGCATCGGGGATGATCCAAATCTGAAACAGCCGGGTCGGCCGCTCTTCGCGATTGTATTCCGCATGGCGGATGCCGGTGCCGGCGCTCATCACCTGAACGTCGCCAGCCTCGGTGCGTCCGGTATTGCCGAGGCTATCCTGATGGGTGATCGCGCCTTCGCGGACATAGGTGATGATCTCCATGTCCTGATGCGGATGCGGATCAAACCCGGTATTGGGGGCGATCCAGTCGTCGTTCCAGACGCGCAACTTGCCCCAATGAACCCGCTCGGGATCCTGGTAGCCGGCGAAGGAGAAATGGTGGCGGGTGTCGAGCCAGCCATGATTGGCGCCGCCGAGTTTTTCATAGGGTCGCCGCTCGATCATCGGTTCGATTCCGTCGGTAAGGGGAGTTGAGCGATAGATGGTGATCGGCGCGGCCGGCCACTACTGGCGCGAATGGCATGGCTGCCAAATCGCCGGTTGATACGGGCGAGGGAAGCGGGCAAAGGATCAAGTGATCAAGTCTTAGGCAAATCCGGCCCCGGTCCGCGGGGCCGATTTTTGTCGCCAGGGAGGAACCGCCATGCGGAGCGGCCGATGATCGGCGCGCTGAAGAGGTTGACGCTATTCGCGCCGTTCCGGACGCCCAGCTTCCGCTTCCAGTTTCCGGCCGACATGCTGACGTCCTGGGGCATCGAGATGGAGAATCTGGTGCTCGGCTGGTACATCCTGGTCGAGACCGGATCGGTGCTGCTGCTGAGCCTGTTCTGGGCGCTGCAATATCTCGGCACCTTGCTCGCGCCGCTGTTCGGCATGGCAGGCGACCGCCTCGGGCATCGCGCGATTTTTTGCGTGATGCGGCTCATCTACGCCGCGCTTGCCCTGACAGTGATGGCGTTGGCCTTCGCCGGGATGTTGCGTCCGTTCTACGTCTTCGTCATCGCGACCTTGTCGGGACTGGTGCGGCCATCCGACCAGACGATGCGCAACGCGCTGATCGCCGAAACCATCCCGGCCGAGCGGCTGATACCGGCGATGGGGGTGTCGCGCACGACCCAGGATTCAGCGCGGATTTTCGGTTCGCTCGCCGGCGCGGGGCTCTTTGCCGTGTTTGGCATCGGTTGGGCCTATCTCGCGATCTGCCTGTTCTACGCTTGCGGGTTTGTGCTGACCCTCGGCGTCGGCGGCGCGGTGCGGGACTTCGCCGGGACGCGCCCGACCGTCTGGCGCGATCTCGTCGACGGGCTTTCCTACGTCTGGGACACCCCGGTATCCCTTGCGTCGATCTGGCTGGCGCTGCTGGTCAATCTCACCGCGTTCCCATTTACCGGCGGGCTCCTCGCCTATGTCGCGCGCGACATCTACCACCTCGACCAGACCGGGCTCGGGACCCTGGTCGCCAGTTTCGCACTTGGTTCGTTTATCGGCTCGATCGGGGTCAGCCTTGCCGGGCGAATGCTGCGCCCGGCCCGGATGATGATTGTCTTCGCCATCGCCTGGTATGCGCTGTTGTTGCTGTTCGCGCACATGTCCGGGCCGGAAGGCGGACGGGTCGCGCTGGTGCTGGCTGGGGTCGCGCAGGCGCTGAGCCTGGTACCGATGTCGGTGTTGCTGCTGCATAGCGCCGGCGAGCGTTTTCGCGGACGGGTGATGGGGGTGCGGACCTTGGCGATCTATGGCGTGCCCCCAGGGTTACTCGTGGCCGGCGCGCTGATCGACTGGATCGGCTATGTCGCGACCGTTTCGGTGTTTTGCGTGGTCGGCGGCGTGGCAACGGCGCTGATTGCGATCCGCTGGCGCGCGGCGCTATGGCCGTTGAGCGCGCCCGCCAACGCGCGCTGATCGACCGCCCCTGTATCGCGAGTTGATTTTTGCCCCGGGAACCTGCTTCCCTGCGGGTGCGTTGACGCAAGACGCCGTTTAGAAGAGCGATCCGCCCAACAAGAGGCGCGCCCATGAGAGCCCTGGTTTCACTGTACCTGGTGATCGGAATCGTGCTGCTGGCGATCGGTTTTGTCGGCACCGGGGACTGCCCCAACAAGAATTCCGATGTCGTCAATAACGTCGTGTTCGTGCTGACCTGGCCGGTCGGGGTCTATGGCTATGTCATCGCCGGGCCGATGACGCCGATGCAATGGCTGCACGCGCAGGCCTGCGAGGGCGGGCTTGGCCCGCATCACGATAAGGATCTGCCAAACACCCAGCAGCAATAGCGGGTCAGTCGAGGCCGAATTCGGGGCCGGCGCCGGCGCGCAGCCGCGCGCCGATCTTGCGGCCAAGCGCCTCGGGCTCGCTGGCGGGCCCGCCATCCTCGGCGCGGCGCTCGGCGCCGCCGTCGGGCGACAACAGGATTGCGCGCAAATGCAGCCGATCGGCGATCAGCTCGGCGAATCCGGCTATCGGCGTGCGACAGGAGCCGTCGAGCGCCGCCAACAGCGCCCGCTCGGCGCTGACGCAGGCCGCGCTCGCCGGGTCGTGCAGCGGCGTCAGCAAGCCGCGCACCTCGCCATCGTCGGCACGTATTTCGATTGCCAACGCCCCCTGGCCAACCGCCGGCAGCATGATATCGACGGGGATGACTTCGCTGATAGCCGACTCCCTGCCGAGCCGCCGCAAACCGCTGAGTGCGACGACCAGCGCGTCGACCTCGCCCGCCGCCAATTTGGCGAGCCGAGTGTCGACATTGCCGCGGATCGGAGCGATGTCGAGGTCGCCGCGGTGGCGCAGCAGCAGCGCACGCCGCCTCAGCGAGGCAGTGCCGATCTTGGCGCCGCGCGGCAGGGCGTCGAGCCCTCCGCCATTGCGCGACACCAGCGCGTCGCGCGGGTCGTCGCGCGGCAGCACGCAGGCGATGGCGAGGCCTGGCGGCAGGAGCGTCTCCATGTCCTTTAGCGAGTGGACGGCGAGGTCGATGCGCCGATCGATGAGCGCTTCCTCGATCTCTTTGGTGAACAGTCCCTTGCCGCCGATCTCGGCGAGGAGCCGGTTCTGCACCCGGTCGCCGGTGGTGCGGATTACGTCGAGCTCGATCATCCCCGGCGCGGCGAGACCAGGATGCGCGGCGGCGAGGCGGTCGCGCACCAGATTGGCCTGATAGAGCGCCATCGCGCTGCCGCGAGTGCCGATGCGCAGGGGTCGGAGCGCCAAGTCTTTGTCCTGAGCCGAGAGTACCTGTTGTACGCGGCTTACGGGCTCACCGGCAACGGCAGCAGCGGCAGCCTATGGGTAATGGTGAACCAAAAGATGGCGAAAGCGAGTGAGACGACCGCGATCGGCACCCCGGCTTTGGCGTGTTCGCGGAAGCTGAGTCGGGCTCCCATGCGGTCGGCGCGCTCGGCGATCAGCACGTTGGTGAGGCTTCCCGACAGCAGCAGATTTCCGGCGAGGGTCGATAGGGTAGCCAAGGAATAGAGGACCCCCGGCGGCGGGGTCTGCCATATCTGCAAGAGCAGCATCGTCCCCGGCAGGGTGCCGATCGTATTGCTGGTGACGACGCTGAACACGGTCAGCGGCACCAGCCCGTTTGGCAGCAGGTTGTGAGCATCGAGAAACTCCATCAGCGGCGCGGCGATCCCGGCCTGATTGAGCGCGCCGGTTACCGCAAAGAGGCAGGCGACGAGCAATAGCAGCGGCCAATCGACCGCCGCGATCATCGTCCGGCTGGTGATTTTGCGGTTGGCGAGCAGCAAGGCCGCGATGCCCAGCGCCCCGAGCTCCCGCGGCAGCGGCGTGAGGAACAAGATCAGCAGTGCCACCAACGCGACCGCGCCCTTGATCGTCTGGTTGCGATCGAACGGGTGCGAAACGACGGGTGGCAGGTCGGCGCGGTCGGTGCCGTCGCCGCCGCCGGCAAAAATGCGCTGGCGCCATTGCAACCAGACCACGACGAACACAGTGACGAGGCTGAACAGCGCCGGCACCCCGCAAATGCCGATAAATCGCCAGAAATTGAGCCGCCCGATCTCGCCCACCAGGATGTTCTGCGGGTTGCCGATCAGGGTCGCGGCCGAGCCGGCATTGGTCGAGGCGGCGAGCGCGATCATGAACGGGCGCGGGTCGCAGCCGCGCGCGCGCGCGCCGACGATCAACAGCGGAGCGATAGTGATGATGAGGATGTCGTTGGCGAGCACCGCCGACAGAGCGCCGCCGACCGCGACGGTCAGCGCCAGAAGCACCGTCGTGCCATGCTCGGTGCTGGTAAAGGTGCGTGCGCAGAGGTCGATGAACCCGGCTTCGGCGAATTGCGCCGAGATGATCATCATCGCGAACAACAGCGCCAGGGTCGGCAGGTCGACATTGGTGCCGAAATCGTCGAGGTTCATCTCCCGGGTCACCAGCAGCGCGATGACCGCGAGCAGCGCGATCCCGGTGCGGTCGACCTGCAGCCAGGCGATGCGGCCTGCCGCCATGCCGGCATAGGTCAGAATCAGGACGAGGAGGACGATCGCGGCGTGCATGGGGCGGCTGGGAGAAACGGCTCCGCGCATCATCGCCGAAGCGATGGTTAGAACGCCAGAACTCGTTTGATTCGCAACGGTTTTTGTCAGCTCCGTGTCAGCCGAGCCACGGTCGAGCTCCAGCTCGGGTTCGCGCTTCGTGCTGCGCTGGGCGCGTCCAGTTGCTATATGTAGGGCGATGTCCGATGCCGTTGTCGATCAGACCGCTCCGCCGTCGGCGGAAGCGGCAGCTCCACCCTATCTCGCCGGCTTGAACGAGGCGCAGGCGAAAGCGGTTGCCGCGGTCGACGGGCCGGTGCTTGTGCTGGCCGGCGCGGGCACCGGCAAGACGCGAGTGCTGACGACCCGGCTCGCCCACATCCTCGCCACCCGCCGCGCCTTTCCGGGGGAGATGCTGGCGGTCACCTTCACCAACAAGGCGGCGCGCGAAATGCGCGAGCGGCTAGAGGCGATCATCGGCCATGCCGCCGAGGGGGTGTGGCTCGGCACCTTCCATGCGCTCGCCGCGCGCATCCTGCGCCGCCACGCCGAGGCGGTCGGGCTGAAGTCGAGCTTCACGATCCTCGACAGCGACGACCAGCTGCGCCTCGTCAAGCAAATCCTCGCCGCCGCCAATATCGACGAGCGGCGCTGGCAGGCGCGGGTGCTGCACGCCGTCATTGAGCGCTGGAAGGATCGCGGTCTCACCCCCGACAAGGTCTCGACGGCGGAGATCGGCGATTTCGCCGACGGCAAGGCGATCGAACTCTACCGACTCTACCAAGAGCGCCTCGCCACGGTGAACGCGGTCGATTTCGGCGACCTGCTGTTGCACAATTTGACCCTGTTCCAGCAGAATCCCGACATCCTGGCGACCTATCAGCACCGTTTCCGCTACGTGCTGGTCGATGAGTACCAGGACACCAACGTCGCGCAGTATCTGTGGCTGCGGCTGCTGGCGCAGCAGCACAAGAACATCTGTTGCGTCGGCGACGACGATCAGTCGATCTATTCGTGGCGCGGCGCGCAGATCGAAAACATCCTCAAATTCGAAAGCGATTTTCCCGGCGCGCTGATCGTCCGGCTCGAGGAGAACTACCGCTCGACCCCGGAAATCCTCGCCGCCGCGGCGGGGGTCATCGACCATAATCGCGGCCGGCTCGGCAAGACGCTGTGGACCCGCGCTGAGGTCGGCGACAAGGTGACGGTGCGCGGGTTGTGGGACGCCGAGCAGGAGGCGCGTTGGGCCGGCGACGAGATCGAGGCGCTGCATCGTAGGGGCCATGCGCTCAGCGAGATCGCGATCCTGGTGCGCGCCGGGTTCCAGACTCGCGAGTTCGAGGAGCGTTTTATCGCGCTCGCCTTGCCCTATCGCGTCGTCGGCGGGCCGCGCTTCTACGAGCGCCAGGAAATCCGCGACGCGATGGCCTATCTGCGGCTGATCAACCAGCCGGCCGACGACCTCGCCTTCGAGCGCATCGTCAACACGCCCAGGCGCGGCATCGGCACCGCCAGCCTGCAGGTGTTGCATGCGGCGGCGCGCGCCGAAGGCGTCTCGTTGGTCGAGGCGACTCGCAGCCTGATCGCCGGCGACGATCTGCCCAGGGCGGCGCGCAATGCGCTGGGCAATTTCCTTACCATGCTCGACCGCTGGCGGACGGAAGCCGAGCGCGACAGCCATGTCGAGCTGGTCCAGCGCATGCTCGACGAGTCGGGCTACACCGGGATGTGGCAAGCGGACCCGTCGCCGAACGCGCCGGGGCGGCTCGAAAACCTCAAGGAACTGGTCGTCGCCATGGCCGAATTCGAGAACCTTGGCGGGTTCCTCGAACATGTCAGCCTGGTGATGGACAACGCGCGCGATACCGCGGGCGACATGGT
>DASYXG010000249.1:0-22253 GCA_035935235.1 Allostellaceae bacterium
GGGGACGACGCATGTAAAATGGTCGAGCCTGAGCCTCGCCTTTCTGAGACGACGCCATTTCTTGGTCTGGTAGTAAGGGTCGCTCATGCCGAGCGCCTCGGCTCAGTTCGCGACCGGCCCGACCAGGGAGGTCGAGCCCAACGAAACCGCTCCGCCTCGAAGGCATCTTCTTGCTTTTTTTGATCTACGCTCTTCGTGGGGTGCAATTTCGTGATCGTTTTGAACCCTATCCCACGGGCTGGCGATGGTGCGCGCTTGGTCCATGCGAACCACTCGGCGTTGGCGATCTCAATGATGTTGGGTAAGTGTTTTTGACCACGGCGCGGCCGCTCCGTGACCTTGAGGTGACTGAGAGACCGCGCAATGCGCATCGCGTTCTGGACAGTGGTGCGGCAGCACCCGGCACGCGCCGCGATCGCGTCAATCGGCAAATCGCAGATGCCTTGGCGCTTGACCTCGCCGGCGATGACGCAGAGCGCGGAGCGCTGGCCTTCAGTGTAGTGGCGGCGAAGCTCGGCGGGGAGCGCACTCGACCCACCAAGCTCGCGGCGCCGCTGACGCGATGCGTCGCGATCATGCGAACGCTGCGGCCGCCGGGGAAAAAACCGCGTAATGCGGCCGCGAAGCGCGCCGCCTATCGGCGCGATGGCCTGTCGTGACGGCCGGCGCCGCTCGATGCTCTCTGAGAGATAGGTTGCTTCATCGTCGTTGATCTTGTCTTGCCCCAGGGCCTCCCATACGAGGCCTGACGCGCGATGAAGATCGTCATCGGTGAGCGCCCTGTTGATGAGGTCGAACAGGACACTCGCTGTTTTGGAGATGCGGACGGATTCCGCGACAAAAATCGCAGGCGCCGGCGCAGGGCGGTTTGCCACTGCGCCAGAAAGCCCTTTAATATCAGTGCGGTCCGATATCCAGGGTTGCCGCGCTAACTTGTTGTTTTCGCTCGCGGCTGTTACAACAACTGGGTCATGGCGTCAGCCTACCCGACAGAGCTTAGCGGCGAAACCGCGGTCCGGCGTGTCTTAGTGCCGCGAACGGCGACCCTGGTCGCCGGGTTCCGCGAGGTGGTGTGGCTGTCACCCGATGGCGAGATCGAGGCGCTGTCGGTCGATGAGGCAAGACACCGGCTGGAAACCGAGACGGCGATGGTGTGCCACGCGCGCGCCATCGCGCGTCGGCTCGACGTGCCCGGCTTCGCCGCGCTCGACCTGTTGGAGCTGTTCGCCTTCGTGCGACCGGCGCGGTTCTGCGTGCCGACGCCGCGCGGACTGGCGGTAGCGCTAGGGCTCCAAGCGCCCGAAAGCATGGCCGAGGCCTGCGTCACGCTGACCACCGTGGCGCGCGCCCTGTTGCAGGAGCTGGGGCAGGAGACCGACCCCAACGCCCGCGCCATCGCCGAGATCGCCGATAGAGCGGGCTGGGCCTGGGGCCCGGCGGCGCTCGCCGCATTGCCGCCCGCCGATCCGACGGCGCTGCGCCGGGCGGCGGGTCTGCGCGCCTGGCAGGCGCTCGAAGAATGGCAGGAGCGCGCACCGCCGCCGCAACCGGGCAACCAGCCGGTGAGCGCCGAGGAGGCACGCGGCCGGCTCGCCGAGCTTCTCGGCGACAATGCCGAGAAGCGGCCCGAGCAGGCCGACTACGCCGCCGCCGTCGCTGGCGCCTTCCTGCCGCGCGAATACCCGGACCAGCCGCAGGCGGTGCTCGCCGAAGCCGGTACCGGGGTCGGCAAGACCTTGGGATATATCGCGCCGGCGAGCCTGTGGGCCGAGAAGAACCGGGGCACGGTGTGGATCTCGACCTATACCCGCAACCTTCAGGCCCAGATCGCCGGCGAACTCGACCGGCTCTACCCCGAGCCGGTGCAGAAGCGGCGGCGCGTCGTGATCCGCAAGGGGCGCGAAAATTTCCTCTGCCTGCTGAATTACGAGGATGCGGTGAGGGCGACGATGGCGCGGGCCCAGCCCTCGGCGCCGCTCGCCTTGATCGCGCGCTGGATCTTGGCCACGGAGGCCGGCGATCTCGTCGCCGGCGACTTCCCCGGCTGGCTCAGCGAACTGATCGGCGGCTATCGCATCGCCGCGCTCGCCGACCGGCGCGGCGAATGCGTCCATTCGGCCTGCCAGCATTTCAAGAAATGCTTCGTCGAGAAGAACGTGCGTGCGGCGCGCCATGCCCGCCTCGTCGTCGCCAACCATGCGCTGGTCATGGCGCAGGCGGCCTTGGGCGGACTCGACGACGGCACGGTGCCGAGCCGCTATGTCTTCGACGAGGGCCATCACCTGCTGGAAGCGGCGGATTCCGCATTCTCGGTGCGGCTGTCGGGGCGCGAGGGCCGCGAATTGCGGCGATGGCTCCTCGGCGCCGAGGCGACGCGCTCGCGCGCTCGCGGCTTGCAGCGTCGCATCGGCGACCTGATCGAGGTGGACGAGGATGGCCACAAGCTCCTGGTCGAGGCGCTGGTCGCGGCGCGCATCCTCCCCGCCGACGGTTGGCATCAGCGCATCGCCGAAGGAGCGCCGCTGCCCGGCTTCGAGAGCTTCCTGGCGCTGGTGCGGCAGCAGGTCTTGGCCCGCGCCACCGGCGCCGATGGCGGCTATGGCCTCGAAGCCGAGGCGCGACCGCCCGTCGAGGGCCTTGTCGACGGCGCGATGCGGCTGGCAGAGGGACTCGACCGGCTCGCGATCGCGATGGGCCGGCTCGCGGCTCTGCTGAAGAAGCAGCTCGAGGACCCCGAAAACCCGCCCGATCCCACCACCCGGCAGCGGCTCGATGCGGCGATCCGCGGCATCGAGCGTCGCGGCGGCGTGCTGCTTGGGTCATGGACGGCGCTGCTCCGCGATCTTGGCGAGGCGGCCCAGCCGGAAAGCGTCGAGTGGCTGGCGTTGGAGCGGTTCGACGGCAACGAGATCGACATCGCGGTCAACCGCAACTGGGTTGATCCCGGCATTCCCTTTGTCCATCACGTCGCCCAACCGGCGCACGGCATTGTCGTCACCTCGGCGACCCTGACCGACGGCGAGGCCGACCCGACGCTCGCCTGGAACCTCGCCGAGGCGGCGAGCGGCTTGCGCCATCTGACGGCGAGCCCGCGGCCGGCCCGCATCGCCTCGCCCTTTGACTATCCGGCGCAGACCCGCATCCTCATCGTAAACGACATCCCACGCGACGATATCGGCCAAGTCGCCGCCGGCTTCGCGGCGCTGATGCAGGCCGCGAAAGGCGGCGCGCTCGGCCTGTTCACCGCGATCACCCGGCTGAAGGCGGTGCACGAACGCATCGCCCCGGTGCTGGAGGGCAACGGCTTGCTGCTGCTCGCCCAGCATGTCGATGCGATGTCGCCGGCGACCCTCGTCGACATCTTCCGCGCCGAGGAGAATTCCTGCCTGCTCGGCACCGACGCGGTCAGGGACGGGGTCGATGTGCCCGGCCGGTCGCTGCGCCTCATCGTCTTCGATCGGGTGCCGTGGCCGCGCCCCGGCATCCTCCACCGCGCCCGCAAACCGGTGTTTGGCGGCGCCAGCTACGAGGACCACATCGCGCGGCTGCGCTTGCGCCAGGCTTACGGCCGGCTGATCAGGCGCGCCGACGACCGCGGCGTCTTTGTCGTGCTCGACCGGCAATTGCCGTCGCGCCTGCTGGCGGCGTTCCCCGAAGGCGTCCCGGTGAGCCGGGTGCCACTGACCGAGGCGATCGATCTGACCGCCCGCTTCCTCGCGGTTAGCGCTTGACAGCGCGCCCAGCGGTTTGGTCTGTCCGCCGCATGAAAACAAAGGAATCGACCATGCTCGACCCGCACGGCGCGCTCATCTACACGATGGTCATCGTCACCGGCGCCGAGAGCAGGCTGCCGCCGGACGAAGTGACGATGATCGGCGACATCGTCGGTCATTGGCCGGTATTCCACGGCTTTAACCGCGAGAAACTCCCGGGACACCTCAACGATTGCGCCGAGCTGCTGGCACGCGAGGACGGGCTCGACGCGACGCTCGACGCGATCAAGGCCGCGCTGCCCCAGCGACTGCGTGAAACCGCCTATGCCATCGCCTGCGACCTTGTCGCGGTCGATGGTTCGGCGACCCAGGAGGAATTGCAGCTGCTCGAGCTGATCCGTGATCGGTTCGAACTCGACCGGCTGATCGCCGCCGCGATCGAGCGCGGCGCCCGGGCACGGGCGCAACAGGTGTAAGCGTTATCAAGTGCGGGAGCGCCTCCGCGCTCCCTACGGCGCCAGCCGCATTCCGCAGTATGCGGAATCTACATGAAGAAGGAGGCAGCGATGGCGGGGACGCTCGAAGACCGCATCCGCGAGATCGAGGATCGCCTCGAAATCTACAATCTGATCGCGAGCCACCCGCCGAGCGCCGATACCGGGGTCCGCGACCATGTCGAGCGGGCATGGACCGAGGACGGCGAATTCGACCGCGGCGCCGAGTTTGGCGGCCCGGTCCGGCAGCACGCGACCGCCGGCGGGATGGCCAATCCCGAGCATCGCCGCGCGATCGAGCAGGGCCTCGCCCATTTTGCCGGGTTGCCGTATGTGCGGATTACCGGCGATACCGCGTTCGCGATCTCCTATCTGCAGATCCTCGTGCCCGACCGGGTCGGTCCCGAGTTCGACGTGCCCAATCACGGCAAGACGCGCGGCTTCCACGTCCATCGCGTCTCGGCCAACCGCTGGGAGTTCGTGCGCACCGACAAAGGCTGGAAGATCAAGCGCCGGCACCTGCGCGCGCTCGACGGCACCGAGGCGGCGCGCGACATCCTGCGCGGGACGTTTGCTTAAGAGCGGTCGCCGCCGGCCGATTTCGGCAAGGCCTGCCGGATCGCCGCCTGGATGTCCTCGGGCTGCGCCGTGACCGCGTCGCACAGCCGCCGCATCTGCCGGCGCAGCGAATAGACCTGATCCAAGAGGCTCAGCACCAGCGGCATAGCCTCGTCGTCGACCGCGAAATCGCGGCGGATTTCCAGGATCAGCTCGATCCGCGCGACATCGACTTCGTGAAACACCCAATTCTCGGCGTGCCGCTCCGGCAGGACCCAACGCTCCTCGACCCAGCGAATGAGCTCGCGCCGCTCGAGGCCGCGGTAGCGGACGAGGACCTCGTCGAAGCCGATCATCAGCTCATCCCCCGCCGCGGGTCGGTCTTGTGCTTTTCGGCCCAGGTTTCGAGGAACGCGGCCAGCTCGGGATCGCTGCTGTCGCCGATCACCACCTTCAAGGTAACGATCTGGTCGCCTGCCGCGCCGCCGCGGCGCTGAATGCCCTTGCCGCGCAGGCGGAGCTGGGTCCCGCTATCCGAGCCCTTGGGGATCGTCATCGCCACCGGTCCGCTCACCGTCGGCACGGTGACCCGCGCCCCCAGCACCGCTTCGGCGACGGTCACCGGCAGGTCAAGGAGGATGTTGTCGCCGTCGCGGCGAAAATGCTGATGCGGGGCAACATGGATCTCGATCAGCGCATCGCCCGGCGGAGCGCCGCCGATCCCCTCGCCGCCCTTGCCCTTGAGGCGCAGCACCTGGCCTTCCTCGATACCGGGCGGAATGGTCACATCGAGCCAGGTGTCGGGCGACAACGACAGGCGTTTCTTGCCGCCAGCGGCCGCCTCGACGAAATCAACGGTCAGCGTGTAGAGCCGGTCGCCGCCCGGCATCGCGAAACCTTCGCCCGGGCCACGCCGGGTTCTGGCGCCGCCCATACCCATGCCCCCGAACATCGACAGGATGTCCTCGAGGTCTTCCGGGTTCATCTCGCCATGCGGCTGATATTTCCAGCCTTGCGCGCCTTCGGCATGGGGGCGGTACGAATAACGCGGTCGCTCCGCCCCGCTTTCGTCGATCTCGCCGCGGTCGTAGCGCGCCCGCTTTTCGGGATCGGAGAGCAGATCGTGCGCCGCGGTTACCTGCTTGAACCGCATCTCGGCCTCGGGCTTGCCCGGATTGATGTCCGGGTGCAGCTCCTTCGCCAGCTTGCGGAAAGCCTTGCGGATGTCGTCGGCGCTCGCGTCCGGTTTGACGCCGAGCACCTCATAGGGGGTTTGCGTTGCCATCGACGACGATCAGCGCTCCGGCGCTATCTTTCCGGACTTGCCGGACGCATTCGCCGCCGCTTCCACCTTCACCTCGACGGAGCGCTCGCTGCCGCCGCGCTCGATAACCAGCTTCACCAAATCGCCGATGCGGCTGAGGCCGATCGTGTTGCGCAGCTGAGACCCATCGCGCACCGGCGCGCCATTGGCCGAGACCACCAAATCGCCGCTCTTGAGCCCGGCGTGATCGGCCGCCGAGCCCGGCTCGACCTGAGCGATCACCGCGCCGTTAGTGCGGGTGGTGTTCATCGCCTGCGCCAGGTCGGGAGTGAGGTCCTGGATCGACACGCCGATCCGGCCGCGCTTCACCTCGCCGTACTGGATCAGCTGATCCATCACCCGGCGCGCCATATTAATCGGCAGCGCGAAGCCGATCCCGACATTGCCGCCGCCCGGCGCGACGATGGCGGTGTTGATGCCGACCAGCTGTCCGCGCAGATCGACCAGCGCCCCGCCGGAATTGCCGGGATTGATCGACGCGTCGGTTTGGATGAAATCCTCATAGCCCTCGATGCCGAGGCCGCTGCGCCCCAAGGCGCTGACGATGCCCGAGGTCACCGTCTGCCCCAACTCGAACGGGTTGCCGATGGCGACAACAAAATCGCCGACCAGCAACTTGTCGGAATCGCCGATCGGCACCGCCGTCAGATGGCCGGGCTCGATCTTCAGCACCGCGACATCGGTATCGGCGTCGCGGCCGACCAGCTTGGCCGGGTATTTGCGGTTGTCCTTGGTCGTGACCGTGATGCTGGTCGCGTTCTCGACAACATGCGCATTGGTCAGCACGTACCCGGCCTGGGCGTCCACAATCACCCCGGAGCCGGCCGCCTGTGTCTCCCGTTCCTGGTATTGCTGGCCCTGAGGGAGATTGAAAAAGCGCCGGAAAAACGGGTCTTGCAACAGCGGGTTCTGTTCGCGCACCCGGCCCTTGACCGCGATGTTGACGACACCGGGGGTGACGTTCGCCAGCATCGGCGCCAGGCTCGGCACCACGCCGCCGGTGAATTCGGGAACCGGAGCGGCGGCGAAGCCCGCTGGCGCGAACCCCGCGATTGCGCTCATCAGCGCGAGCGCCGGGATAAGTTTCTTCATCGTCTCGAAGGGCCTTGATTGAACGCGCGCGATGACCGTCGAAACACCGCGCCGCATGGGTAATTGCGCAAGACAATATCTAAACCTTGTGGCGATGCCTTCAAGACGCCAGGCAACACAGCCCCGCTGTCCGGGCCCGAGCGTCCGCGCATTTAAGCGAAGCCCATCGCGCCTTCGCGCCCTTGCTGCATCCCCCACCCCTCCTTATAGTTCCGGGCTTATGGATTCCCATGCCTACCGGCACCGGCATCTCTTGGGCATCGAAGGTCTGACGCCCGAGGACATTACCTATGTCCTCGACCTCGCCGATGGCTACGTCGACATGAACCGCGAGACGGAAAAGAAAAAAGCGACGCTGCGTGGACGCACGCTGATCAACTGCTTTTTCGAGAACTCGACCCGCACCCGCACCTCGTTCGAGGTCGCCGGCAAGCGGCTCGGCGCCGACGTCATCAACATGGCCGTAGCGGTCTCGTCGATGCGCAAGGGTGAGACCCTGATCGACACGGCGATGACCCTGAATGCGATGCACCCCGACGTGCTGGTGGTGCGGCATCCCGAATCGGGCGCGGTGCAGCTGCTGTCGGAAAAGGTCGATTGCGCCGTCATCAACGCCGGCGACGGCAGCCACGAGCACCCAACCCAGGCGCTGCTCGATGCGCTGACCATCCGCCGCCGCAAGGGGAAGCTTGGCGGGCTCACCGTGGCGATCTGCGGCGACGTGCTGCACAGCCGGGTCGCGCGCTCCAATATCGCGCTGCTCAACGCGATGGGCGCGCGGGTGCGGGTGGTGGCGCCGCGCACCCTGTTGCCAGCGCAGGTCGAGCATCTCGGGGTCGAAGTGTTCCACGACATGGAAGCGGGTCTCGCGGACGTCGACATCGTGATGATGCTGCGGTTGCAGAGCGAGCGGATGCACGGCTCGTTCGTGCCCTCCACCCGCGAATATTTCCATTTCTTCGGCCTTGACGAGGACAAGCTCAAGGCGGCGAAGCCCGACGCGCTGATCATGCATCCCGGGCCGATGAACCGCGGCGTCGAGATCGGCAGCACCGTCGCCGACGACATCGACCGCAGCCTGATCCGTCAGCAGGTCGAGATGGGGGTCGCGGTGCGCATGGCCTGCCTCGAGATCATGGCGGGCAATACCGGCAACAACCCGCCGATCAAGTAGGGCAAGGCCGATGCCCGGATTGCGCCGCCTGTTCCGCAATGCCCGCCTGATCGACCCCGAAAGCGGGCGCGACGCCACCGGCGACCTGATGGTCGAGGACGACCGCATCGCCGGGATCGGCCTCAATCTTGGCAAGGACGGGCTCGGCGCCGATATCGAGATCGTCGATGTCAGCGGGCTTTGCCTGGCGCCGGGCCTCGTCGACATGCGCGTGCAATTGCGCGAGCCCGGCGCCGAGCACATCGAATCGATCGAGAGTGGTAGTCGCGCCGCGGCCGCCGGCGGAGTCACGACGATGGTGACGCTGCCCAATACCGAGCCGCCGGTCGACGACGTTTCGGTGGTCGAGTTCCTCGCCCGCCGCGCCCGCGAGGTGAGACTGACCAAGGTCCACACCTACGCCGCCGCGACGAAAGGAATGGCGGGCAAGGAGCTGACCGAGATCGGCCTGCTCGCCGCCAATGGCGCGCTCGGCTTCACCGACGGGGTCAAGGCCATCGCCGACGCGCTGGTGATGCGCCGCGTGCTCGCTTACGCGCGTACCTTCGACCAGCTGGTGATCCAGCACCCGGAAGAGCCGAGCCTCGGCCATGCCGGCGAGGTCAACGAGGGCGAGGTCGCGACCCGGCTGGGCTTGGCTGGCATCAATCCCGCGGCCGAAGTCATCATGGTCGAGCGCGATTTGCGCCTCGTCGCGATCACCGGCGCGCGCTATCACGTGGCGCATGTCTCGACCGCGGCGGCGATCGAGGCGATCCGCGGCGCCAAGGCCGACGGGCTGCCGGTGACCTGCGACACCGCCCCGCCCTATTTCGCGCTCAACGAGACTGCGGTCGGCGACTACCGCACCTTCGCCAAATTGTCGCCGCCGCTGCGCGGCGAAAGCGACCGCCAAGCGGTCGTCGCGGGGCTTGCCGACGGCACGATCGACGCGATCGCCAGCGACCATTCGCCGTGGGACCAAGATTCCAAACGGCTGCCGTTCTCGTCGGCGAGTTACGGCATCGTCGGACTGGAGACGCTGCTGCCGCTGTCGCTGGAGCTGCACCACACGCTGCACCTCCGCCTGGTGGAGGTGCTGCATAAGCTGACGATCGCGCCGGCGCGCATCCTCGGCCTTGGGGTCGGGCGGCTGGCGGTAGGTGCACCGGCCGATCTCGCGATCTTCGATCCCGATGCCAAATTCCGCATCGAGACGGACAGATTCCGCTCGAAGTCGAAGAACGCACCGTTCGATGGGCGGCCTGTGCAAGGCCGGGTCGAACGCACCATCGTCGACGGTCGCACCATCTTCGAGCGCGCCGCATAACGCCTCAGGCCTGGCGGGCGCGCGGAAAGAGCGAGCGTTTCAGTTGTACCGCGCTTGCCAGAATGCCCAGCCC
Source organism: Allostellaceae bacterium (assembly GCA_035935235.1). Classification (GTDB taxonomy): domain Bacteria; phylum Pseudomonadota; class Alphaproteobacteria; order ATCC43930; family CGMCC-115725; genus DATARH01. The sequence goes on from DASYXG010000249.1 coordinate 9,738, forward strand.
GCCGGCCCACAAGAGTAGATCGTCAGCGGTGGGCGGCGCGCTGGCATCCAGGGTCGTAAAGCCAATGTCAGCACGCCGAGCACTAGCATGATCAGCGGGTACACAAAGACGAAGCGGATCGTCAGATAGACAAGACCGGCCAGGAACAGGACCATGGCCAAGAGGCCAATCACGACACTGACCGGGTTGTCGGGGTCCGGCAGCAGCCAAAGCAGAATGTCGAGCATCTTGCCGAACCAATGGCCAGCTGGCCGGCCGCTGACCATGTCAACGGAGAGAATGAACAGGGAAAAGGCAACGAGCGGCAGGATCAGCACCGCGCTCACGATGTTGAGGAAGATTGACATGTTCAGTCGCGTTCCACCGTCATCCGGTCCGGTTTGCGGGTCATCGTCCTTTTTCCATTGCCGCAACGATGCTATCAGGCGAGCGATATGATCGTGAAACGTCGCGGCTTGGGGAGCGAGCGGCGGCCCCGCCTCCGGCTGGAGCCGGGCGCCTGATATGCCGATAATTTGGGCCATTGCGATCGGCTATCTACTGGGTTCGATCCCGTTCGGGCTGATCCTGACCCGGCTCGCCGGTCTTGGCGATGTGCGCCAGATCGGCTCAGGTAATATCGGCGCGACCAACGTGCTGCGCACCGGCAACAAGGGCCTGGCGGCCCTCACGTTGTTGCTCGATGCGGCAAAGGGTAGCGCGGCGGCGCTGATCGGGGCGCGGTGGGGCGTCGACCCAATGCTCGCCGCCAGCGCGGCGGTGGTGCTCGGTCACATGTTTCCGGTTTGGCTCGGCTTTCGCGGCGGCAAGGGGTTGGCGACCGCGTTCGGCGTGGTGATCGCGATCGCCTGGCCAGTCGCGGTGCTCGGGTTCGCAGTTTGGCTCGCGGTGGCGGCCCTCACCCGCTACTCGTCGCTTGCCGCGCTGGTAGCCACGGTGGTGGCGGTAGCCTGTGCCGGCTTTGTCGTCGATACACGGCGTACGTTGTTGATCGCAGCAATCGCGCTCGTTGTCATTGTCAGGCATCACGAGAACATCCGCCGCCTGATCGCCGGGACCGAGAGCCGCATCTCGTTGAAGAAGAGCTGAGACCGGCCCTGGCCGCACGCGAGCTCAACCCCCAGGAACGCCTCGATTGGCTGCGTCTCGCGCGCACCGAGACGATCGGGCCGGTCACCTTCTATGCGCTGCTGCGCCGTTTCGGCTCGGCGCGCGCGGCACTTGACGCCGTGCCCCGGCTCGGCCGGCGTGACGTGACGGTGGCGACACGCGCCGCCGCCGAACAGGAACTGGCGGCGCTCGACCGTATCGGCGCGCGCGTCCTGTGCTGGGGCGAGCCGCTTTACCCGAGGCCGCTCGAAGCGGTCGAGGACGCGCCGCCGGTGCTGACCCTGCTTGGGCAAGCCGAATTTCTCGCCGCGCCGATCGTCGCGGTGGTGGGCGCACGCAACGCCTCGGCCAACGGCAGGCGCCTCGCCCAAGACATCGCCGCGGGCCTTGGCGAGGAAGGCATTGTCGTCGCCTCCGGCATGGCCCGCGGCATCGACGCGGCGGCGCATGCCGGCGCGCTGGCGACCGGCTCGATCGCGGTCGTCGCCGGCGGCGTCGACATCGTCTACCCGGAAGAGAATCGCGGCCTCTATCAGGCGCTGGCGGCGCAGGGCGCGGTGGTGGCCGAACTGCCGCTCGGCACCGAGCCGCAAGCGCGGCATTTCCCGCGCCGCAACCGTATCATCTCCGGCATGGCGCTGGGGGTGGTCGTGGTCGAGGCGGCAGCGAAATCGGGGTCGCTGATTACCGCTCGGTTCGCGCTCGAACAAGGGCGCGAGGTCTTTGCCGTGCCCGGCTCACCGCTCGACCCGCGCTGCCGCGGCGGCAACGATTTGCTGCGCAACGGCGCCACCTTGACCGAGAATGCCGCCGATGTCGTCTCCCAGCTCGGGCCGCTGTTGCGCGGCGCTCCCTTCGTGCCCCCAAGCCGACCCCGCGCCGAGCGCGAACTGTCGCTGACGGCGCCCTCAGCCGCGCCCAAGCCGGTATCGGCGGACGATGATTCAGGGCTCGATCTGGTCTGGGAAATCCTCAGCCCGACGCCCGTCGCGGTTGACGAAGTGGTGCGCCAGTGCCAATTGTCAGCCGCCGCGGTCGCTACCTTGTTGCTCGAATTGGAACTTGCGGGGCGCATCGAGCGTCATCCCGGCAACCGCGTGTCGCGCCGCTAGGGAGCGGTTCAGCACCTCACCTGTTCGAACGGGTTCATGAACGTCGTCATCGTCGAATCGCCGGCTAAAGCGAAGACCATCAACAAGTATCTCGGTCGCGACTACAAGGTCGTGGCCAGCTACGGCCATGTTCGCGATCTTCCGGCCAAGGACGGGTCGGTGTTGCCCGATTCCGATTTCGCGATGTCATGGGCGGTCGACGGCAAATCGGAAAAGCACGTCAAGGCGATGGCGGCAGCGGTGCGCGGCGCCGACCGGCTCTATCTCGCTACCGACCCCGACCGCGAAGGCGAGGCGATTTCCTGGCATATCCAGGAAGTCCTGAGGTCTCGGCGCGCGCTCAAGGATGTCGACGTCAAGCGCGTCGTCTTCAATGAGGTGACGCGCAACGCCGTAATCGAGGCGTTCCGCAAGCCGCGCGAGATCGATATCGAGTTGGTCGACGCCTATCTGGCGCGGCGAGCGCTCGATTATCTGGTCGGTTTTACCTTGTCGCCGGTGCTGTGGCGCAAGCTGCCCGGCAGCCGTTCGGCCGGGCGCGTCCAGTCGGTGGCGCTGCGCCTCATCTGCGAGCGCGAAGCCGAGATCGAGGCGTTCAAGGCGCGCGAATACTGGACGCTCGAGGTCGAGTTCACCACTGAAGCCGGTGAGCGTTTCACGGCGCGGCTCAGCCGTCTCGACGGCAAGCGGCTCGACCGCTACGACATCGACAGCGAAGCCAAGGCCAAGGCCGCCGCTGCGACGATCCTTGCCGCTCCCGGCTTCAACGTCACTTCGATCGAACGGCGCCAGAGCCGCAGGAATCCGTTCCCGCCGTTCACCACCTCGACCCTGCAGCAGGAGGCCTCGCGCAAGCTGGGTTTCGGCGCCAGCCGGACGATGCGCCTGGCACAGCAGCTCTATGAGGGCGTCGATCTCGGCGGCGAAACGGTCGGGCTGATCACTTATATGCGCACCGACGGCGTCGCCATCGCCGGTGAGGCGATCGGCGCCGCCCGCAGCCTGATCGCCAGCGAATACGGCGACCGCTATGTGCCCAAAAGCCCTCGTGTCTACCGCAGCCCGGCGAAGAACGCGCAGGAGGCGCACGAGGCGATCCGCCCGACCGACCTCGCGCGCAAGCCTGCCGACGTCGCCCGCCATCTCGATAACGACCACCGCCGGCTTTACGACCTGATCTGGAAGCGCACCGTCGCGAGCCAGATGGAGTCGGCGGTGCTCGATCAGGTCGGCGTCGATATCGCCGACCCGAGCGGCAAAGTGGGCCTGCACGCGACCGGCTCGACCCTCGTCTTCGACGGTTTCCTCAAGCTCTACCAGGAAGATCAGGACGACGCGGCCGAGGACGAAGAGAACCGGCGTTTGCCGGCGATGAAGGAAAGGGAGCGGCTTGGCCGCGGCGCGGTGACCCCGAGCCAGCATTTCACCCAGCCTCCGCCACGCTATAGCGAGGCGAGCCTCGTCAAGAAGCTCGAGGAACTCGGCATCGGCCGGCCCTCGACCTACGCCTCGATCATCCAGGTCCTGCAGGACCGCGACTACGTCCGGCTCGACAAGCGACGCTTCGTTCCCGAGGACCGCGGCCGGCTGGTCACCGCCTTCCTCACCAGCTTTTTCGAGCGCTACATCGAATACAATTTTACCGCCGACCTCGAAAACCAGCTCGACGATATTTCCGGCGGGCGGATCGATTGGAAGGAGGTGCTGCGCAATTTCTGGCGCGAGTTCTCCGGCGCGGTCGACGGCACCAAGGACCTGACGATCGGACAGGTGCTGACCGCGCTCGACGAGGGCTTGGGCCGGCATTTCTTCCCGGATGACGGCTCCGGCCGCGAGCCGCGCCGCTGCCCGGTCTGCGAGGGCGGGAAACTATCGCTTAAGCTCGGCCGCTTCGGCGCGTTCATCGGCTGCTCGAACTATCCCAATTGCCGCTACACCCGGGCTCTCGGAATGGAAGAGAACGGCGAGGACAAGCCCGCCGCCACCCCCGACCTGGAGCTCGGCGTCGACCCGGCGAGCGGGCTGCCGGTGGCAGTCAAGAAAGGCCCGTACGGGAATTACATCCAGCTCGGCGGCGCCAACGGCGACAAGCCAAAGCGGGTCTCGCTGCCGAAAGGAACCGAGCCCGAAAGCGTCACTCTCGATATCGCCATCAAGCTGTTGGCGTTGCCGCGCGAGATCGGCCGCCATCCCGAGACCGGCGAGCCGATCAGCGCCGGGATCGGCCGTTTCGGCCCCTATCTCAAGCTGGGCAGCAACTTTGCCTCGCTCGGCGCCGACGATGACGTCCTCAATATCGGCCTCAACCGCGCGGTGACGGTGCTGGCCGAGGCAAAGAGCGGCGGGCGTCGCGGACCGCAATTGATTCGCGAACTCGGCCCGCATCCCGAAGGCGGCACGATCGGCCTCTATAAGGGCCGCTATGGGCCTTACGTGTCGCATGACGGCCTTTACGCATCGCTGCCCAAGGCCGCCAACGCCGACAGCTTCACCCTGGCCGAGGCATTACCGCTGCTCGCAGCCCAAAAAGCCAAAGGCAAGACGCCACGGCGAGCCCGCGCTTCAAATGGCGCCACCACGCGCAAACCCGCCCGCAAGGCGAAACGCAACGGCGCCGCCAAGGCGCCGCCAGCGAGACGAGCCCCATCGAGCCGCCCGACGAGCAGCTAGACCGCGTCGTCGGCGTCTTCCACCGCATCCATGACGGTGGACGGGTGGTGCCGGCCGACCGCCGGGACCGCAACGAATATTTTGTCGACCTGGCCCATGCCGGCGGCGCCGCCGACGGCGAGCTGGTCGCCGCCGAACTGCTGCCCACCCGGCGTTACGGACCGCCCCGCGTCAGGATCGTCGAGCACCTGGGAAAGCCGGACGCACCGGGCGCGATCAGCCTGCTATCGATCGCCGAGTTCGACATCCCGACCGAGTTTCCCGCAGCCGCCTTGGCTGAGGCCAAAACGGCGGCGCCGCCCACTGCCGGCGGTCGCGCCGATCTGCGCAATCTCGCGCTGGTGACGATCGACGGCAGCGACGCGCGCGATTTCGACGACGCGGTCTGGGCCGAGCCCGACCCGGATCCGGAGAATCGCGCCGGCTGGCACCTCGTCGTCGCTATCGCCGATGTCGCCCATTACGTCACCCCGGGTAGTGCGCTCGACCGCGAGGCCGAGCTGCGCGGCAACTCGGTCTATTTCCCCGATCGGGTCGTGCCGATGCTGCCCGAAGCGCTATCGAACGGGCTGTGCTCGCTGGTGCCCGGCGAGGATCGCGCCTGCCTCGCGGCGCATCTGTGGATCGACGCACAGGGTCGCAAGCTCCGCCATCGCTTCGAGCGCGCGATCATGCGATCGGCGGCGCGGCTGACCTATGACGACGTCCAGGCCGCGCGCGACGGCCCTCAAAGGCTCGGGATCGAGAAAAACCGGCTCGACGCGCTCTATGACGCCTGGGCAGCGCTCGACCGGGTGCGCGTAGCGCGCGGCGCGCTGGCGCTCGACCTCGTCGAGTACAAGGTGGTGCTCGACGCCCATAAGCAGCCGGTCGCGGTCGAGCCGCGCCCCCGGCTCGATAGCCATAAACTGATCGAGGAATTCATGATCCTCGCCAATGTCGCCGCCGCCGAGGAGCTGGAAGCGAAGCGGCGGCCTTGCGTCTACCGCGTCCACGACGCTCCCGATCCGGAGCGCCTCGATGGCTTGCGCCAAACGCTCATCGATCTCGGCGTGCCGGGTCTCGCGCTCGCCAAGGGCCAGGCCCTGCGGCCCGAGCTGTTCAATCGCATCCTGGCGCGCGCCGCCGGGCGGCCGGAGGCAGCATTGATCAACGACCTGGTGCTCCGCGCCCAGGCCCAGGCCGCATACAGCCCGGCCAATATCGGGCATTTCGGCCTGGCGCTGCGGCGCTACGCGCACTTCACCTCGCCGATTCGCCGTTTTGCGGACCTGCTTGTGCACCGGGCGCTCTTGGGCGAGCCGACCGCACGGGGCGAACAGCTGACGGCGATCGCCGAGCACATCTCGGCCACCGAGCGCCGTGCCACCGCCGCAGAGCGGGCAGCGCTGGACCGCTACCGGGTCCGGCTCTGCGCCGGGATGATCGGCGGGGTGTTTGCCGCCCGGGTCAGCGGCGTCGCCCGCTTCGGCCTCTTCGTGCGGATGGCCGAGAGCGGCACGGACGGCCTGCTGCCGCTCTCCAATCTGCCGATCGGCCCCTATCGCTTCGACCCCAAGCGACAGCGGCTGAGCGCACGGCATGGGCGCCGCAGCTTTGGGCTTGGCGACGCGGTGACGGTGCGGCTTATCGAGGCTGACCCCATCGGCGGGCGTCTCGTTTTCCGCCTGGACGACGACACCGCGCCGCGCTCACGCAAACCGACGCCGCGCCGCCGGCAACCCCGGTTGCGTCGCCGCTGAGCCGATCCGCCGCCCCACAACCGCTCTTGTTGATCGCGGCGGAGCGAAAAACTACTGTGCGCCGCTGCCGGCCCGGGCCGGGCCGCGATCCGCCGTGATTGGCGATATGGGGGAAGTCGGGGTTGCCGAATCGCGCGCGGTCGCTATCGAAAATCCACTTGGCGTCGATTGTCCGCGGGCTGGGCCCGCTCATCGTCGTCGCTGCGCTGGTGGCCTGCGGTGGCGTCCCCGAGGTGGGAAACGAAGTCGATACCGGGCATCTCTTCGCCCGCGGCATCGAACAGATTACCGATCTCTATATCGAGCCGATCTCCGGGCAGAAACTGGTCACGGTCGGCGCGATGAATCTGGCGAAGCTGGACGAGCGGCTGGGCGTCACGGTCGGCGGTGACCCGAACTATCGCGACCAGCTGACGCTGACCCATGATGGCATCGTCGTCGCCCATTTCCCGGTGCCGCCGGAGATCGGCGCCACCGACGCCGGGCAAACCATCGCGGCGATCATCGCCGCCGCGAGGAAAGCCTCCGGACACGTCGCCTCGATGTCCGAAGACGCGATCGACAAGGCGGTGTTCGATGGCATGACCGGGACGCTCGACCGGTTCTCGCGCTATTCTCCTCCGGACGAAGCGCGAGAGCAGCGCGCGGCGCGCGACGGATTCGGCGGCATCGGCGTCTCGCTCGAAAGCGGCAGCGACGATTTCCGCATTACGTCGGTGTCCCAGCAGAGCCCGGCCGATCGCGCCGGGCTGCGTGCCGGCGACCGTATCGTCGCGATCGACGGGCAGCCGACCGCCGGTCATCATGCCGCCGAGATCATCCACCTGCTGCGCGGGCCGGTTTCCTCCGTCGTCACGCTGACGATCGCGCGCGAGGGAGTGCCCGGGACCCGAGACTATAAGATCGAACGCACGTTGGTCATCACCCCGACGGTGACCGCGTCGCTCGACGGCAATGTCGCCGTCTTCCGCATCGCCAGCTTCAACCAGAGCACGACGCAGCTGCTGACCGAAAGCATCGCCAATGAAGAGCGCGCGACGGGCGGACACCTCGGCGGCATCGTCCTCGATCTGCGCGGCAATCCGGGCGGGTTGCTCGACCAGGCGGTAAGCCTCGCCGATCTGTTCATCGCCAAGGGACCGATCATCGCCACGGTCGGCCGGCACCCGGCAAGTCACCAGTATTTCGCCGCGACCGGCCGTGCTGCCGTGCCCAACACTCCGGTCGTCGTGCTGATCAATGGAGGCTCCGCCTCGGCTTCGGAAATCGTCGCCGCGGCATTGCAGGATGTCGGGCGCGCCGTGGTGATCGGCAGCTCCTCCTATGGCAAGGGCACGGTGCAGACGGTGATGCACCTCCCGAACGATGGTGAGCTGACCTTGACCTGGGCGCGACTGGTGACGCCGTCGGGCTATTATCTCCAGTCGCACGGCGTCGTACCGACGCTGTGTACCGCAGGGCTTTCCGACAATGACGGCGCGCTTGACGCCGCGCTGCACCGCGCCGCCGATGCGTCGCCCGACACGGTATCGGTATCGCGGCCGCGCGCTTCGCTTGACGAGAATGCCTGGCGGCAATTGCGGCAGAATTGCCCGGCACGCACCGAAAGTCCGCCGCTCGATGTCAAGATCGCCGAGCGCGTGCTCACCGACCCGGCGCGCTACAGCCAGGCGGTCGGCGCGATCCATCCCGCCGCGCCGGCGCTGCATTCGCAGCAAGTCCCGCCTGCCCATGCCTTGACAGGGTGGAGGCGCCCGCTATCTTCGCAGGCACGAATTCCTTGAAATCCTGAGAGTCCCGGCCATGGCCAAGACCAACACCGTCCAGATCAAGCTCGTCAGCAGCGCCGACACCGGCTTCTTTTACGTGACCAAAAAGAACCCGCGGACCAAGACCGAGAAGCTCGAGCTGAAAAAATACGATCCGGTCGCGCGCAAGCACGTCGTCTTCAAGGAAGCTCGGATCAAATAGCGCCGGGCCGCGAAAAGCGGCCCTTATCGCATCAGGACGCCGCCGCGAACGACATCGCCGGGGGCGGTGATTTCTGGGCAACCACTTTGTTGCGCCCGCCATTCTTCGCTTCGTAAAGCGCGTCGTCGGCACGCTGCAATAGGGTGTCCACGGTATCGCCAGGCTCGGCGACCGCGACGCCGAGGCTGATCGTGATCGGCTGCCGCTCGCCGGCGGTATGGATATTGAACGGCTCGGCCGCAACCGATTGGCGCAGGCGCTCCGCCACCATCATCGCCGCCTTGAGGTCGGTCTCGGGCATGACGACAACGAACTCCTCGCCGCCAAACCGGGCAACCAGGTCGATGCTGCGTACGCCGCGCAGGGCTCGGTCGGCCAGCTGACGCAACGCATCGTCGCCGCCGGGATGACCGAATTGGTCGTTGACCGCCTTGAAGTGGTCGACGTCGAACATCATCAGCGCGGTGTCGCTGACGTTGCCGTCATTGGCCATCCGCACCAACAGTTCTTCGAGATGCGCGACGACGTAGCGACGATTGTAGAGACCGGTAAGCTCGTCGGTCAGCGCGAGTGACAAGCTGCGCCGGTAGTTCTCGTGCAATCGGTCCTGCAACCGCTTGCGGCGCACCTGGCTGCGGGCGCGCGCGAGCAGCTCGTTCCGGTCGACCGGACGTATCAGGTAGTCGTTGGCGCCGAGGTCGAGCCCCTTCGCCAGCCGCGGCAATTCGCCTTCGTCGGCCAGCAGCAGGATGGGCAGCTGGCGGAAATTCTCGTTGGCGCGCCACTGCGAGACGAGGCGCAGCGGATCGTCGTCGGACAGCGACAGGCTGAGGATGATGAGCTCGGCCTTGCTGTCCAACACCTCCTGCACCTCGGCGCAACTTGCGGCCTGGCGCACCGACTTGGCGATCGGGGCGAGCGTGTCGGCGATGCGCGCTGCGCCAAAGCCTTGCTGCTCGACCAGCACGATATCGGCCTGGGTGACGGCGTCGGCGATGTCGCCACGCTCGTCGTGGCTGCCGAAGCGGCCGCAAATTTCTTCGCGCAGCCGCAGCTCTTCCATCATGCGCTTGAGGCGCACCAGCGAGCGGACGCGGGCAAACAGCGCGATATCGTTGACTGGCTTGGTCAGGAAATCGTCGGCGCCGGCATCGAGGCCGCGCAGCCGGTCGGCGATGTCGCTGAGCGCGGTCACCATGACGACGGGAATATCGGTCGTGCGCGGGTTGGCCTTCAGCCGGCGGCACACTTCAAACCCGTCCATACGCGGCATCATCACATCGAGAAGGATGATGTCGGGCAATTCGGATTCGGCGAGCTCAAGCGCGGTCGGCCCGTTATAGGCCGGGATGACCTGGAAATACTCGCTCGACAGCTTCGCCTCGAGCAGCTTGACGTTGAGCTCAACGTCGTCGACGACGAGAACGCGCGCGGTCATGACAGCTCAACCGATTTAGGATCAGCGGGAGATATAGCGGTCACGCCAGGAAACGCTCCACCGTGCGCAGGAAGCTGGCGACCGAGATCGGCTTGGCGATATACGCCTCACAGCCGCCGCCACGAATCTTCTCTTCATCGCCCTTCATGGCGAACGCGGTCACCGCGATCACAGGAATCGAGCGCAGATCGTCGTCTTCCTTGAGCCATTTGGTGACTTCAAGTCCGGAAATCTCGGGAAGCTGAATGTCCATGAGAATCAGATCGGGCCGATGCTGGCGCGCCAGCTTCAGGGCCTCGACCCCGTCGCTTGTCTGCAGCGTATTGTAGCCGTGCGCTTCCAGCAGATCGTTGAAGAGCTTCATGTTGAGGTCATTATCCTCAACAATCAGCACCTTCTTCGAACATTCTCCGCCAGAGCCTTTACGGCCATTCATCGCTTCGAACGTCATGTTCGTTGACCCCACGGTGGCGTCGAACGGGGAAAGCCCGCCACGATCCAATGCGGATTTCTATCTCGGGGGGTTTAAAAATTCGTAAGGACGGGCGATCTCACGCAACCTAATTGCAGGATTTGATCCAATCGGTCATTAAAGAGAACAAAGCGCGACCATGGACGGACATTCATGACCGTAGGGTTTCGCATCGGCGTCGATCTCGGCGGCACCAAGATCGAGGCCGCCGCCATCGACAGCGGCGGCGTCATCCACGAGCGGCGCCGGGTCGCGACCCCGGCCGGCGACTATGCCGAAACCATCCAGGCGGTTGTCGGGCTGGTGCGCGGGATCGAGGCGGCGATCGGCGCCGGAATGACGGTCGGCGTCGGCATCCCCGGGACGCTCGCGGCGCGCACCGGTCTCGTCAAGAACGCCAATTCCACCTGGCTGATCGGTAAGCCGCTTGGGCGCGACCTTGAAGCGGCGCTGGACCGCCCCGTGCGCTTGGCCAATGACGCCAACTGCTTCGCGCTGTCGGAAGCAAGCGATGGCTCGGCGGCCGGAAGCGACAGTGTCTTTGGGGTAATCCTTGGGACCGGAGTCGGCGGCGGAATCGTCATCAATGGCAGGATCGTCGTCGGCGCCAATTCGATCGCCGGCGAATGGGGGCATAACCCCCTGCCCTGGCCGCGCCCCGAGGAATTGCCGGGGCCGCGTTGCTATTGCGGCCAATCGGGCTGCATCGAGACCTTCCTCTCGGGGCCAGGCCTCGCCGCCGACCATAGCCGACACGGTAATAGCCCCGCGGTCGCCCCGCATATCGTCGCCGCCGCCACTACCGGCGACCCGGAGAGCCGCGCCACGCTCGACCGCTACGCCGAACGGCTCGCCCGCGCGCTGGCGAGCGTCATCAACATCATCGACCCCGAGGCGATCGTGCTCGGCGGCGGTTTATCGGCGATCGCCGAGCTTTACGACGCGGTGCCGCGCCTCTGGGGGCGGTACGTGTTCTCCAACGAGGTCGTCACCCGTCTGCTACCGCCTCGCCACGGCGATTCGAGCGGGGTACGCGGCGCCGCGTGGCTGTGGCAGCCGGAGGAGGCGCCGTGAGCGCGCTGTGCCGCGAATGCGGTTCGCTCGCCGCAGCTCCGTCCGAGTCCGGCCGCTGCGCGAGTTGCGGATCGCCGCGCGTTGTCGAGCACGCCGAACTCCATACGCTGGCGATCGCCCATATCGATTGCGACGCGTTCTACGCCACGGTCGAAAAGCGCGACCGGCCCGAACTTGCCAACCAGCCGGTTATTGTCGGCGGCGGTCAGCGTGGCGTGGTGCTCGCCTGCTGCTATGTCGCCCGGCTGTATGGCGTCCGCTCGGCGATGCCGATGTTCAAGGCCCTGGCGGCTTGCCCGCACGCCGTGATCATCCGCCCCAATATGGCGAAGTACCGCGAGGTGGGACGCGCGGTGCGGGCGGAGATGCGGCAAGTGACCCCGCTGGTCGAGCCGCTATCGATCGACGAGGCGTTTCTCGACCTCACCGGCACCCAGCCGGTGAACGGCACGTCGCCGGCCCAGGCGTTGGTCGCGCTGGTGCGCAAGATCGAAGCGACGCTCGGCGTCACCGCTTCTATCGGGCTCAGCTACAACAAGTTCCTCGCCAAGATCGCCTCCGACCTCGACAAGCCGCGCGGCTTTGCGGTGATCGGCCGCGGCGATGCGAACAGCTTTCTCGCCGACAAGCCAGTCGGCCTCCTATGGGGCGTCGGCGCGGCGATGCAACGCCGCCTCGCCGCCGATGGCATCGCGCTGATCGGCCAATTGCGTGCGCTCGACGACCGCGAGATGGCGCGGCGTTACGGCAAGATGGGCCTGCGTCTCGCCCATCTCGCCCGCGGTGAAGATTCGCGGCAGGTCGAGGCGACGTCGCGCGCCAAATCAATCTCCGCCGAGACCACTTTCGCGCATGACGAGAGCGACGGGGAGGCGCTGGCGCGCACCTTATGGCCGCTATGCGAGCAAGTGTCGGCTCGGCTGAAAA
>DASYXG010000250.1:0-11361 GCA_035935235.1 Allostellaceae bacterium
GATTGGTGGTTGACGGCGGCGGAGTCCGTCCGATGATTGCAACATGCAGCTAGCCGCCGTTCTCTCGGCCCGGTTGCGGCGTTGGGCGCGCGTTGTCGTTGACGGCGTCCTACCGCCGCGTTGTCTTGCCTGCGGTACGACGGTCGATGAGGTCAATGCGCTGTGCCCGAAATGCTGGTCGGCGATGACCTTTTTTGCTCCACCATGGTGCGAGGTATGCGGATTGCCGTTCCCGCATCCGATGGGTGAGGGCGCGGTCTGCGGGGCTTGCGCCAGCCGCCCTCCGAGCTGGGATCGGGCCCGCTCCGTGTTCCGCTACGACCGGCATAGCCGACGGCTCGTGCTGATGCTGAAACACGGCGACCAGACACACCTCAGCGGTGCATTTGGCCAATGGATGAGTCGCGCCGACAACGAAGTGTTAGTCGATGCCGATCTGCTTGTTCCGGTGCCCCTTCACTGGACACGGCTGTTCGGCCGCCGGTTCAACCAGGCGGCGCTCTTGGCGCACGCAGTCTGTACAGCCGGAGGGCCGCCAGTGGGCGCGGATTGGCTGGTGCGCCGTCGCCGCACTCCATCGCAAGGGCTGATGGGGCCGGCAGCACGAGCGCGCAATGTGCGAGGTGCCTTCGCGCTGCGCCGCGGGCGCAGCGTTGAGGGCAAACGCGTAGTACTGATCGATGACGTGTTGACGACTGGTGCCACCGCCGAGGAATGCGCGCGTATCCTGCGGCGTGAGGGCGCAGCGTCGGTCGGCGTGCTCGTGTTGGCGCGGGCGCTGCGCGCGGGAAGCAGCTAAGCCTTTCCTCCGGTTTGCAGAACGGGCGGTTTCACGCCATATGTGGCATAGCAAAGGTCCAGGACGAAAAAAGATGGCCGAAGTCGATATCTACACGACGATGTGGTGCCCATATTGCGCACGCGCCAAGTCGCTTCTCGAAAGAAAGGGCGTGACCTACCACGAGATCAGCCTCGACGAGGAGCCAGGGCGGCGCGCGGAGATGATTGCGCGCGCACATGGTGGTCGCACCGTGCCGCAAATCTTTGTCAATGGCGAGCACGTCGGCGGCTGCGACGATATCTACGCGCTCGACCGTGCCGGCGAACTTGATCCCAAATTGGGAATAAGCTGATGGCGGGCGGGGAGTTCACCGTCGCCTGCATCCAGTTTACCGCCGGGCCCGATCCGGAGCCCAATATCGCTGTCGTTTCGGAGCTAATCCGCCGCGCTCGCGAAGCCGGCGCCGATTTCATCGTCACGCCGGAAGCCAGCAATTTTATCGAAAGCGGGCAGAAGCGGCGCGACAAGGCGCGACGCGAAGGCGACGATCCGTTTCTCGCGGCAATGCGTGAGTTGGCGCGCGAGACCGACGCCTGGATATTGGTCGGCTCGCTGGTGATCGACCCTTCGGGTGAGCCCGGCGCTGCGGAGGGGGAGACCCGGCTCGCCAATCGATCATTCCTGCTTGATGCCGCGGGTGGGATCGTTGCGAAGTACGATAAAATCCATCTATTCGACATCGATCTGCCCAACGGCGAAAGCATCCGCGAGAGCAATGCCTATCGCCCGGGGCACCGCACGGTGATCGCCGAGACGCCGTGGGGCAAGCTTGGCATGACCGTGTGCTATGACGTGCGCTTTCCGCACCTTTACCGGATGCTGGCGCAGGCTGGCGCGGATTTCCTGTCGGTGCCATCGGTCTTCACCGTGCCGACGGGCAAGGCGCATTGGGAGGTGCTGCTGCGTTCGCGGGCGATCGAGAACGGCGCCTTCGTCTTTGCGCCGGCGCAAACCGGTGAACACACCGCCGGGCGCAAGAGCTATGGCCACTCGCTGGTCGTCGATCCGTGGGGCGAGGTGATGGCGGAGGGCGGCGAAGGGGTCGGCATTATCACGGCGAAGATCGATCCCTCGCGCGTCGTGAAGGTGCGGGCTGGGCTGCCGTCGCTTCAGCATGACCGCGACTTCACCCCGCCGGAGTTTGCTCGAGCGCTGGCCGCGGAGTAAACCCTATGCCAGCTTGCCAAGCGGTCCGTTGACGGCGGTGATGCGCTGGACGACCGCAGGGCGCGGCAAGGCGATTTCGCCCTGCTCGAAAGCGACGATCGTCAGCTCGGCGAAGGCGTCGAGTAGCTCACCCTGTCGCAATAGGAAATCGGGGTTGCTGGGCCGGCCGAAGCGCTCGTTGCCGAGGGCGAAGGTCTCGTAGATGACAGTGCCGCCCGGCGCCAAGGCGCGCGCGATTGCTGGCAACAGCGGCCGGTGCAGGTAATTTGTGACGATAATCCCGTCATAGCCGCCGCTAAGAGGCCAGGGCGCGTCGGCTTCGAGATCGACCTGCTCGACGTTGCAGCGCGGACCCGCTAGCAGCGCCAAGGCGGCGATATCGCGATCAACGGCGCGAACGCGGAACCCGCGGTGGAGAAGCGACCTGGTATGCCGCCCGCCACCCGCGGCGAGGTCGAGCACCAACCCGCCCATGCGAACGAGATGCAGATGCCGCAAAACCCAGGCGGAACAGCCTTCTTCACCTTTCGTTAGCACTACCTAGCCACGATTGCTAAAGGCCCTTGCGCCGTTGTAAAAGGAGGGCCGAGGAGGTCGGGTTGATGATCCGGTTTTCGCTTCGCTGCGCTTCGGACCATGAATTCGAGGCGTGGTTCCGCAGCGGCGAGGGGTACGAGGCGCAGCAGAAGGCAGGCGAGATCGCTTGCCCCGAATGCGGCGATACCCATGTCGAAAAGGCGCTGATGGCGCCGAGCATCAGTCGTTCGCGTGAGCGCACGCCGATCTCGCCGGCGCAGCTGCGCTCCGCCCTGGTTGAGCTGCGGCACCAGGTCGAAAGCCGGTGCGATTATGTCGGTCCGCAATTTGCCGAGGAAGCGCGGCGCATCCATTACGGCGAGAGCGATCCGCGCGGCATATACGGCGAGGCAAGCGCCGAGGAATCCCGCGAGCTGGCTGAGGAAGGCATCAAGTTTGGCCGCATCCCGTGGGTCCAGACGCCGGACGCCTAATCGGCCCATTTGTTTACTGCCATGACCATGTAATTGACCGACAGATCGTCGGTTGGCGCCCAGTCGCCGCGCGTGAGGCGATAGCGCAGTCCTTTTAGCCGCGTAGCTGTGAGCCCGACGCGGCGCAGCGCTAAAACGAATTCCGAGGGCCGCTCGAAGCGGTTCCAGTCATGCGTGCCCCGCGGCAACCAGCGCATCAGATATTCCGCGCCAACAATTGCCAGTGCATGAGACTGCGGCGTTCGGTTGATCGTCGCGCCGATGAAAGCGCCGCCGGGTTTCAGCAACTTCCCACAGGTGGCCAAGAAACCTTGCGCGTCAGGCAAATGCTCCACGATTTCCAGCGCTAACACGGCGTCGAAGCGTCGGCGGCTGCGGGCTAGCGACTCGACGGTCGCAAGGTGATAGTCGATCCTGAGGCCCGCCGCTTTGCTGTGGGCACTTGCGACGGCGATCGCCTCCCTGTCTGCGTCGATCGCGGTGACGTCAAACCCGAGCCGCGCCATCGGCTCCGCGATCAACCCGCCGCCGCAGCCGATATCGGCAAGGACGAGGCCAGCAAACGGCTCGAGTGAGCTCGAATCGCGAGCAAAGTGCGCGATCAGTTCGGCGCGGATGAACTCAAGACGCGCAGGATTCAGACGGTGCAGCGGGCGGAAGCTGCCGGCTGGGTCCCACCAGCTCGGTGCTTGCGCCGCGAAACGCGCGACTTCGGCGGGATCGACGACATCACCGCTTGCCCTCATCGCGCCATTTTACCTCGTTAAAGTGGCCCAGCGCGCTGCAAAAGAGTATGCGGAAGGGATATGCGGCCGACAATGTCGGCATAGAACCTTCGCGGGGATTTGCGAAAAGCGATGACGCGTATCGTCCAGAAATTTGGCGGCACCTCGGTGGCTGATATCGAGCGCATTCGGAACGCCGCGGCAAAAGTGAAGCGCGAGGTCGACGCTGGCAATCAGGTAGTCGTTGTCGTTTCGGCGATGGCCGGCGCGACCAATCAGCTCGTCGCGTGGACGCATGAAATCAGTAAGCTCCACAGTACCAGCGAATACGACACCGTCGTCGCGAGCGGCGAGCAGGTGACAGCGGGGTTGATGGCATTGGCCTTGCAAAACCTCGGGATCAACGCGCGCTCCTGGCTCGGCTGGCAAATCCCGATACGCACCGACGGAGTCCACAGCAAGGCGCGGATCGAAGCGATTGAAACCCGTGAACTGGAGCGGCTGCTCAGCCAGGGCCAGGTCGCGGTCGTTGCCGGGTTCCAGGGGTTGGGGCCAGGCGGGCGCATCACCACCCTGGGCCGTGGTGGGTCCGATACTTCCGCGGTGGCGATGGCGGCGGAACTCAAGGCCGACCGCTGCGACATCTTCACCGATGTCGACGGGATTTATACGACCGACCCGCGTATCGTTGCGAAAGCGAGGAAGCTCGATAGAATCACGTTCGAGGAAATGCTTGAGATGGCGTCGCAAGGCGCCCGAGTGCTGGAGACGCGCTCGGTCGCGATGGCGATGAACAACCGGGTGCGCCTGCAGGTGCTGTCGAGTTTTACCGACACACCGGGAACTCTCGTTGTCGACGAGGATGAGATTGTGGAAAACCGAGTGGTCAGCGGTATCGCCTACAGTCGCGACGAGGCGAAGATTACGGTCGAGCATGTCGCCGACAAGCCCGGCGTCGCTGCTGCGATTTTTGGCCCGCTCGCCGACAACGCGATCAATGTTGATATGATCGTGCAGAACGTTTCCGCCGACGGCAGCACCACGGACCTGACCTTCACTGTCGGGCGCAGCGACCTCGAACGTGCCCTGGGCGTGCTGGAGGAAAAGCGTAAGGAATTGGGTTTCAAGGCGCTAAAGCCGGATTCGAATGTCGTCAAAATCTCGGTGATCGGTGTCGGTATGCGCAGCCATGCCGGCGTCGCTCAGCAGATGTTTAAGACCCTCGCGGAGCGCGGGATCAACATCCAGGTGATCTCGACCTCCGAGATCAAGGTTAGTGTGCTGATCGCCGCCGATTACACGGAATTGGCGCTTAGGGCATTACATACCGCTTACGGGCTCGACGACGCCGGATGACAGCGGAATTCGTCGCTACGGACAAGCGCGAAGCCCGCGCGCCCGCGATAGCCCCGCGTAACCCCGCGCGCGTCGAACTCGATCGGCTGTGGAAGCGTGGCCGCGATTTTCTCGGCACCGAGCTCGCCATCATGGGCGGCGCGATGACCTGGGTGTCGGAACGCAATCTCGTCGCGGCGATCTCCAACGCCGGTGGGTTTGGGGTTATCGCGTCGGGGTCGATGTCTCCCGAACTGCTCGACAGGGAGATTGCCGCGACGGCAGCGCTGACGGATCGGCCGTTCGGGGTCAACCTGATCACGATGCATCCGCAGCTCTTTGAGCTGGTCGACGTTTGCCTTGCCCGATCCGTCGGCCATGTAGTGCTCGCCGGTGGCCTGCCGCCGGGCGCCGCGATCGCCCGCATTCGCGACGGCGGCGCCCGCGCGGTCTGCTTCGCGCCGGCATTGGTCATCGCCAAGAAGTTGGTGCGTAGTGGCGCCGAGGCAATTGTCATCGAAGGCAGCGAGGCGGGCGGCCACATAGGCCCGGTGTCCACGGCGGTTTTGGCCCAGGAAGTCCTCCCGCATGTGAGCGAGGTGCCGGTTTTTGTCGCCGGGGGGATCGGTCGCGGTGAAGCGATCCTCTCTTACCTCGAGATGGGCGCGGCGGGGGTACAACTTGGGACTCGCTTTGTGTGTGCCCACGAGTCGATTGCGCACCCGAATTTCAAGCGTGCTTTTGTTCGCGCTTCGGCGCGCGATGCGGTGCCCTCGGTGCAGCTTGACACCCGCTTTCCGGTGATCCCCGTGCGTGCGCTTGCCAACCCGGCGACCGAACGCTTCGCCGCGATGCAGCGCGCGGTCATTGAGCGCTTCTCGCAAGGAGAGCTGTCCCAAAAAGATGCGCAACTCGAGATCGAGTATTTCTGGGCCGGAGCGCTGCGCCGAGCTGTGATCGACGGCGATGTCGAAGCCGGTTCGCTGATGGCGGGACAGAGCGTCGGTCTGGTCACGCGAGAGCAAAGCACCGTCGAGATTCTCGACGAGCTTGTCGCGCAGGCGATTTCCGTGATCGTGGCAAGACGGCGAGATCGGGGCCAATGAACGATACCGCTCCCGCCGCTCCCGCGACGAAACCGCCGACCCCGGCCGTCGGCCTGCCATCGGGTGCCTCGCAACCGGCCACGGCCGGCGCCGGAACGCGCCGTCTCCTGCGCCGCCTGCGCGACGTCATGGCCGGGTCGGGCAGCGCGCAAGAGCGGCTTGACCGGATCGTCCGTATCGTCGCCGCCGAGATGGTCGCGGAGGTTTGCTCGGCCTACGTCATGCGTGCCGGCGAGGTGCTCGAACTATTCGCCACCGAGGGGCTGCGGCGCGAAGCCGTGCACCGCACGAGACTGAGGGTCGGCGAGGGGCTTGTCGGCGTCATTGCCGCGACGGCGCGGCCGTTGGCGCTCGCTGACGCACAGGCGCATCCCGACTTTGCCTACCGACCGGAAACCGGTGAAGAAATCTACCATTCGCTGATGGGCGTGCCGGTGCTGCGCGGCGGTCGCGTGCTTGGCGTGCTGGTTGTACAGAACCGAACGTTACGTCACTACACAGAAGACGAGATCGAAATCGCACAGACCATCGCGATGATCGTCGCCGAACTGGTGGCCAGTGGGGAGTTGGTCAACCCGCTTGAGATGGCGCAGAGCAATAGCGGCGCGCTCTTGCCACTGCGGCTTGACGGGATCCGCCTTAACGAAGGGCTGGCAATCGGACCGGCCGTGCTACATGCACCCAAGCTGGTAATCCGCCATGTCGTCGCCGAGGATGTGGAGGCCGAGCTCGAACGGTTGCGCCGTGCCACCGACGCGATGCAGAGCCAGATCGACGAATTGGTTGCCGCCAGCCGCCGCCTCGGCGCGGGCGAGCATCGCGACATCATCGAGACTTATCGGATGTTCGCGGCGGATCGCGGTTGGCTCAATAGAATCACCGAAGCGATACAGAGCGGTCTCACCGCGGAAGCGGCGGTGCAGAAGATTCGTGAAGAAAACCGCAGCCGCATGCTGCAAATCGCCGACCCTTATCTGCGCGAACGGTTGCTGGATCTCGAAGATCTTGCCAACCGGCTGCAGACCTATCTGTCGGGAGGGCCGGTCGACGCGGACCTTGGCAATTTGCCGCCTGAGTTTATCCTCGTCGCGCACTCCATGGGGCCAGCGGAACTTCTCGACTATGCGCATCGAAGGGTGCGCGGACTGGTGTTGGAAGAAGGTTCACCGACTGCCCACGTCGCGATTGTCGCCCGCGCCTTCGACATCCCCGTGGTCGGAAGGGTTGAAGACGCGACCAGCCGAACCGAGCCCGGCGATATCGTCATCGTCGACGGCGACCACGGCCAGGTCCTAATCCGGCCGAGCGAAGATCTGCACCAGTCGATCGTCGACACCGTCGCCGAACGGACCCGCCGCCGCGCCTATTACGAAACACTGCGTGACGAGCCGGCGGTGACGCGAGACGGCGCACCGGTGCGGCTCCTGCTAAATGCCGGTCTGTTGATCGATCTGGTGCAAGTAGCGTCGACCGGAGCCGAGGGGGTCGGCCTGTTCCGCACCGAGATCCCGTTACTGACCCGCGACGCCTTTCCCGATGTCGCGGATCAGACCGGCTTCTACCGCCGTGCGTACGAGCAAATGGGCGGACGGCCGATCGTCTTCCGTACGCTCGATATCGGCGGCGATAAGGTGCTGCCGTATCTCAGCCATACTGCCGAGGACAACCCGGCGATGGGCTGGCGGGCGATCCGCATCGGGCTCGACCGCCCGGCCATGCTACGCCAGCAGCTACGCGCCCTGTTGCGCGCAGCCGCGGGTCGCGACCTCTGGGTAAAGTTTCCGATGATCGCGGAAGTCGCCGAGTTGGAGCGTGCGCGCGCGCTGCTGGAGCGGGAGCGCAAGCGCGCCGCGGCCGAAGGTTATGAGCCGCCGCGCTCGGTCAAGGTTGGGGTCATGTTGGAAGTTCCCTCATTGTTGTGGCAATTGCCGGCGCTACTCGAGCGAATTGACTTCCTGTCGATCGGTACCAACGATCTCGCCCAGTTCCTTTTCGCCTGCGACCGCGGTAACCCCCGGCTTGCCGACCGCTACGACCTGCTGTCGTCGCCCATGGTGGCGTTGTTTCGCGAAGTGGTCGGGCGCTGCGCCGCGGCCGATGTGCCGCTGAGCATGTGCGGCGAGATGGCCGGCAACCCCATTGACGCAATGATGCTGGTCGGGCTCGGCTTCCGCACATTGTCAGTGACGGCAACGGCGCTGGGACCGGTTAAGACGATGATCCGCAGCCTCGATGCCGGCGAGCTCGGTTGCTATCTCGATGAGATCGGCGCGCGGCCCGACCATTCGCTGCGCCGTCGACTTGCTACCTATGCTCGCGATCATGGGATCGCAGTGTGACTGATCGGTTCGATTGGACAGGGTTCGCCCGCACTTGTATAGACGATGACGAAAGCGAGTTCGCGGCGTGACGTTCCTTCAGCGCATCAAGACGCCGTTCACCGAAGCCGTTGCAGACGAGCAGGCGTGGTCGCAACCGCGTCAGCGGCAGGTCGGCGACGTCTTGCAGGAGCGGCGCGAAGATCTTGGTCTCGACCTCGACGAGATCGGGGCGATGTTGCGGATCAAGCCTGCCTATTTGGCCGCGCTGGAGCAGGGGCGTTCCGACGATCTGCCCGGTGCCGCGTATGCGATCGGTTTTGTCCGCGCCTACGCCGATTTCCTCGGGCTCGATACCGAGCAAGTGCTGGCCCGCTTCAAGGGCGAGGTGGCTGGGGTCACCGCGCGTCCCGACCTTGCGCTGCCGGTGCCGCTCGGAGAGCGCAGTCTGCCGGGGAGGGCGCTGGTTCTCGTCGCCCTCATCGTGACGCTTTGCGGCTACGGTATCTGGTATTATTTGTCGACCGAGGACCGCAGCCGACCTGAGCGCGTCGCGGCTGTGCCGGCGGAATTGCGGACGCCAACCGGGCCGGTTCTGGTTACACCGCCGGGGCCCCTGCCGCCATCGGAAGCGGCTGCTGCGGTCACCCCGGTGCAGAACCCGGTTCAAAATGCTCTGCCTCCCAACCCTGCAGCCGCGGCTCCGATCCCCAATGCCGCCGCGCCCGGTAAACCATTAGCCGCACCCGTAACTGCCGCGTCGCCACCGCCGACTGTAACCGCAACGGGCATCGCGCCCAAACAAGCGGCCGCCGCTACCCAACCCGCGCCGGCAGCGGCCGCACCTAAGGCGCCACCGCCGGTACAGGCTACAGGGACACAACAGGCGGCGGCGGTCCAACCTGCTCCGCCGTCGGCCCCGCCCGGCGCTGCTCCGACCGCGGCCAGTAAGATTTCGATTCGGGCGCTTGCCGACTGCTGGATCCAGATTCGTGGGCCGGATCAGTCGATTGTGTTCTCCCGTATCCTGAAATCGGGTGAGGTTTACAACGTGCCGTCGCGCACCGGTCTATCGCTGCGGACCGGGAATGCCGGGGTGCTGGAGATTGCGGTGGACGGCAAGCCGGCGCCGTCCATCGGCGGGATCGGCACGCTGCGGCGCGATGTGGCGCTCGATCCGGTGGAGCTTGTTGCTGGCACAGCCGTTCATGGCTGAGGGCGTGGTCTTTTTTCCGTCACCCAGGCGTTCTATAACCGGATCAAGAAAAATCCCGCGAGGCTGAGATGAGCATTCGCCCATACCGCGATATCCACCGCCGCGCCTGCCGCAAGATCTATGTCGGCAAAGTGCCGGTTGGCGGCGACGCACCAATAACGGTGCAATCGATGACCAATACGGTAACGCATGACGTCAAGGCGACGGTCGAGCAGGTCCAGGCGTTGGAGCATGCTGGTGCCGATATCGTGCGAATTTCCTGCCCCGATCAAGAGTCGGCGCTGGCGCTAAAGCAGATTGTCAAACGGGTGGAGGTGCCGATCGTCGCCGACATCCACTTTCACTACAAACGGGCGATCGAGGCGGCCGAGAGCGGCGCCGCGTGCCTGCGCATCAACCCCGGCAATATCGGTTCGGCTGACCGGGTGCGCGAGGTGGTCAAGGCGGCGAAGGATCACGGTTGCTCGATGCGCATCGGGGTCAATGCCGGCTCGCTCGAACGCCAGTTCCTCGAGAAATACGGTGAGCCGTGCCCGGAAGCGATGGTCGAGAGCGCGCTCTATCACGCCAAGATTCTCGAGGATAACGACTTCTTCGAATTCAAGATCTCCTGCAAGGCGTCCGATGTGTTCCTCGCTGTGGCCGCCTACCAGCAGCTCGCCGAGGCCTGTGACTACCCGCTACATCTCGGCATCACCGAGGCTGGCGGTTTGCGCAGCGGCACGGTCAAATCGTCGATCGGCATGGGCATGTTGCTGTGGGCCGGCATCGGCGACACGATCCGGGTTTCGCTGTCGGCCGACCCGGTCGAGGAGATCAAGGTCGGCTTTGATATGCTGAAATCGCTGAATCTTCGCCGGCGCGGGGTCACGGTAATTTCTTGCCCGTCCTGTGCCCGCCAACAATTCGAGGTCATCAAGACCGTCGCTGCGCTC
This sequence comes from Allostellaceae bacterium, assembly GCA_035935235.1. Lineage (GTDB taxonomy): Bacteria > Pseudomonadota > Alphaproteobacteria > ATCC43930 > CGMCC-115725 > DATARH01. The sequence continues at coordinate 10,654 of DASYXG010000250.1, forward strand.
GAGGAGCGGCTGGCTCACATCACCACACCGCTGACCCTCTCGGTCATCGGCTGTGTCGTTAATGGGCCAGGTGAGGCGCGTGAGACTGATATCGGTCTCACCGGCGGCGGCAACAACACGCATCAGGTGTATCTGAGCGGGGTCACCGACCATCGCCTGAAGGATGAGAGTATCGTCGATCATCTGGTCGAGCTGGTCGAGCGCAAAGCCGCGGAAATAGAGGCGTCGAAAGCTGAGGTCGCGGCGCCAGTTCTGGAGCCGGCCAAGTAAGCTTCGCGTTCCACCATGTGCTGGCCAGCGGCCTGCTGAGGCTGTTTCTCAATCGGGAAAGCAAAAACCCGCCGGCTGGGCCGGCGGGTTTCTGCGGTCGGAGCCGAAATGGGTGCCGACTAGAAGCGGAACGCGAGCTTGCTGATCAGCGCGTTCTCGGTGCCGTGATTGTTGTTGACCACGGTGCGCTGGCCCCACATGTACTCGACGCCGACATCCATCGAGGACACCGGGTTCCAGATCAGGTTGGCGTGGAAGGTGAGCAGCTCCTTGTTCATCGCCGCCGCCTGCGCTGCGCCAACAATGTTCGACTGGATCTGATGCTGATTGAAGCCGGCGTTGATGTTGCTGCGCAGGTTGTCCGTCCACCAATGCTGGTAGCCAATCTCGCTGCCCCACTCGAAGGTCGGCTTGACCAGGATCGCCGCCGCCGCCGCC
>DASYXG010000251.1:0-13858 GCA_035935235.1 Allostellaceae bacterium
CTACGAGCGTGTCGCATAGCGCAGTTTCCGGCCTACCGATCGGAAACCAGCTTCCGGCTGACCGGCGCCCACGTTTTGCAAGCGCCGGCAGCCGCATTACCGCGCGGCACGATGGCTAACCTAGGCGCCGGAACCGAAGGAACGCGACCATGACCCACGCGATTCACGACCACTCGAAGTGGGGCCCGGCCGACCAGCTTGGCGCCGGCAATCTGCTGACCCAGGAGCGGCGGCTATCGTCGTTGCGCTCGATCCGCGAGGGGCGCGTCTACGATCTGAGCCACGAAATCAGCCCCGCCGCGCCGTTCATGGCGCCCAACCAGACCCCCTTCCTAATGTCGATCTGGGCGTCGTGGCGCGATTCGATCAAGCGCCGCCGCCGGATCGGGGCAACGAACGACGCCGGCTCGAATGTCGAGCGCGCCGAGATGACGATGCATGTCGGCACGCATATCGACGCGCTCGGCCATTTCAGCATCGGCGAGCACCTCTACAACGGCCTGAACGCCGCCGAGGTGGTGACCGATTGGGGCCTCGAGCTCCTCGGCATCGAGCACATTCCGCCAATGATTACCCGGGGCATCATGTTGGATGTGTCGGGGTTCGATGGCGGCCATTTCCTCAACCCTGGACGCGTCGTCACCCCCGACGATCTCGCTCGCGCGGCCGACAATGCTGGACTGGCAATCGAGCCGGGCGATGTCGTGTTGATCCGCACCGGTTGGGGTCGGTTTTTCGGCGTCGACAACCCGCGCTATCTGGAAGGCGAGGCGGGGATCGACGTGCCGGCCGCGCACTGGCTGACCCAGCGCGAGGTTGTGGCGATCGGTTGCGACAACATGGCGGTGGAGGTGCTGCCAAACCCGGACCACGGCTTGATGATGCCGGTGCATCAACATGTTCTGGCCGAGGCCGGCGTCCATCTGATCGAGAACTTGGCGCTCGACGAGCTGGCGCGCGAGCGCGCGGCCAGCTTCTGCTTCATCCTGCTGGCGACCAAGTTCAAAGGGGCTACCGGCTGCCCGGTGCGGCCGATCGCTCTCGTCTAGGAATGGACATCCCGTCGCCACTGGCGCGGCTGCCAAACCATAAGCTCACGCTCGGCCTGTTCCTGCCGATGCAGGAAGGCGCGTGGAGCCCGTCGAAGGCCCCGCGCTCGACGTCGTGGACCTTCGACTACATCGCCCGCTGCACGCGCATGGCCGAAGAGTTTGGCTTCGATCTGGTGTTCGGCCTGGCGCAATGGCTGGGCAAGGGCGGCTATGGCGGGGAGATGCATTTCCGCGAGCACGAGGTCGATCCGATCATCGCCAACGCGGCGCTGTCGTCGCTGACCAAGTCGATCACTCTGATCAACACGGTGCATGTCCTCTACGCTTGGCATCCCCTCCATCTCGCCAAGTTTGGCGCGGCGATGGATCACATCAGCGGCGGCCGGTGGGGCATCAACATCGTGACCGGCTACAAGCCGAGCGAATACCGCATGTTCGGCCTGGATCCGATCGAGCTTGACCAGCGCTATGTGATGGCCGAGGAGTTCACCACCATCATGAAGCGGCTGTGGGCGGAGGACGAAGAACTGACGTTTGACGGCCGATTTTGGCAGACGGAGAAGGCGTTTCTGGCGCCCAAACCCGGCCGGCGGCGCCCATTCCTCGTCAACGCGGCGTCGTCTGACGCCGGGCTCGACTACGCCGCAAAACATTCGGACCTGATCTTCATCACCAGCCCGGCGGGCGCGGATCCGGTCAAGGCCTGCGAGGTGCTTCCGGCGCACAACGCCCGGATCAAGGACCTCGCGCGGCGACACGGCCGCGAGGTGAAGACGATCATCAACCCGCACGTGATCTGCCGCCCGACCGAGGAGGAGGCGCAACGCGCCTATCGCACCATTCTCGAAAACGAGGACAGGGTCGCCGCCGACAATTTCGTCCAGACCTTTGTCAGCGGCGACACCGCGTCGTGGCGCGGTCACAGCCGCGCGCAATGGGTGATCGGCGGCAATGTGCACCTGGTAGGGACACCGACGCAGATCGTTGAGTGGTTCGGGAGGCTCCATGCCGCCGGGTGTGACGGCGTGCAAGTCAACTTTTTCGACTACCTGTCCGACCTCGAGTTTTTTGGCCGCGAGGTCTTGCCGCTGATGAAACAGGCGGGCTTGCGGAAGACCTGAGTTGCTGCGGCGCATCGCGACTCCGGCTGCGCGCATCGCGATGGCGAAATCGGGGTTGGCTGCTTATATTTGCCCAGCTAAGTGAAGCCGAAGGAGCAGAACGATGGCGGACGGCAGCACTCCAATCGTCCCCGAGGCCCCTGCCGAAGCGGTAACTCCGGGCGGGATCAACCATCTGGTCATCAACGTCCGCGACATCGAGGAGTCGCACAAATTCTGGACCGAGATGCTCGGCTTCAAGCAGGTCGCCTATTCCAAGCGCCGCAACGGCAAGATGCGCTTCTATTCCGGCGATCACGACGGCAGGATGAACCATCACGATATCGCGCTGTGCGAGAATCCGAACCTGCCGAAACCGCCGGCCGAATGGTCGATGTTTGACCAGCCGGTGGCGATCAACCACATCGCCATCATGCTGCCGAACCGCGAAGCGTGGCTCAAGCAATTGGCCTATCTGCGCGCGAAAGGGGTCAAGTTTCAGCGCCGGGTCAATCACGGCATGACCCACAGCCTCTACATCGTCGACCCCAATGGCTACGGGGTCGAGGTGCTCTACGAGCTGCCGCGCGAGGTGTGGGGCGACAATATCCAGGGCGCGATCGACTACGCCGAGCCGGTGCCGACCGAGGGCGATGAAGCCTTTATCGACGACACTAATTACCCGCATTTCGGGACGGCGGATAAGGCCGCGGAGTAGCCAATTGCCGAATCCGGTTAGCGGCGAAGGTCGCCGGTAAAATCGCCACAAACGGCGCGCGCACTCATTCAACGTTGGATGGAATGCGAGAACGGCGCGTCCGCGATGGCCGCCGATGCGGCGATCGGTTGACAGCGATCCCTCTTTCCTAAAAGTTGCGCGAAGGTCGCCCAGACGGCCGCTTTTTGGGGAGAGACGCCGTGGCACAATCTGCCGCTTCAGCGCAGACGATCGAAGCCTATGTCGGCGATCAGATGGACAACGCCCGGTTGGGGCCGGTCCATTGGCGCGTCCTGGCGCTGGTCGCCTCCGGCTATTTCTGCGACGTCCTCGACTTCACCATCTTTGGCGCGCTGGTTCCCGACCTGCTGAAGAGCGGGTTTGTCACCGGCGCGCAGGTGCCGTGGATCGGCAGCATGACGCTGCTGGGGCTGTTTATTGGCACGCTTGGCCAGGGCGAGTTCACCGACCGCTTCGGCCGCAAGGCGGTCTACCAGTTCAACCTGCTGCTGTTTGGCGTCGCGACGATTGTCGGCGCGTTGCCGGCGATCCCCAGCATCGGCTTCGATCCCGGCCTTGGCTGGCTGTTGACCTTCCGATTTCTCGCCGGCGTCGGGCTCGGCGCCGAGCAGCCGCTGTGCTTCTCATATACCGCCGAATACGCGCCGAAGGGCATTCGCGGGCGCACCATCGCCTTCATGCAGTTCCTCGGCGGCGCCTGGCCATGGCCGGTGGGGGTGCTGTTGACACTCGCCTTCCGCGACACGATCGGCTGGCGCGGCATCTGGATCATCATCGGCATCCTCGCGCTGATCGTTTTCGTGATGCGGTTCACCCTGCCGGAATCGCCACGCTGGCTGGCGACGCACGGTCAGGGGCAACGCGCGCTCGATCTGCTGCAGCGAATGGGCCTGAAGACCGTGCCACTCGATACGCTCGCCAAGGATGCGGCGAGCGATACCCACAGCGACCCGATCGGACTCGTCTTCCGCAATTATCCGGGCCGCGTCATCGCCGGGATGATCTGCTTTTTCGCGTTCTTCAGCATCGCCCTGGGGCTCGGCGCCTGGCTGCCCAACATCCTGGTCGAACGCGGCTTCCCGATCGCCAAGTCGCTTAACTCGATCTTCTGGATGACGCTCGCGTTTCCTTGCGCAAGCGCCTTCATGATGTTCGCGCTCGAATATTTTGGGCGCAAGCCAACCGCCGTCCTCGCCTTCCTCCTGACCGGCGCGTTCGGGCTATGGTGGGCCAATGCATCGACCGAGTCGATGGTGCTGGCGGTCGGGTTCGGGATGATTTTCTTCACCCAGCTCGCCGGCAACTCGTCGCAAATCTTCATCTCGGAGGTGTTTCCGACCAACGCTCGCGCTTCCGGTTTCGGGGTATGCCAGGCGGCGGGCCGCATCGGCGCGTTTGTCGCGGTTCCCTCGGTCCAATGGATCCAGAAAGGCTATGGGCTAAACACCGTGTTCATCGTCATGGCGGTCATGGTGGCGATAGCGGCTATCGCCGTGACCCAAGTCGGTCCGGAAGCGAAAGGCCTCGGCCTCGACGAGGTCGCGCCGCCGACTGGGTGAATCCGCGGAGATTACCGGCCGACGTAGCGGCGCTCGCCGCTACTCGGTTGGTAGTAGACGGTCACGTCCTTGCCGGTCTCTGGATCGACAAAGCGCTCCGGCGTTTCGATCCAGCCGGGGCCGGGCGGGCTCGGTTGGAGCGGCTTGTAGCGGCGGCGCAGCTCGTTCAGCATCGCGAGTAGCAGGACGACGCCGGGAATCGCCAGGTGAGCGCCAAGCGGCGCCCATCCGAATACCGCGGCAAGCAACGCCGCTGCGGTCAGCGCGGCGCCGATGATCAGCAAGACCAAGCGCAGCATCGCAAAACGCTCTTAGCGGGCGACCGGCTCGATCACGGCGGCCGTGCCGTAGGCGACAATCTCGCTCATCGTGTGGCCGATCTCGGACGAATCGAACCGCATCATGACGATGGCGTTGGCACCCATGACAGTTGCATTCTGCACCATCCGGTCGATCGCGCTGCGCCGTGCGTCCTCGAGAAGCTGGGTGTACTCGTGAATCTCGCCGCCGGCGAGCGAGCGCAAGCCGGCCATGATGTTGCCGCCGAGGCCGCGGCTGCGCACGACGACGCCGAAGCACTGCCCCTTAAGCTCGACAACCCGGTGATCCGGTACATTCTCGGTGGTGACAACCAGCATCGCCCGACCTCCAGACACTTGCGCGCGTCACGTGATGTGGGAGCGATAGGTTGAAAATCCAACTCGCTGGTGTTACCGGCTGAGCGATGGCGGCGCAACCGCAACCCGGAGAGGGACGCAGGGACCGGACGGTCACCTATACGGGGCTGTTCCGGCTGCACGACTGGATTTATCTCGGACCATTAGCCGCGCTGGGGATCGGGCTTGCGATCTGGGGCTTCACAGACTGCGCCGATTGCAACGCCGACGGTTTTATCCAGCGAGTCATCAAATCGGTCGGCTTAATTCGCCCGAGCGGCGCCTACACGCATCCCTGGCAGCTGGTCATCGCGCAGTTCTGGATGCCGGCCTTGTTCCTCGTCGGCGGCGCCAAGCTGGTCCTGGCGAATCTCCGGCGCGATCTCCGGGTCGCGCTGGCGCGGCGTCAGACCAGCCACACGATCGTCTGCGGTCTCGGCGATACCGGGCGGCAGATCGTGGAGAATCTGTGTGCCGAAGGCGGGCGGGTGGTTGCCGTCACGCTCGACGACACCGACCCCAACGCTGTCGCCTGCGAGCGTCTCGGCGTCGCGGTGCTAAGGGGGGACGCGACCCAGATCGGCATGCTGCGCCTCGCTGGCGTGCTGCGTGCCGACAACGTCGTGATCACCTGCGGTTCGGACACGATCAACATCGAGATCGCTCTGCGCATCAAAGCAGAGCTCGACGCGGCCAAACCCCATCACTCCGTCCTCAACATTCTTCCTGAGTCGACGCGGATTCGGCTTTTGGAATGGCTGCGCGCCGCTCCGCTCGAGACGCTGGCGACCGAGGCGACGGGTCGCACCCGGCCGCTGCGTATCCTGCCAGAAGTGCGCAGCGCCTGGCTCCTTGAGCTGATGCGGACTCATCCAACCGCCAATTTGAGTAGCAAAGCGGTCGAGACGCGGCCGTTCGATCTTGCCGCGAACGCCGCCCGCGTGTTGCTAGAACGCCCGGAATTCGGTCGCATTTGGCGCCTGTATGCCAATGGCGCCACGCCGGCGCTGCAGCCGCATCTGGTAATGGCAGGGCTGGGCGAATTCGGCATTCAGATTATTGCCCGCGCGGTGCAGACGACGTTTGCCCTGCCCGGATACAAGCTCGCCGTTACGATCCTCGATCAGCAGGGCGAAGCAAGCGCCGCGGCGCTCGAGGCACGCTACCCAGGGATGCGCAAGCTGATCGATTGGCAGTTCATCCAAACCGTTTTCGAAGCGGAGAACCCGGCCACCTGGCCCCAGGTGTGGACGGCTGTCGAGCAGACGCTGCACAAACGGCAGGCGAGCCTGACCACCGTGGCCGCCATCGTCGCCCTGAAGGACGACAAGGATTCGCTCCATACCGCGCTGCAAATGCGCGAGCGGCTCGACAAGCTCGGGCGCGCGGGGACCCCGGTTTTCGTCAGGCTGCGGCAGCGCCATGAGCTCGGACAATTCGCCGCGAGCCTCGACGGGGTGGAGAGCATCCTCGATCGGCTGACCCCGTTCGGCGACCTCGGCGAACTCACGAGCACTGATGTCTTGATCGACGATGATCAGGACACCCTCGCCCATGCGGTGCACGATACCTACCGCGCCGGGAAGCCTCGCGCCGACGCGAACCGGCCGTGGAATGAGCTAGCCGAACGTTTCAAGCAGTCGAACCGGGCGTCTGCCGACCATATTCCCGTCAAACTCGCCGCGGCCGGGATGCGGCTGGTTGACCGCCCCGGCCACGCCGTGGAACTGAGCGAAGCCGAAGTCGAGGTCGTGAGTTCCATCGAGCATTATCGCTGGATGATGGAGCGTCAGGCGATGGGCTGGACCAAGGCGCCCAGGGGCTCCACACCCGACGCAGTGGCGCGCCGGTCTCCGGATCTCGTGCCGTGGGTAGAGCTCGCCCACGAAGATCGCGACAAGGACCGGGATATCGTGCGCATGATTCCGAAGAGCATCGCGGCGTCCGGTGGCTCGATCCAGCGCGAACGGATCATCGACGGCACAGGACCCAATCCGGAAGCGGCGCTTGCCGCCGTGCCGGCTCACGAGCAAGCGGTGGTGATTTTCGACCCTCACGACGAGAAATCGTGGGCCTTCGCCGAAGTCGCCGCCAGGCGCGGGGCGAAATTGTGGGTGCTTTGGCATGAGGGTAGTCATCGGCCGTTGGTGGCGCCGTCGCCGCCGAGCAAGGCGATGCAAGACGCGATCGAGCTCGCGGTTTCGGCGCGCGAGGCCGCGGCCATCTTAAGGAAGCCGCTACCGACGGTGGCCAGGAGACCGAAGCGTAGCGCAGCCGCCTAGCCGACCGCCTGCTCGACCGGGCGCTCGCGATGGGCGCGCAGCCAATATTCGTTCTCCTCGAGGGCGGCGCGGCCGAGCGCGCGCACGATGGCGCGACTGGCATCGGTAGGCGGACCGATGCGGTCGAGTTCCGCGGCCGCACGCTCGAACAGCGCCAGCGCCGCCTCGTAGCGATGCGCTTCGGCTTCCCAGACCAGCTTCTCCGCGACAAAGCGGATGGCGGCCGCCGCCGCCGAGAGCAGCAGCAGGGCGAGGCCGATCGTTAGTTGATCGGCGTGCAAAATGACCGGCCGCAGCGCGACGCCGATGACGTGCAAACCGAGACCGAGGAGGATCGCCAACACGCCGGCGAACGCCGCCGACCAGCGGCGCCGCACCGGTACTGTGCGCGGGCGCAGGTGACGCGCGATCCAGATCAGCGCGGCGGCGGCGATAAAGATGCCGGGCGGCGACCACCGGCTCGCCCACCACAAAGCTTCATTGAACCCGTGCGGCAGAAACTCGACGGTCAGGGTGTCGAGAAATAGCCAGAGCGCGAGGAACTGCGCCGTGAAAAAGGCTTCCCAGCTCAGCATGTGCGCGCGGGCAATCGCCCGCTTGCGCTGTTCGCCGCGGCGGCGGAAGTAAGCGATCTGATCGCGGATCCAGCTGCGCGGGTTATCCCGGGCGTAGACCTCGTGCCAGCTGCCATCGATCGGCGTCGGCCACGCGCTGAGTCGCGCCCAGTAGACGATATTGCGCACCGCCCGGCGCACGTAAAGGAAGGGTAGCGGCGCGGCGCTGAGGAAATAACGGTCGACTTGATCGGCGGGCGCGACAAGCCCAGCGTGCCACCATGCCTCTTGCACCCTGAGCGCCTCGATGACGCCACGGTAATCCTCGGTAATGCGCTGCAAGCGGCGGCGATCAATGGTCCAGTGAACAACCACGGCGAAGGAGACCAACGCGAGATACAAGGCAAGGGCCCAGAAGCTGAACTGCCCAGAGACAAAGCGCGCCAGTTCGACGACGCCAAAAGTGCCGACCGCGAACCAGAAGAGCGTCGCCAAAACATAGCTCGACGAAACCAGACGGGTCTTGTGCCATCCCTGGATGCGGTCCATCGCGGCATGAATTGCCCTAAGAGCCATAATCGGGTTGGCGCTGTCCTTTCGCCAGACGACGGACGCGCCATCGCCGCCGCGCCGCGCGAGACCGTCGAAGGCGCGGGCCATCACGAGGCTGGCCCGAAGTCGGCCAACATGGTCTCGGGGGGTGGAGGAGTCGCGGCCGTCGCCGGCGCTGAGCTGCGCCATGAAGGGATGGCGCGATGTCTTTCCGCTCGGCGCATCGATTAGCCACACCGGGCCGAGCGTGGCGATATCGAGCGGCAGCGGCGGTGCGACGACCGCGCTTGCCTCCATGACCCGGGTGGCGACCGCGTCGGGGCGGCCGCTGAGCCGGTAGTGGACGACGCGGGCGGTACCGCCGGCCTGGTCCGGTTGCTCGTCTTGCGGCATCACCGCGATGAGCAAGGTCACTGCGTGGGCAAGCCAGAGGCCGAGCTGTTCGTAGTGCATCACCCGGAGCGGATTGGCTGCGTTGGCGCTGTTGCGCAGCTCCTCGCGGGTGCAAGGCTCGCCGGTATAGGGGTTGGTGAGCGGCGGCACCGGGCAGGTCTTCACTCGGGGGTCGGCGAGCATGGTTTCGAGTGCCGCCAGTGCCGCGCCGTCGAAATCCTCGAAATAAGTTTCTGCATCGAACGGCAGCACCGCGGCGACAAGCCAATCGGGACGAGAGAGCGCCAGCTCGACCGCGATCGTGTCGGCGCCGATCGCCATGCCACTCAGCAGTACCTTCGGCGCGTTGGGCGTTTCGCGGTCGAGCGTCTCGAACGCCTGGCTCAGGCGCTCACGGACGACATCGTCCTCGCCCTTCAGATCACGCTTGCCGGTGATCCCGACGAGGATCGGCACGCGTTCCGCCATGCTCTTCCCCAATAGATGCCGCCGCCCAGATAATAAACCACAAGTGGCGTCGTGAACGAGAGCCTGGCCTCGACAGCCGGCAACCTAACCCGATACCAGCGGACGAGAGCCGGAGCGCGGATGCAGGCGAAAACCGGGAGGGTGGTCGGGCTGGACGGTGATCGAGGCGATGGGCAGCACCGGTTCCTCGCCAGTGCGCGTGATGGTAAAGGCTTGCACCAGGCGCGCGACAACGAGCACCGCCTCAGTGAGCGCGAATTGCGCGCCAATGCAGACGCGCGGACCGGCGCCAAAAGGCAGATAGGCGAAACGGTCGGGCGCCGGCGCGCCCGGCATGAAGCGCTCCGGGTCGAACGCGTCGGGGTCTTGCCAAAGCCGGCGATGGCGATGCAGCAGCCAAGGCGCGATTTGCACCAGCGAACCGGCCGGCACCTCGACGCCGTCGGCGACATCGTCGCGGCGGGCGATGCGCACGATTGAGAATGCCGGCGGATAGAGGCGTAGCGCCTCGCTGATCACGGCGCGGGTGTAGATGAGCGCCGGCAGCGCGGCGGCCGCTCCCTCGGGGCCGAGGTCGAGGGTCGCGGCTTCCGCGGCGATGCGTTGCTGCACCGCCGGCAGCGAGGCGACGATAAACAGCGACCAGAAGAGGGCGACCCCGGTGGTCGCATGACCGGCGGCGATCATTGTCGCCACCTGGTCGGCGAGCCGGGCAGGTGCGACCGGCGCCCCGGTCTCGTGATCGACGGCCAGCAGGTCGAGCAGGTCGCGTGGCGCCGAGCCCGCCGGCTGGGCGCGCCGCGCCTCGATGATCGCGCGGATCAGTCTCAGCCAGCGGCGGCGAAATCGCCAGCGGCCGATATCGCGCGGGGTTGGGATTGCGGCCGGCAGCATCATGTCGAGCATGCCCGGCCAGCCGAGGCGTTCGCCGTAGCCGCGCAGCAATTCGCGCATGCGCGGCCCGAATTCGCGCATCTCGAGCGAAAACATCGAGCGTCCGGCGATGTCGATCGCCAGCAGCTGCATGCGCTCGAAGAGATCAGTTTCAACGGTCTCGCTGTGTTCGAGCTCGCTGACCAGCGCGTCTGCCGCCGCCGCGACGTGGGCCGCGAGCATCGGCATGGTTCGCGGAGCGAAGGCCGGGGCGACGGTGCGGCGCTGCTCGCGCCAATCGTCACCCTCGGCGAGGAACAGGCCGATGCCCGTGATCGGGTAGATCAGGCGGATCGTCGCCGGGCTGCGCCGGTAGTTGTCGGGATTGTCGACCAGCACATGGCGGATCGCCGCGGGGCGGTTGAGGATTATCTGATGGCGGCCGAACAGCCTACGGCTCACCACCTCGTCCTCAAACGCGCGCTCGCTGTATCCGGCGAGCAGGTTGGTGCGCAGCACGGCCGCCAATTCGCGCCGCGATAAATCCTGGCGCGCCGGCGGTGGGACCGGGAAGACGATCGGCGCTTCGCTCACGCTCCGCTGTCCACGACGGCGCTGCTACAGAACCCCGCCATTGATCGAAATGCACTGTTTGGTGATGAGCCGGCTGTCGTCCGCCGCAAGAAAGAGCGCGAGGTTGGCGATGTCCTCGGGGGCGATAAGGTCCGGGAGACATTGCTGGGCGCGCCCGGCGTCGATCTGGCTCTCGTCCTGAAACCACAGGCGCCGCTGGCGCTCGGTCAGCACCATGCCCGGAGCGATGGCATTGACCCGGATGCGATCCTTGCCGACGGCGCGGGCCAGCGTGTTGGTGAAGCCGACGATGGCGGCCTTGGCCGAGGCGTAGGCTTCGAGAAAGGCGATGCCGCGCATCCAGGACACCGACGACATGTTGATGATCGAGCCGTACCCAAGCTCACGCATCTGCGGAACGATCGCCTGCGCGGCGAAGAAGACGTGGCGAAAGTTCACCGCGATCGTGCGGTCGAACTCCTCAGGGGTGATCGCCGCGAAGTCGTAACGCTGGTCGTTGGCGGCGTTGTTGACGAGCACAGCGGCGGGGCCAAGCGCTGCGCGAATTTTCGCCAGAGCGGCGTGAAGCGCGGGAATATCGGTGAGGTCGCACGGAACGAACATTGCCCCGAGCGATTCCGCGAGTGCGGCGCCGATATCCTCCTGCAAGTCGAGGAAGGCGACGCGGGCGCTGTTCTCAGCGAAGGCTCGGACAAAGGCGGCGCCGATGCCACTGGCACCGCCGGTAATGACGATGGTGCGATCCCGTAGGCTTTCGTAGCGGGTAAAGCTCATGCGATCGCCGCTCCCCTCGCCGGAAAAGCCGGTACTTTGTCAGTTTTGCGGGCGAATGACGAGGATACGTCCGCCGGCGTAGGCCTGGGAGCTAATGGCCCGCTTTACGGGTGAGCTGATGCGCCAGGCTCCTGGCGCGCTGGGCGTCGGCGACGAGCTGCGCCGCCTCGCGGGTATGGGGGTGATCGTCGCCAAAGGATTGGCGGTGGCCGGCGAGCGCTGCCTCGGCATGCGGCAGCGCATCGGCGGCTTTGCCAACTGCGAGCAGCGCGCGGGCCAGGTTGTAATGGGCGCGATAACTGTTGGGATGATTAGCGCCGTATTCGCTCTCCAGGCCATCCATTGCCGGCAGGCAAAGATCGACGACCGAACCGCTTGCCTGTTGGGTTGCCAGCACACCGAGCAGCTCGTCGATGGTCAGCACCCCCAAGGCGATGAGGTGTGTGCCAAGCCGACCGCCAAGCTGCTTCTGGCGCTCCAGGGCGGCATCGATATCGGCCGGCGTGGCCAGCCCTTGAATGATTAGCAGCTCGCCGAGACGCATCAATCTCTCCTGAAGACCAGTCTAGGCTGCTCACGGCGGACCGAAAGGCTTAGCCGGCCGGCGATTCCTTCGCCTCCAAATAGGCGTTTAGGCGAAAATTGATTGAAAAGCCGTTACGTCTGCCCACAGACGCGGCGGGTTCCTTTCTCACCCACGCTTGCTCCTATGGGCCGTGCCCGGCAGGATGCGGCTGAAAAATTGGCGGAGATGGCGAGATGAACGGCGCGGAAAGCCTGGTACGCACCCTGGTCGGCGGCGGGGTCAATGTGTGTTTCGCCAATCCCGGCACGTCGGAGATGCATTTTGTTGCCGCGCTCGACCGGGTCGATGGGATGCGCTGCGTGCTGGGCTTGTTTGAAGGGGTCGTCACCGGCGCCGCCGACGGCTACTACCGGATGAGCGAAGGGCCGGCCGCGACTTTGCTGCATCTCGGGCCGGGCTACGCGAATGGCGCCGCCAACATCCACAACGCCAATAAGGCGGCGTCGGGGATGGTCAACATCGTCGGCGACCACGCCACCTATCACCGGCAATACGATGCGCCGCTGACCTCCGACATCGAGACGCTGGTGAGGCCCAACTCGCATTGGGTGAAGACCTCGCCGAACGCGATGGCGATCGCGACCGACGGAGCGGCGGCGATCCAGGCGGCGCGCACCCCGCCGGGCCAAATCGCCACATTGATACTGCCGGCCGATACGGCTTGGAACGACGGCTCGGGGCCGGTCGCCGTCCCCGCTGCGCCGGCGCGCGGGATCGCCAAGGCTGAAAACATCGAGGCGGCGGCGCAGGTGCTGCGCTCGGGCGAGCCTGCCTTGCTGCTGCTGACCGGGCGGGCGCTCGGGGAGGACGGGCTGGCGCTGGCCGGAAAGATTTGCGCCAAGACCGGCGCCAGGCTGATCGCGCAGGGCTCGAACGCACGCACCCAGCGCGGGCGGGGGAGGGTGGCGCTCGAGCGGGTGCCCTACGTCGTCGACCAGGCTCTTGGCGTGCTGAAGGGGCTGAAGCACATCATCCTGGTTGGCTCGAAGATGCCGGTGGCGTTCTTCGCCTACCCCAACAAGCCCAGCCTACTCTCGCCCGAGGACTGCCAGGGCCACGTATTGTGCAAGATCGACGAAGATCCCATCAGCGCCCTGGAGGCACTGGCGGAGGCGGTCGGCGCGAGCCGGACGCCCGTACCTGTGGTCGATGAGCCCAAACCCGAACTCGCCACCGGCAAAATCGAGCCGATGGCGCTCGGCCGCTCACTAGGTGCGCTGCTTCCGGAGAACGCCATCGTCGTGGACGAGGCGGTGACGACCGGGCGCGGCTTCTTCGCGCCGACCAAGGCGGCGGCGCCGCACGACTGGCTGTCGAACATGGGCGGGTCGATCGGGATCGGGATGCCGCTGGCGACCGGCGCCGCGGTGGCGTGCCCCGACCGCAAGGTCGTCTGCCTCGAAGGCGACGGCAGTGGCATGTACACGGTGCAGGCCCTCTGGACCCACGCGCGCGAGGGGCTCGACGTGACGACGGTGCTGTTCTCGAACCGCGTCTACCAGATCCTGAAGGGCGAGCTGGCCAATGTCGGCGCCGGCAACCCCGGTCGCAAGGCGCTCGACATGCTCGACCTCGGCCATCCCGACATCGACTGGGTCGGCCTCGCCAAGAGCCTCGGGGTGCCGGGCGCCCGCGTCACCGACATGGACGGGTTCAACCGGCGTTTTGCCGAGGGC
>DASYXG010000252.1:0-1902 GCA_035935235.1 Allostellaceae bacterium
TCGGTGGCCACGCACGGGACGCCACAGCACATCGCCTCGGCGAGCACATTCGGAAAGCCCTCACCGAAGGCCGAGGATAGTGTGACGACATCGGCGGCGGGGTAGATCGCAGCGAGGTCGCGGCGCTCGCCCAGCAGCAGCACGCGGTCGCCGATCCCTTGCGCGGAAATCAGATCCATGAGTGCGCGATTGGCTTTTTCGACCCCGGTCCCGGCAACAACAAAGCGCGCTTTCGGCCGAGCGGAGACAAAACGCGCTGCGGCGGCAAGAAACGTCGCATGGTCCTTCATCGGGTGGTAACGCGCCGGCAACAAGACAACGAACGCATCGTCGCCGATGCCGAGCGTCACGCGCTGGCGCTTGCCGGCCTCGGCGTCCGGCTTCAATCCCGCGTTGTCAAACCCGTTTGGAATATGCACCCAGCGCTTTGGCCGGTAACCGAGCGCCTGATGAAAGCGCCTTCCCTCCAGCGAATTGACGATGACGGCGTCGGGCAGCGCCGACCAGCGGGCAAGCAGTCGCCGCACGACCCCGCTGCCAATGGTCTCGGTGCTGCGCACATTCCAGAGGAGGTGCGGCGCCCAACCCAGGCGCCACGCCACCAATCCCAGCAGGTCGGCGTGATAGAGCCACGTTTGCAGGATTTCCGGACGAAATTCGCGGAGCATGCGCCGCAGCCGCAGCAGGCCGACCGGATCAGGTGCGTTGCGCCTGATCCCGAGGCTGCGCAACGGGACGCCGCCCGCTGCGATCGCCGGACCTAGGGCCCCGGGTCCGGTCATGCTGACGACAACATGGCGGAAACGTTTGCGGTCGCTGCCGGTCGCAAGCCGCGCCAGCATCCCTTCCGCGCCTCCGGTTTCCAGACCGGTGATCAAATGCAGGACCGTTAGCATTTGGAGGTGCTTATACAATTATGCGGAAAAGGCGGGAGCGCATACCGGTCGGAACCCGCCACGGAACAGGGACGCGCGCAGTATGTTGACCGTAGAATGGTGAGAGCGCACCCAGTCTGGGAAGTGGAAGCCGCAATGCTCTCGATTAGAGCCATGATGATCGCCGCGGGGCTGCTCGCGGCGGCGACACTCGCTGCCGAGGCCCAGCCGTATCCTTACGCCCAACCCTATCCCTACACCCCGGCGACAGCGGCCCCGCCAGCTTGGAGCTACGATCCCTACACCAGTGGGGCGGCGCCCTGCCCACAGGGGATACACGGCGATCTCCAGACTTGCGCCGAAAAGATGCCGCCGACCTACGGCCAACCCAGCTACTGGCCGCTGGGGCGATAGCTCTCCCCATCGAGGTCGCGGATGGGAGGACAGCCCGGCAAACCAAAACCACCCGGAAACGAGCCGGACAGGGTACCGCCGCCGGAACGCTCGCCGATCGAGGAGCCGCCGCGACCGATTCCACCGGCGCCGCAGGAACCGCCGCCAGCACCAATGGAAGCCCGCGGGAGCAACGCTCGGCACGCGGCTAGCGGGCCGCTCTGATCGCCGTGAGGATCCTCTCGGAGGTCAGCGGTGTTTCGTTGACCTCGGCGCCGAGCGAGGCGAGCGCGTCGCGCACCGCATTGGCGATCGCCGCCGGCGGCGCCACCGCGCCGCCTTCACCCATGCCCTTCATCCCGTACTCGGTTGCGGTAGCCGGGTTGTGCAGATGCCCGATCTTGATCGGCGGCAACTCGAACGCACCGGGGAGGTGATAGTCGAGCAGCGTCGCGGCGAGCGGCTGGCCGAACGCGTCGTACGGAATCTCTTCGAACAGCGCCGTCCCGATGCCTTGTGCCACGCCGCCGCGAATCTGGCCCTCGACGATCATCGGGTTGACCATCGTCCCGCAATCCTCGGCGACAGCGAAATCGAGCAGTTCGATGTGGCCCGTTTCCGGGTCGACCGCCAC
>DASYXG010000253.1:0-14932 GCA_035935235.1 Allostellaceae bacterium
ATCTCACCAAGCATGCGCGGCGCGGGCAGGCGGGCCTCGGCGACGAGATCGTTGCCGGTGAAGTAGCCGAAATGCGCCCGCGTCGCGACCGGGGCGAAGCGGTTGCATTCGATGGAGAAGCCGCAAATGGCGATGCGCGGACGGTCAGTTGGCATAGGACGGGCGCAGGGTTGTGATCCTGCGCCCTATCCTAGAGCCGAAGTGTAGGCCATTGCGAGAAACTACCCTCACCCGCCTCGCATCGGTGGTACCGCTGCTCGGCACCCTCTCCCGCATGCGGGAGAGGGAAGGGGCCCGCGCCGTCAGGCGTGGGAAGGGTGAGGGTCAGGTGGGCTCAACCGCGATGGAAAGGGTGGTCGACGATCGCCTTCTGCTCGGGGGTCAGCACCTGGTAGAGCGCCTGTGCCGCCGGTTCGATCTGCTGCAAGCCTTGCAGTTGCGCCTGCATCATTGCCTGGCGGTGGTCCATCTTGTCGATGATGGTCTCCTTGTCGCGGGCGTCGGCCGAGGCCGGCAGCGCCGAGCAGGTTTTCGCCTCATTGGCTTGCGCCGCCTGGGTCGCAGCCACGACCTTGTCCCACAGCGGCTTCTGGTCGGCGGTCAGGTTGAGCTTGGCGCCGATATAGGCGACAAACCCGGCGCGTTTGGCGACGCGGTCCTGGCAGGCCTGCTGGGGCGAGTCGTTCTTGCCCCAACGGCCCCAGCCGTGCCGATGCATGTCATGGTCGGGCTTGTCGGGCGCGGCCATCGGCGTGGGTGGTTGCGGCGGGTTCTGCGACCAGGCGATGACCGGGAGGGCGATTGCCGCTGCCGCGATCATCGCCGCACCGGCGAGAGTGGACTTATTCATCACTGTTCTCCATGTGTCGAAGATGAGATGTTAGCGTCGTGTCGATCCGACAGGAGAACGCTTAAACGGACGGCTCGACTTATTTGCCAACGCCGCCGGTTCTGCCGGCGAATTCCTCAATCGAGGCAATTCCGCATAGGATACGCAGCGCTTTGACTTCCGCTCCCCGCCGGGGAGATTAATTCGCTGAAAGGTTTGGCCGATCATGCCGAGAGTTGATGGAGCGCGGGTCGTCGCCGACCTGAAACGGCTGGCCGAGTTCGGCCGCTACGAGACCGGGGTGCACCGGCCGACCTACTCCGAGACCGATATCGCCTCGCGCCACTGGCTCGCCGAGAAATTCGCCGAGGCCGGGCTCGATGCGTCGATCGACGGCATCGGCAATGTCTTCGGGCGCGCGACCGGGGCGAACCGCCGACTGCTGGTCGGCTCGCACAGCGAGACCCAGCCCAAGGGCGGCTGGCTCGACGGCGCGCTGGGCGTGATCTACGCGCTCGAAGTTGCGCGGGCGTTTCGCGGCGACCCCAGCCTTGCGGGGCTCGGCATCGATTGCGTCGCCTGGGCCGACGAGGAGGGCCATTTCGGCAATATGCTCGGCAGCCGTTCGTTCACCGGCGCGCTCGACGAGGCCGAGATCGATGCTTGCCGCAGCCGCGACGGGGTGGCGCTGCGCGACGCGCTGAAGGCGGCCGGGTTCGCCGGGAAGTCGCGCATCGCGGTCGAGCCGGGCCGCCATCTCGGCTATCTCGAAGCGCATATAGAGCAGGGCGATACGCTCGACAGCAGCGGCCTCAGGATTGGAGTCGTCGAGGGGATTGTCGGCATCTGGAACTACCGCGTCGTGCTGGAGGGGCAGCAGAACCACGCCGGCACGACGCAAATGGCCAGGCGCAAGGATGCCGGGGTGGCGATGGTGCGGCTGGCGACCGCTATCCACGACCGCTTCGCCGAGATCGCCGGGAAGCGGACGGTGTGGACGATCGGGCGCATCCTGCTCGACCCCAACGCGCCCAGCGTGGTGCCGGGACGGGCCGAGATGCAGGTGCAGTTCCGCGACACCGACGAGGCGATCCTCGCCCGTTTCGCCGCTGCTTTGCGGGAATTATGCGCCGCGGCGGATCGCGCGGGGCCATGCCGCTGCACCATCGAAGGGATGTCGCAGACCGAGCCGCGACTGATGGACGAAGCCTTCGAGGCGGCGATCGAGGCGGCGGCCGAGCGCCACGTGCCGGGCGGTCATTTGCGCATGTCGAGCGGCGCCGGCCACGACGCGCAGGTGATCTCGCACAAATTACGCGCCGGGATGATGTTCATCCCCAGTCTCAAGGGCATCAGCCACCACTGGTCGGAGGACACGCGCGAGGACGATATCGTCTTGGGGGCGCAGGTCTTCGCCGATGCGGCCGCTGCGATCCTCAAGGCCGGGTGAGGCAATGGCGATTGTCCTGCAGGAATCGCTGCGCGGGCTGTTCTACGCGCCCTATTACGCGGCCTTCGCGCTTGGGGCTTATGAGCAGGAGGGGGTCGAGGTGCGCTTCGCCGTGGCACCCGGGTTCGGCAAGGCGCCCAATGGGCTGTTCGACGGCAGCACCGACGCCGCCTGGGGCGGGCCGATGCGGGTCAACCAGCTCTATGAGGAACGCGACGATTGCGATGTCGTCTGCTTTGGCGAGGCGGTGACGCGCGACCCGTTTCTGCTGGTCGGGCGTACGCCGCACCCCAGTTTCGCACTGACCGATCTAGCCAACGCCCGCATCGCCACGGTCAGCGAGGTGCCGACCCCGTGGCTCTGTTTGCAGCACGATTTGCGCCTCGCCGGCATCGATCCGGCCAGGCTCGACCGCGTCGCCGGCGGGACGATGGCCGAGAATATGGCGGCGCTGCGCGCCGGTGCGGTCGATGTCGTGCAGCTGTTTCAGCCGCTCGCCGAGGAACTGATTGACGACGGATCGGGGCATTTGTGGTACGCGGCGGCGAGCCGCGGCCCCTGCTCCTACACGACCTTCTATGCGCGGCGCGGCGTCCTCGCGGCCAAGCGGAGCGAGTTTCGGCGTCTGGTGCGCGGGCTCTACCGGACCCAGAAATGGCTGCACGCGCAGCCGGTCGAGGCGCTCGCCGATGTGGTGCACAGCTATTTCCCGGACGTGCCGCTGGCGCGGCAGATCGCGGCGCTCGGGCGGTACAAGGCGCTCGGCGTCTGGGGCCGGACGCCGATCCTGCCGCGCGACGGGTATGAGCGGCTCAAGGACGGGCTGGTCTCGGGCGGGTTCTGCCGCGGGGTCGATTACGCGATCGCGGTCGATAAAAGCCTCGCCGACGCGGCCGTCGCCGAGGACCCGCCGGCGCTCGGCTAGTAGGTCTGGAACGCCTTCTGGATTTCCGCGACGTCGCTTGTTTGGGTCAGCATCAACATCAGCAGGATGCGCGCTTTTTGCGGCGAGAAATCCTCGCCGGCGACAATGCCGACTTCCTGCAATTTGCGGCGCGGGGCGATGCGGCCGCTGGCGGCGCGGCTGCACTGAACGACGACGATCCCGGCCTTGGCCGCGGCGGCCAGAGCGACCTGCTGGCTGGGATTGGCGATCCCCGGCGCGAACCCGGCCGAGACGATGCCCTTGGCCCCGGCGCCGATCGCCGCGTCGATCAGCGCGGTGTCCGCCCCGGCATAGCTGAGCACGATATCGACCCGCGGCAGCGCGCCGATCTCGCGCTGCGCGAACGGGGTATCGGGCATGTGCGCCTTGGTCGTCGCGCGGAAGAAATGAACGCCGTCGCCATCGACGTGACCGAGCGCGCCGAAATCGAAGCTGCGGAAGGTCTGAACCCGGTAGGTCGAGGTCTTGACCACGTCGCGCGCGGGATGGATTTCGTTGTTGAGGACGACGAGCACGCCCTTGCCGCGCGCCTCGGTCGCGCCGGCGACCTGGAGCGCGTTGACCAGGTTGGTGCCGGCGTCGCTGCCGAGCGCGCTTGCCGGCCGTTGGGCGCCGACCAACACCACGGGGTGCGGCGTCGCCAGGGTCAGGTTGAGGAAGAATGCGGTCTCTTCCAACGTCGCGGTGCCGTGCGGGATGACAAAGCCGGCGATGTTCGGGTCGTCGGCCGTGAGCCGATGGATCATCCGCCGCAGTTCGAGCCAGTCCTCGGGGCCGATCGCAGTGCTGCCGACCTGGCGATAGGTGACGGGGACAGGGTCGGCGACGAGGCGGGTCTCGGGGAAGCGGTCGAGCAACGCCTCGCAGGTCAGCTTCTGCCCGAAATCGGGGTAGTCGAGCACGTCGAGGCTGTCGCGGCCGAGCGAGGAGATCGTGCCGCCGGTGCCGATGACGGCGATGCGGGGAAGCGAGGGCATTACGCCAGCCAGCGTTTGCGGCGCTTGTAGTGCTTGGCGTTGTGATACGACTTGCGCGCGCCGGTTTCGTTGAGCCCGAGATAAAACTCCTTGATGTCGGAGTTTTGGCGGAGCGAGTCGGCGGGTCCTTCGAGGACGATGCGGCCGTTTTCCATGACATAGCCGTGGTCGGCGATGTCCAGCGCCAGCGCCGCGTTCTGCTCGACCAGCAACACCGTCAGCTTCTGCTCGTCCTTGAGGCGGCGGATGACGCCGAATATCTCCTCGACGATCAGCGGCGCGAGGCCGAGCGAGGGCTCATCGAGCAGGATCACCTTGGGCTCGGACATCAACGCCCGGCCGATCACCAGCATTTGCTGCTCGCCGCCCGAAAGGTAGCCGGCGGGCTGGCCGCGCCGCTCGCGCAGCACCTTGAACGAGTCGTAGACGCGATCGATGCCCCGCTTGACCGCGGTGAAGTCGGTGCGGCTATGCGCGCCGACGATCAGATTTTCCTCGACCGTCAGGTTCTCGAAGACGCGGCGGCCCTCGAACACCTGAACGACGCCGCGCTTGACCACCTCATGCGGCAACAGCCGGTCGATGCGGGCGCCGTCGAGCTCGACATTGCCCTTGGTAATCTGGCCGCGCTCGGTCTGCAGCAGACCGGAGACGGCTTTCAACGTCGTCGTCTTGCCGGCGCCGTTGGCGCCGAGGAGGGTGGTGATCTTGCCCTCCTCGGCCACCAGCGAGACGCCGCGCAACACCAGGATCACGCCGTCATAGACGACTTCGATGTTGTTGAGAGCGAGCATCGAAACCTATGCGCCCATGGACCCCGTGTCGCGCGCCTAAGCCGCCCTATTCGGCGGTCTTGACGGTGTTCGCGACCACGTCGCGATAGGCCTGGATCCAGTCGGTCGCCGGCACGAACTTGCCGCCCTTAACCTGGAAGATCCGGACCCAGCCGCCGCCCTCGTGGTCGGTCGCGGTGATCTGCAGCGGCGGCACGAGACCGCCCAGGGTGAAGTCGTGAATCTGCTCCAACCCCTGCTTGACCTGATCGGTGGTCGGCATCTTGCCGCCGCTGATCTTCAAGGCATTGGTGATCGCCTGGACCTGGATCGCCGCCTGCAGCAGGCCGCGATTGTAGATGACGGTGTTATCCATCTCTTTGGGCGGGTCCTTGCCTTCCTTCTTGTACATCGCCTTGATCTCGGCGCGGACCGGGTAGTCGTCGCCGGCGCCGGCGAACTGCATCGTGTAGTAGCCCTCGGCGGTATCCCAACCGCCGGCGGCCAGGATGTCGGCCTCGGCCGAAGCCCACACCAGCCCGAGGACCTTGTTGAGCGGGAAACCCGCGCCCTTCAAGCCCTTGATCGCTACCGAGGGCGACCGCCCGAACAGGTGCGCGATGATGAAGTCCGGATGGTAGCGCTGGGTGATGTCGATGATTTGCGCGCCGAGTTCGACCCCTGGCGGCGGCACCGCGAAGCTGCGCATGTCAAAGCCTTCGGTCTTCTGCAAGGCCTCGATGATCGGCAGCGGCTCCTTGCCGGCGGGGTTGTCATAATAGATGTAGGCGATCTTCTTGCCCTTGAGGTCACCGCCGAGCTGGTCCTTGGCGAACTTGATCGCCGCGGCGCCCTGCGACCAATAGGTCGCGGCGACCGGGAACAGGAACGGGAAGCGGGTGCCGTCCGCCGCCGCCGAGATGCCAAAGCCGGGCGATGTGGTCGGCATGTGATCCTGCTCGAGGCGCTGGTTGAGCGCCACGGTCTGCGGCGTGCCGTAGAGCGTCATCATCACGACACCCATCTGCTTCTGCCGCTCATAGGCCTCGATCGAATCCGGTACCTTGTAGCCGTTATCGATCTCGTCGCCCTTGATCGTCCAGCCGTCGATGCCGCCCTTCGAGTTGATCAGCTTGTAGTAATCCTGCTCGGCCGGGCACAGCACCGTGCCGACGATTTGCGTCGCGCCGGTGCGGTCGCATTGATCGCCGATGATGATTACCTTGTCCTCCGCCATGGCGGAGCCGGCGAACGCCACTCCCAGAGCGAGCCCTAGCAAGCTCCTCGATACGCTTGTCATTGTCGTTCCTCCCACTGTTCTCACGCGAGTTAATAGGAAAATGGCCAGACGCGGAAGTAATTGCGGATATTGCGCCACAGCCGGTTGAGGCCCTCCGGCTCAACCACCAGGAAAAAGATGATCAGCCCGCCAAAGATGACCAGGCGCAGATTGGGGATCAAGTTCAGCAGGTTCGCATTCGAGAAGAACAGCCCGCCGAACGACTCGAGAAACAGGCGCGTCGCAATCGGCAGCAGGGTGACGAAGATCGCGCCCAACACCGAGCCGAGCACCGAACCGAGCCCGCCGATGATCACCATCGCCAGATAGTCGATCGAGACGTCGATCTGGAACTGCTCGTAATTGGCGATACCGAGATAGTAGCTCTCAAGCGCCCCGGTGACGCCGGCGAAGAACGACGAGATCGCGAAGGCGTAGAGTTTGTAGCGGAAAATGTTGATGCCGATGATCTCGGCGGCGATGTCCTGATCGCGGATCGCGATAAAGGCGCGGCCGATGCGGCTGCGCACCAGGTTCAGGGTCGCGACTAGGGCAAGGACGACAAAGAACATCAGAAACAGATAGATCTGCCACTCGCTGGTGAGCTTGACGCCGAAAACGCTCGGCCGCGGGATCGTGATGGAGGCCTGGACCCCGCCCGAGATCCATTCGACGTGGTTGATCAGCCACTCGATGATCAGCTGCGCCGCGAGCGTGGCGATCGCCAGGTAGATGCCCTTGATGCGCAGCGATGGGATGCCGACGATCGTTCCGATCGCGGCCGCCATCAGCCCACCCGCCGGTAGCGCGATCCAGAACGGGGCGTGGAACAGGATGATCAGTTTGGCCGACGTGTAGGCGCCCACCGACATGAACGCCCCGGTGCCGATCGAGATCTGGCCGGTATAGCCGACGAGGATGTTGAGGCCGAGCGCCCCGACCACCGCGATGAGGATCAGGTTGAGGATCGATAGCGGGTAATTGCCGAAGGTCAGCGGCGCCAGGATGATGAACAATGCCGCGAGCACCGCCACCGCCCAGCGCGCGATCGGCAGCGGGTAGAGCGCCATGTCGGCGGCGTAGCTGGTCTTGTAGATGCCGGCCTCGCGGTGGAACATGCGCCGGTCCCGCCCTCAGACGCGCTCGATGCGGCGGCGGCCGAAAATGCCTTCGGGCCGCACCATCAACACGATGATCATCAACAGATACGGCACAAAATCCTTGGTGCCGCCCCCGACGAGCGGGTCGAAATAACCGGCGGCCAAGTTTTCGACGATGCCGACAATCAGGCCGCCGACGACCGCGCCGACGATCGAATCGAGCCCGCCCAAGATCACCACCGGAAAGACTTTGAGGCCGACCAGCGCCAGCTGGTTGTCGACGCCGAGCATGCCGCCCCAGACAATCCCGCCCAACGCCGAGACCACGCCCGCCATCGCCCAGGCGAAGGCAAAGTAGCGCCGGACGTTGATCCCCATCGCCATCGCCACTTGCTGACTATCGGCGACCGCGCGCATTGCGATGCCGACCCGGCTCTTGAGAAAGAACCAGGTAAAGCCGGCAAGGAATAGGAGGCTTACCAGCGCGCCGACGACCTCGACCGGCGGCAGCGTCACCGACCCCAAGGGGATCGGGTTGTCGGGGATCGGTATGGCGATGTTGCGGGTGCCGGCGCCGAAGGCTAGCACCGCGCCGCCGCGCAGCACCGCCGCGAGGCCGATGGTCGCCATCACCACCGAAATGATCGGCTGGCCGATCAGCGGGCGCAGCACCACCCGCTCCAGCCCGAAGCCCAGCGCAACCATACCGCCGACCGACAGGAGCGCCGCGACCCAGAACGGGGCGTGGGCGAAAACCGCAGCCCCGGCGGCGATGAAGCCGGCGAACATGACGAACTCGCCCTGGGCGAAATTGATCGCGTCGGTCGCCTTGTAGATCAATACAAAACCCAAGGCGATCAGCGCGTACATCAGTCCGATCATCACCCCGTTGGTCAGCAGAAACAGGGTGAATTGCAGATCGAACTCAGGCATGGAATGACCCGTTACTGCGCCGCGACCAGCTCGGCGGGGGCGCCTTGCTCATCGACATCGGCGATCGCCAGCATCGAGCGCATCACCGCCTTGCGGCCATCCTCGTAGGTGATCTCGGCTGAGAGTTCGACGTCGCTCGCGCCGCCGTAGAGAGCATCGACGACCGCGGCGTATTTTTCGGCGACGAAACCGCGACGGATTTTTCGCGTCCGGGTGATCTCGTCGTCGTCGGCGTCGAATTCCTTGTTGAGCACCAGGAAGCGCCGGATTTGCGTCGCTTCGGGCAACATCGCGTTGCACTTGCGGATCTCGTCGCGCACCAGATCGATAATTTCCGGGCGGGCGCACAGATCCTGAAACGAGGTATAGGCGAGGTTGTGACGTTCGGCCCAGTTGCCCGCGGTTGTCGGGTCGATGGCGACGATCGCGGTAACAAACGGCCGCGCGTCGCCAAACGCCACCGCCTCGCCGATATAGGGGCTGAACTTGAGCTTGTTTTCGATGAATTGCGGGGCGAAAGCGGTGCCGTCCGCGAGTTTGCCGACATCGCGCGCCCGGTCGATGATGACGAGATGACCGCGCTTGTCGATGAAGCCGGCATCGCCCGTCCTGAGCCATCCGTCCTCGGTCATCGCCGCGCGGGTCGCGTCGTCCTGCTTGTAATAGCCCTGGAACACCGAAGCGGAGCGCACCAGGACCTCGCCGTTCTCGCCGATGCGCAGCTCGGTGCCTTGGAACGCCCGGCCGACCGTGTCGGGATCGACCTCATCATTGGCCTGGACCGAGCACAACCCGGCCAGTTCGGTGGCCCCATAGACCTGCTTCAGATTGACCCCGACCGCGCGGAAGAAGCGGAAAGTGTCGGCGCCCAACGGCGCGCCGCCGGTATAGACCCAGCGCGCCCGCCGCAACCCCAGCTGGTCGCGCAGCGGGCCGTAAATCAACACTTCCCCTAACGCGAGGCCGAGGCGCAACCCTAGAGGGACACTCTGGCCGGCGCCGCGATACATTTCGGCGCGCTCGGCGAGGCGGCGGAACAGGTTGAAGAGGCTACGCTTGGCGCGGCTCGCATCTCCTGCCCGCACCATGACCGAGGTCAGTGTGTTCTCCCAGAAGCGCGGCGGCGCCAGCGCGATCGTCGGCCCCAATTCGCGCAGATCGCGCAGCAAGGTTTCCGGCTTTTCCGGATAGTCGCAGGTAAAGCCCAGCCATAAATGCAGCGCGATCGCGAACAGCGAATTGCCGATCCACGCCATCGGCAGGTAGGCGAGAAAGTCGTCGGAGGCCCGAATGTCCTCTGCGGCGATGAGCGCCACCGCGGCGCTCAGCAGATTGGCGTGCGACAGCATCACACCCTTGGGCCGTGAGGTTGTGCCCGAGGTGTAGGAGAACAAGCAAAGATCACCCGGCTTGCCGGCATCGATCGCCTGTTCCACCGCGGGTATGAACGCGGTTCCCGATTGCTGCACCGCCTCGAAGGATTTGAGGATCGGCTCGTCGTATTCGCCAAGCCCGCGCGGGTCGTCGTAAACGACAAGTTTGAGGTGCGGCAGCCGCTCCTTGACCGAGAGCACCTTGTCGACCTGCTCCTGGTCCTCGGCGACGACGATCGAAACCTCGGCGTGGTCGAGCACGTAGGCGAGCTCAGAGGCGATCGCGTCCTGATAGGCCGGCACCGCCACCCCGCCGAGACACATCGCCGCCAGTTGCGCGAAATAGAGCCGGGGCCGGTTCTCGCCGATCACCGCGAGCTTATCGCCCGCCTTGAATCCGGCGGCGGCGAGGCCAGCGGCAAAATCGCGTGTTTCCTCCCAATAAAGCTGCCAGCTATAGGGCTGCCAGATGCCGCGATCCTTCTCGCGCATCGCCGGACGTGTCCCCATCGTCGCGGCATTGCGGCGCAGTAGCTGGGGAAGCGTGGTGTCGATGGTCATGCCGCTGTTCCTCTAGGCGCCCACGGCGGGCTGCAGCCGATCTTCGTCGAACGCCGGCGCCGCCTCCGTCCGGCTATGCCCGGCGCCAAGATAGGCATCGATCACCGCCGGATTGCGCTGCACCTCCGCAGGCGTTCCCTCGGCGATCTTGCGGCCCCGGTCGAACACGTTGACATGGTCCGAGATGTCCATGACCACGGTCATGTCGTGCTCGATCAGGATGATGGTCGTGCCCCAATGCTGGTTCACGTCGAGGATATAGCGAGCCATATCCTCCTTCTCCTCCTGGTTCATCCCGCCCATCGGCTCGTCGAGCAGCAGCAGCTTGGGGTCGAGCGCCAAGGCGCGGCCCAGCTCGACCCGCTTGCGCAGGCCATAGGCCAGCCCGGCGCTCGGCTGTTTGCGCAGATCCTCAAGCTCAAGGAATTCGATGATCTCCTCGACCCGGGCCCGATGCGCGACCTCCTCGCGCTGGGCGAGGCCCCAGTAGATCAGCGAGGACAGCACGCCCGAGCGCATGTGGACATGACGGCCGAGCATGATGTTGTCGAGCACCGTCATGCCGGCAAAAAGCGCGATGTTCTGAAAGGTACGGGCGATCCCCAGCGCGGCGATCTCGGCCGGGCGTTTATGGGTGATGTCGCGGCCTTCGAAGGTGATCGAGCCGGTGTCAGGCGTATAGAAGCCGCTGATCATGTTGAGCAGCGAGGTCTTGCCGGCGCCGTTGGGACCGATGATCGAGGCGATCTGGCCACGGCTCACCGCGATCGACACATTGTCGACCGCGCGCACCCCGCCGAAACGCTTTGAGGCGCCCTCGACGACGAGCTGCATCTCGCCGTTGACGTCCACCGACCCTGTCGCCGCAACCGGCCCCATAAGGTTCGTATTCCTCCCGTCCGGCGGCTCATGCCGCCATTGTGCGCGGCATTTATGCGGAGAGGGCTGCAATAAAGCAACAAGCTCAGACGGCGGCAGGATCGCTGCGGCTTGCTGTCGCAGAGCCGGCGTGGAACGATGCGGTAATGGACGAAGCGCACACTCCCGACCCGCTGCCCACGACGGTGTTGACCGGATTCCTCGGCAGCGGCAAGACCACGCTGCTGCGCCGCGCGCTGGCCAATCCGGGCTTTACCGACACCGCGGTGATCGTCAACGAGGTCGGCGCGATCGCGATCGACCATTATCTCGTCGATTTCGTCGAGGGCGGTGTGCTCGAACTGCCGGGCGGCTGTCTGTGCTGCGCGGTGCGTGAGGATTTGGCGCGAACGCTGCGCGACCTCATCGACCGGCGCGATGCCGGCGCGGTGCGGCCGTTCGGCCGCATCGTCATCGAGACCAGCGGCCTCGCCGACCCGGCGCCTATTCTCTATACGCTCGGCGCCGATCCGATGCTCGACGCCTGCCTCAAGCTTGGCCGGGTGGTGACGGTGGTGGATGCCGAGACAGGCGCCGCGAACCTCGTTCGCTTCGCCGAGGCGGCGCGTCAGGTCGCGATGGCCGACGCGCTGGTGATCTCGAAGACCGATCTCGCTCCAGTGTCGGTGGAACTGGATCGGGCGCTATCTGCGGTCAACCCGGACGCCGAGCGGATCATCGGACAGGATGCAGCCGATCCGGGCGCCATCTTATTCCGTCACCCTCGCGCAAGCGGGGGCCGAGGGGCATATGGTGAAGCGGTCGCCCTGGGTTCCCGCGTTCGCGGGAATGACGAAGTGAACGGGGAGGAAGCGGCCCACACGCACGGCATCGACACGTTTTCGGTGGTGCTGGACGGCGAGATTACCCGGCTCGAGTTCGCCAAGACGCTGGGCGCGCTCGCCGGCGCCTATGGCAGCGCTTTGTTGCGCGTCAAAGGCATCGTCGCTTTCGCCGACCGCGGTGGCCAACCCGCGCTCGTCCAGGCGGCGCAGCACACGATGTTCGCGCCGGAGTGGCTCGACGCTTGGCCCGACGACGACCGCCGCAGCCGGCTGGTCTTTATCGTCCATGACATCCCGCGCGCAGAAATCCTCGCGCCTTTCGCCTTCGCATCGCCGGCGATCGTCGGATCGCAGGCGGCTCGCCCGCACGTCCACGCATAGGGAGGCTCACATGCTCGATGTCGTCATCACCGGGGGAACCGCCGTATTGCCGTCGGGAGCGCAGGCCGCCGATATCGGTATCGAGGGTGAGAAGATCGTGGCGATCGGCCTCCCCGGCAGCCTCGCGGCTCTGGGCGCCAAGCGCACAATCGACGCGGCCGGCCAGGTGGTTATCCCCGGCGGCATCGACCCGCATGTCCATTGTCGCTGGCCGATGCCGACCCCCGGCCAGACCCAGCACAATCTGACCGACGGGCCAGACCGGGTCAGCCAAGCGGCGCTGTTCGGCGGCACCACGACCATCCTCGATTTCGCGCTGGTCGACGGCGACAACACCGTGCAGCAGGCGATCGAGCGGCGGCAGAAGGAATGGGCCGGCGATTGCCATTGCGACTACGGCTTCCACGTCATGGTGCAGGGCAAGCTCGACTGGTCGGTGCCCGATCAGATCGTCGAGGCGGTCCAGGCGGGCTACGCGACGGTCAAGATGTTCACCACCGACATCACCCCGTCGCGCAAGGGCCGCATGGTGCCGTTCGGCAGCGTCATGGAGGTGCTGACCGCGCTCGCCAAATCGGGCGGGCTCGCGGCGATCCACGCCGAGGACAACGACCTCGTCATGCACATGTACGAAAAGCTGACGCGCGAGGGCCGCACCAGCTTCCATAACATGGCCGAGGTTCACACGACGCTGAGCGAGGACCTGGCGTTCAACCGGGTGATCCGCCTCGCCGCCAACATTCCCGGCTCGGCGCTGTATATGCTGCACACCTCGGCGGCGACGGGCGTGCGGGCGATCGCCGCGGCGCGAGCCGACGGCGTGCCGATCTATGGCGAGACCTTGCACCAATATCTGATGTATTCGGCCGAGGACTACAAACGGCCGAACGGGCAGATCTACCACACCTACCCGTCGCTCAAATTCGCTGAGGACCACGCGGCGCTGTGGGCGGGCACCAATCATGGGGCGATCCAGACCGTCGCCACCGACGAGATCTGCTGTCCGCTGAAGTTCAAGCTGCAGGGCAACAAGATCGACGACACCACGGGCGGCAATGCCGGGGTCGAGCCGCGCGTGTCGCTGATCTACACCGAGACGGTGGAGAAGCGCGGCTATGACCTGACGCAATTCGTCAATCTGATCTCGTCGAACGCGGCCAAGATCATGGGGCTCTACCCGCGCAAGGGCGCGCTGGCGATCGGCTCCGACGCCGACATCGTGCTGCTCGACACCCGCCAGCGGCATGTGGTGAAAGCGGAACAGATGCACGAGGCGGATTATTCGCCGTGGGAGGGGCGCGACCTCGCCTGCTGGCCGTCAATGACCTTGCTGCGCGGCAAGGTCGTCGTCGAGGGCGGCGCGCTCAAGGGTGCGCTGAGCGATGGCAAGCATCTCAGCCGCAAGGTCGCCGACGAAGTACGCAGCCGCCCGGCGGTGTAATGCGCTCGCGTACAACTACGACCGCCGCGGCGGCTCGATCGGCATCGTCGCGATCTCCGTCCAGGCTACTGGAGCGCCGGCCTTCGCCGCCGCCTCGGCGGGCGGCAGGCTCGGGTCCCAATGGAACGCGAGGAAGCGCCGGCCGCTGACTTGCGACGCCGCGTCGGACACCAGCCACTCGAGCGGCGGCGCCATCACCGCCGGCTGGATCAGGTCTTCGCGGGCGTAACCGGCCTCGGTCGGGATCATCCCTGTGTTGGTCATACCGCCCGGCACCAGCACGTTGACGGTGACGCCGGTACCGGCGAGGTCTTTCGCCATGATCGCCGAGAACGCTTCGAGCGCCGCCTTCGACGGCCCGTAGGTTGGCGAGCCGTCGCGGATCATCGTGCCGAGGCTGGTCGTGATGTTGACGATACGGCCCCATTTCTGCCGCATCATGTCGTGAACCAGCGCGCGGCTCAGCGCCATCGGCGCGTTGGTGTGGACCGCGACGAAGAGCTTCCACTGCTCGGGTGTGACCTCCCAGAACTTGATCGGGCGCGCGCGGTTGTCGGTTCGGATGGTCGCCTGGCCGACCCCGGCATTGTTGACGAGGATGTCGATCGTGCCGAAGCGGGCGCGGGCCTGGGCGACGATCCGGTCAATCGACTCGTCCTGGGCGAGGTCGGCCTCAATGGTCAGGAGATTGGCGCCCTGCTGCCGCTCCTGGGCCGCTTGCGCCAATTCGGCGAGGCCTTCGGCGGTGCGGTCGACCGCGGCGACTTTGAGGCCGCGGCCGAGCAGCCCGCCGACCAGCGCCCGGCCGATGCCGCCCGCTGCGCCGGTAACCAGCGCTACGCGTTGCTCTGCGCTCATGTGATCCTCCTCTACCGAAGCACGGGCGTCATCGTGGTGCCGGATCAGGGATCGAACCCCCGACCTCGGTTTACAAATCGGCTCCGGGTGGATTTTGAGCGTTAGGCTTCGTTAGGGATAGTTATCTCGTTATGTATCTGTTTTAACTAGATTTTTTATTTCAAATCGGGTATCGATAGCCACGAATAACAACGCTTCAAATCGACCCATAACGGTGTCGAGGCGTTACCCGAGCGTTACCCCGAGATGCTGACAGCCCCCGCCGTCGCGAAACTGAAGTCCGCCGAGAAGCGCCGCGAGATACCTGATGGCAGCGTGCGCGGCCTCT
>DASYXG010000254.1:0-16235 GCA_035935235.1 Allostellaceae bacterium
GATGCCCAGGATCATCAGCTGTACGCCGGACAAGAGCAGCACCGCCGCGAACAGCGAGGCCCACCCCGGCGGCGGCGAGTAGAACAGCGCCTCGCTGATCGCCGCCGCGCCGCCAAGCGCGCCGAGCGCGCTGAGCACGAACCCGGTCAGCGTGCTGATGCGCAGTGGCATGACCGAGAAATTGACGAACATGCTGATCCACAGCCGCAACAGGCGGCGCAGCGTGTAGTTGCTGCGCCCGACCGCGCGCGGCAGATGGGTCACCAGCAGCCGGTCGATGTTTTGCGTGACCTGCAGGATAAGCCCGTCGACGTAGGGGAAAGGACCCTCGTATCGGGTGATCTCGCGCACCACAAAGGCGCTCATGCAGCGAAAGCTCGACAGGTAGAAGCCCTTGGGCTTGTCGAGGACGAACCCGGCGACCCAGTTGGTGAACTCGCTGCCGAGGTTGCGCCAGGCCGAGTGCTGCTTCTCGTCGTAATAGGTGTAGACGACGTCGCGTCCGGTCTCCTGGGCATGAGCGAGCAGGCGAGCGACCTCCTCAGGCGGGTTCTGCAAATCATCGTCCATGTTGATGACGTGGGCGCCGCGGGTGTGGCGCAGCCCCGCCATCACCGCGTTGTGCTCGCCAAAATTGCGCGACAGGTTCACCAGCGTGATCGGCACCCGCGCCCGCGCCACAAGGCCCTGGCAGATCTCGAGGCTGGTGTCGGGGCTGCCATCGTTGACCAGCACAATCTCATGGCCGCCGGCGATGTCGAGCGCCTCCAGCGCCTCGACCAGCTCCGTGATGCTCTCGGCACCGTTATAGACCGGGATGACGATCGACAGCGCGAGGGCGGGCGCGGTTTCAGGCATGGCTGCTCTCAATCTTGGCGGCGACGGCCAATACCGACCCGCCGAACGGCAAGGCGATTCCGGTGCGAATGAGCACGCGTTCGATCCCGGTGGCGGCGCGGCCGACCGCTTCGACCCAGCCCGGCTGTCCGCGTACGTCGCTGCCGCCGCCGGGCAGCAGCTTGCGCGTCAGCACCATCAGCGGGAATAGCAGCATGTTCCAATAGCTCGCGAAAAGCGGCTGAAAGCCGGCCGCGCGCAGCAATGCAAGGACGCCGCGCTTGGTATAGCGCCGCACATTGTAAACCGCCGTATCGTGCCGCGACATCATCCAGCGATAGGCGGGCAGGTTGAGGACGAGGATGCCGCCGGCGCCGAGGCAGCGATGAAATTGCGCCAGCGCATGCCGCTCGTCGACACCGCTATGGCAGAGGACGTCGGCGCTGACGATCGCCGAAAAGGCCGCATCGGCGAAGGGCAGGGCGTCGATCGACCCGGCGCAAACCGGGTGTCCGCTCTTCGCGACGGCGCGGGCGCAGGCCGCGGCATCGGCATCGATGCCGACCGCGTCGTACGCCCCGTCGAGCCGCGCCAGCAACCCGCCGGTGCCGCAGCCGGCATCGAGCACTCTCGCTCCCGGGGTTTGGGACGCATACCGACGGTAAGCCATCTGTACATTCGCGTGTAGGGCGGCAAACCACCACATCCGGTCTTCGGCGCGGTCGAGTTTCTCGTATTCGTCACGTTCCAGGCGGGCTCTCCAGCGCCGGGCTACACCGGCTCCAAGGCGATGTAAACGCTCGCCCGCCGCCCGCTATTCCACTCAGCCTTAATAGGCCGGGTTGGGGGTCCGGCGCGGCGTTGCGCCCGCCAATGGCTGATGCGCGATCCGCTCCTCGGAGAGGTATTCGCGGTGATCGACCACCACCGACAGCAGCGCGCCCATGCGCGTCACCCGGTAGACCGGCAGGTCGCTGAGGTAATGCTCGGCGTCATCGAGAGTGAAGCCGATCACGAAATCGGCCTTCTTTGGCTGCACCACTGTGCGGAAGTTCGGAGGGAAATAATACCGCGCCGAGACCGGAGGCCCGTTGATCGCGACGGTGAATTCATGTTCCTCGA
Organism: Allostellaceae bacterium; assembly: GCA_035935235.1. GTDB lineage: Bacteria > Pseudomonadota > Alphaproteobacteria > ATCC43930 > CGMCC-115725 > DATARH01. The sequence goes on from DASYXG010000254.1 coordinate 1,960, forward strand.
AATCGGCGCCGTATTGCTTGCGCAGATAGTTCTCCAACCCGCGCACCGCCTCGGCATACGAATTAGCCCAATAGTCGAGCTTGAACTTGTTCTCGGCGCCGGCCACGCCGCCGACGAACCCGTTGTAGTAGACGTATTGATCGGGGTGCAGCATCACCATGACCGACACATGCGCCAGGCCGTAAAGGCCGAGCGCGGCGTAGACGGGCTTGCGGTAAGGTAAATCGGCGAGCCGGCGCAGCGCGATATCGGCGACGAGCGCGGCGGAGACCGCGATCGGCGGCAGCACAAAGATGAAGTGCCGCATGCCGTTGAATAGCACCGCGTGGACCGCGATCGCGTAAGCGACCGGATAGATGATGGTGAAGCCGAGCATGAACAGCGGCAGGATGCGGTCGATCCGCCAGTTCCGCCGCCGCACCAGGGTCACAACGGCGACAATCGGCGCGGCGAGTAGCAGCGCCACCACCAGCTCGGGCAACGCCAAGCCGATATAGGTCGGCAGATAGGTCCACGGCACCGTACCGGCATCGTAGAGTTTGCCGTCGAACAGGATCTTGGTCGGGACGATCTCGTGCGAGAATACCGCGAGCGCGCTCAGCGGGTGGGTGATTGGAGCGCTCTGGGCCCATGGCCAGAACACCAGCATCACGCCGTAGGCCAGGATTGCCACCGGCAGGTAGATCCGCCACAGGGCGCTCCAGGCCGTGCCGATCAGCGTGCCGACCCGCCGCGTCGCGAAGCCCTGCCATGTCGCGAACAGCGCCAGCATCAGGCCGAGATAGCAGACCAGCAGCAGCCCGCCGACCCGCACCGCCATCGCCAGCCCCGTCGCCACCCCCAGCTTGATGACGAGGCGCAGCGGCGGTCGCGGCAGGAACGGCACGATCCGGACCAGGTAATAGGTTGCCCAAATGAACCCCACGGCAAACGGGATGTCCTTGGGGTTGTTGAACATCTGGCCGTAATAGTTGGGAACCAGCAGCAAAAAGAGGGCCGCGAAGAAGCCGGCTCGCGCCCCGCCTAGCCGCTTACCGAGCTTCCAGGCGCCGGCGATCCCGACGAGGCCGACGATCGCGTTCAGCAAATGCCGTGTCTCGAACACGCCAAGTGGAGAGAACCGGTTCAGCGCCGAGGCGGTCATGTCGAAGACCGCGCCGTAATTGTAGAGGTCGCCATAGCTGTAGAGCAGCAGCCAATTCGGCTTCCTGGCGAGGCCAATCCACGACAGGTAATGGTCGAGGACGAGGTCGCCGTACCAGCGCTGCATGTCCTCGTCCCAGGTCACTCCGTAGGACCGGAACGTCAGCAATACCAGCACCGCCGCGGCCAGGAGCAGCGCCAGAAAGAGGCGGTTCCACAACTCGTCGGAAGTCCGCGGCGCGCGCCATAGCGGCATCGACCAGGACGCCACCGCGCCGATGCCGGCGCGGACCAAGGTGCTAAGCGAATCCATCAAACGTCCCGAAGACGATTGCCCCGAACAAATTTTGCGCCGACGCATTGTCGCGCGCCGACATTGCCCCATCGTGTCGCCGACCCTGGCTGGGCTGTCAAGCCGTAACACTGTCGTAAGAAATAAATGTCGCGCCTCACAAACCCGCCTCCGACAAGACCGCTTCGAGCAACCGGTCGGCGGCAAAATATTCGCGAGCGACCTCGCGCGCCGCGCGGCTGTGGCGGCGATAGTCGCCGGCGATTGCGTCGATCGCCGCGACGGCCTCGTCGTGGGTCGCAAAATCGAACAGGCCTTCGCCCAGCGGGTAGTGACCCGCGCATCCGGTGCGCATTGTCACCACGGGGCGGCCGCTGGCGAGATAGCAGACGGCGCGGTCGCTGAACCAGCCGCTATTGGTGCGCGCATAGATATCCTTGGCCACCGTAAACTCGCCGCGTGAGCCGGCGATAAAGTCTCGATAGCTCGTGACATCGGCAGAAATAGGGCGCGGGTCGGTGAGTTTCCAGCCATGCCCCTCGACCTCATTGCGGATGTCGTCGCTCGGCGGCTGGATCGCCATCCGGAAACAGGTGTCCGGGCGCCGGCGCGGCAGGTCGAGGAATTTGAGGAAATTGACGTGCTTCGACCAGAGATAGGTCGAGCCCCGATACTCGATGTCCTTGCCGCGATTGTCCCAGCTGGCGATCGAGGTAAAGCACTCGGGCTCGCTGACTGGCGGCGGCCACAAATCGATGTCGACCGGTGGCCGGGTTGTCCGCCAACCGATATCGGCGAGGGGGATCGGGCAGTCTTGGCGGCCGAGATTGGCGCCATAGGTGAAAAAGTGCGTGTGCGCGGCGAGGTAGGCGCGTTCCGCCGTATCGCCCTTCGCGTAATTGATCTGCTGATAGCCGGGATCGGTGTCGATCAGGATGCGCACCGGGCACCGTAAATGCTCTTCGCGCAGATTGTGCGAGCCGCACAGATTGATTAGGGCGTCGGCTTCGCCATAAAGGCGGTGGACCCTTTCGCGCGGGAGGCCATGCCACGTGTCGTCGAGCCCGCACCAATAGCTCCAGCGGTCGCCGAGCCCATATCGTTCCATAATTCCCGAAAGATAGGCGACGTTGTAGGCGCAATCGGCGGCGACGCTGGCGATCCGCGGGTCATAGGCAGGGGTGCCGGTATCCTCGACGTACCAGACTTCCCAGCCGAGCTTTTCGAGGCCGACGATATGGTGCACGGCCTGCCAGGCGATCCCGGCGAGCGGCATCTGCCCGGCGAAGTGGAGAAGGACGATCTTGCCGCGTTTGGGCACAGAGTGGCTCGGGTTCGGGATTGGGTCGGCCAGAATAACGGATGAGGGCCAACAAAATTCGGCAATAAAATTTGGCGGCTCACGTTGTCGCAGGAACGCGGCGGAGTCCGCGTGACACTCGCCACATAAATTCGTTCCGTGGCGAGGCGCAGCGAGGAAGGCGCCATGAGCGAGTCGCACCTTGGTCGGGTCGATCCCGACCCGCACGGCAAATACGCGCTGGAATTGGCGTTGCGCCGAGAGCCCGATAATGTGGAATTGCGCGCGCGTTATCGCGACGTGCTCGGCCGCATCAATCGATCGACGCTGGGCCTCGAGACGATCGTGTTGCCGGAGCTGATGAACCCGCTCTATTTCCGCTGCGGCAGCTCCGACCTTGCCAATTTCGATCAGGTGTTCGGCCAGGAGGAGTTTTCCCTGGCGCTGCCCGAAGCGCCGGCGCGCATCCTCGATCTCGGCGCCTATGTCGGCTATGCCGCGGTCTACCTGGCGCACCGCTATCCCGAGGCCGGTATCGTTTGCGTCGAACCGGCGGCGCCGAATTTCAGGGTGCTCGGCCTTAACACATCGCCCTATCCGCGTATTCGCCGGCTCAACGGTGCGGTGTGGAGCAAGTCGGCCACGCTCGCCGTTTGCGGCCACGAGCTGGGGGATTGGGGCGTGCATTTCGGGGCGGCGTCGGGCGACGCCGGGACGCCGGCCTGGTCGGTCGACGAGATCCTGCGCTTGAGCGGCTGGGACCGCGCCGATTTCATCAAATGCGACATCGAGGGCAGCGAGCGCCAGGTGTTCGCCGACCGCGAGGCGCGCTGGCACCAGGACGCGCTCTGCGTCACGGTCGAGACCCATGACGAATGGATCCCCGGCTGCCTCGCAACGGTCGAGGCCTGCTTCGATCCGGCGAAATTCGACCGCAGCCACAGCGGCGAGTTGTCGGTGTTCACCCGCCGCGAGAAGCTGGCGGACAATCGGGCGCCGCGACCCCTGCTGCTGCTCGAGTCGGGGTTGGCTCGTCAGCCGATCGAGCTGCAGAACGTCTCGGACGGCATCTGGGGCTTCATGGTGTTCGACGAGCATTCCTGCCAACTTCACCCTAATCCCGCCGGCGAGACGCCGGCTCGGCTTATCGTCGAGCGAGAATTCGCCGGTCACACCCGGTTTCTGGCGACCGTGTCGCTCCCGCCCAAGGCACGCGACGCCGTCCGGTTCAGCGCCGAAATCGAGAATTGCGGCGGCAAGCGCATCGCCGCCGGGGAGGCGGTTGTGGCACCCGGAGCGCGGGCGCCGCTGGAGCTGACGTTACCGCCGTTGCGCGGCCACCATCGGGTCGTGCTGCAGACCGAGATGGCGGAGGAGGCGAGCGACAGCTTTCACGCTTGGGCGCATTGGCTCGCACCCCAGTTTATGTAAGATCGAGATCGGGCTATATAGCTTCATAGCTCCCGACCCGAATGGAAGAAGCCGAACATCATGACCTATGTCGTCACCGAGGCCTGCATTCGTTGCAAGTACATGGATTGCGTCGAGGTTTGCCCTGTCGATTGTTTCTATGAGGGCGAGAACATGCTGGTGATCCACCCCGACGAGTGCATCGATTGCGGCGTGTGCGAGCCCGAATGCCCGGCCGAGGCGATCATTCCGGACAGCGATTCGGTGGCTGAGCAATGGCTGGCGCTCAATCGGGAATATTCGACGAGCTGGCCCAACATCACCCGCAAGAAGCCCGCCCCCGACGACGCCGATGATTGGAAAGGGGTTGAAGGCAAGTACGATAAGTTCTTCAGCCCAAAGGGCGGCGGCAGCTAAGCCTTGGGCCGAGCTTTCAGCCCGGCAGATCGGTCCCGGGTAAGCCGTTAGTTAGCCGCGACGCGGGTGGCCAAGGTTGCGCATAGCTGATGTGCTGGCTTCGCCCGGCCCTCCTATGATATACATATTATTAGCGCAAGAGACGCCTCCCCCACGTTCCGCGCTCTTCGTCGAGATGTGGATTGCCGCCGCCGTAATTGGCGATCCGGGGAGGTGTCGTGATGGCGCCGACGGGTCGAGGGTGCGGAACATCATGATGATTGCGGCCGACAAGATGCCCTTCAACGCCGGGGACCTGGTGGTCTATCCGACCCATGGTGTTGGGAAGATCACGGCGATTGAGACCCAGGAGATCGCCGGCCACACCCTGAACGTCTTTGTCGTCCTGTTCGACAAGGACCGCATGACCCTGCGCGTGCCGCTCGCCAAGGCGAAGGTTTCGGGGCTGCGCAAGCTGTCGAGCCGCAAGGAAATGGACGCGGCGCTGGCCAAGTTGCGCGGCCGCTCGCGCGCCAAACGCACCATGTGGAGCCGGCGCGCCCAGGAATACCAAGCCAAGATCGCCTCGGGCGACCCGGCCTCAATCGCCGAGGTCGTCCGCGACCTGTTTCGCAATGTCGGTCAGCCGGAGCAGTCCTATAGCGAGCGCCAAATCTACCAGGCGGCGCTCGACCGGCTAGTGCGCGAGTTCGCCGCGGTGGAACGGATCGACGAGATGACGGCGACCCAACGCGTCGAGCAGATGCTGACGGCGTAGCCAGCTGCCTGCCGGCCGCTGTCGCGGGAAGGATCAAGGGTGAACTTCCTCAGGACCGCGAGCCGGGAGCCTTTCGCCCATTTGCGCCGCTCTACCGGCGCGGCTGCCAACACCTCGCCAAACGGCGTGGTGGTCGAAAGTGTTCGCCCGGCGCCGCGCACGGCCGGTCCGCGCGCCGTTGCCGCCCCCGATCGGTTCGCACAACTGCGCGGCGCGCACCGGGTATGGGCGGTTGCCTCGGTGCACGGGGAGGCGCGCCGCCTGTCGCGGCTGCACGATCTGATCGGCGCACGGTTCGCCCAGGGCGACCGGCTCGTCTATCTCGGCAACTATCTCGGCTACGGCGAGGATGTCCGCGCCACGATCAACGAGTTGCTCGACTTCCGTCGCCGTGTCCTCGGGCGGCCGAACGGCTTCGCCTGCGACGTGGTCTACCTGCGCGGCGCCCAGGAGGAGATGTGGCAGAAGCTGCTGCAGTTGCAGTTTGCGCCCAACCCGACCGAGGTCTTGTCATTTATGGTGCGGTCCGGCGTGGAGGCGACGGTGCTCGCCTATGGCGGCGATCTCCGCCAGGGTTTTGCCGCGGCGCGCGATGGACCGCGCACGATCACGCGCTGGACCAGCGGGTTGCGCGCGGCGATGAACGCGGCCGAGGGCCATTCGACCCTGTTCGCGGCGCTGCGCCATAGCGCGCTGACCCAGGAAAAGGGGCTGCTCTTCGTCCATGCCGGCGTCGATCCGCGCCGGCCGCTGATCGCGCAAGGCGACGCGTTCTGGTGGGGTCCGACCGATATTCTCGAACTCGCCGCCCCGTTTGCCGAGTTCCGCCGCGTCATTCGCGGCTATGACAGGGATCGCCGCGGCATCGTCCAGGGCCAGTTCGGCATTTCGGTGGATGGCGGCGCCGGTCGCGGCGGTGCGCTGGTGGCGGCCTGCATCGCCGCCGACGGCGCCGTGGTCGATTTCTGCGAGGCTTAAGACGGTCTAGATCGCCGTGTAACCGCCATCGACCAAGAGGTCGCTGCCGGTAACAAAGCTCGCCGCGTCGCTGGCGAGGAACACTGCCGCCTGGGCCAATTCCTCCGGCTTGCCGAGCCGCTTGGTCAAGTGTTTGGCGCCCAGCGTTTGATTGGCGATCTCAAACGAGTTGTAGCGGCGTAGCGTCCGCTGGGTCTCGACCGCGCCCGGCGACAGCGCGTTGCAGCGGACGTTCTGGTCGGCATGGTCGATGGCGATAACCTTGGCAAGCTGGATGAGGGCGCCCTTGGTCGCGCAATAGGCGGCGCGACCGGCGCTGCCGACCCGCCCCAGCTGCGATGCGATAAAGATGATCGAGCCGCCACCGCCCGCGATCATGTACGGGATCGCCGCTTTTGACAGCAGGAACGCGCCGGTCAGATTGATATCGACCACCATCCGCCATTCCGCGAGCGGCGTTTCGGTCACCGGGCCGCCCGGGTCGTGCGGCGCCGCGCCGCTGACCAGGATATCGAGCCGGCCAAACGCGTCGTGCGCAGCTTTGGTGACCGTTATCACTTCGGTCTCGTCGACGACGTTGCACTTGCTGGCGATTGCTTTGGCCCCGGCGGCGCGAACCAGGTCGGCTGTCGTTTTTGCGCCATCAATATCAATATCTACACATGCGACCGAGGCGCCCGCTTCGGCGAAGGCAACAGCGATCGCCCGGCAAATACCGCCGCCGGCGCCGCTGATCAGCGCTGCCCTGCCGACAAGGCTCAGGCTCGGCGTCATAGCATCACCGTCCCGCCATCGATGGCGATGGTCTGGCCGGTGATGAAGGCGCTGTCGTCGGAAAGCAACCACGCCATCGTGCCGGCCAAATCCGCGGGCATGAGATTGCGCTGGATGGTTTGCTGGGCCTTCACCGCTTGCAGCGCACGGTCCAGCTTGTCGCCGAAAAACTCATTGGTGCCCTCGGTCAGCACCGCGCTCGGCGCGAGCGCGTTCACCCGAATGCTGTCGCGTCCGAGTTCGCGTGCGAGCCCACGGGTGATCCCGATGACTGCGGCCTTCGAGGCGGTGTAGTGCAGCCCGTAGGGCATGCCGTAAGTCGCCGCCAGCGAGGCGATGTTGACGATGCTGCCGCCGCCCGCCTGGCGCATCGCCGGCACTGCCGCCTTGCAGCAATTCCAGATGCCCTTGACGTTGACCGCCATGCAGGCATCCCACTCAGCCTCGGCGATCGAGTCGAAGCGGCCGCCATGCAAGGCGCCATAAAGCGCGGCGTTGTTGATAAGGCCGTCGAGCCGGCCGAACGCATCGACTCCGGTTTCCACCATGCCCTGCGCCGAGGCGGGGTCGGTAACATCGAGACGGACGGCGACGCCCTTGCCGCCGGCGCCTTTCACCAGCTCGATCGTTCCCGTGCAATCGTTGACGTCGCCGGCGACAATCGCAGCGCCACGGGCGGCAAGATGGCGGGCGAATTCCTGGCCGAGACCGCGCGCCGCGCCGGTAATCGCGATCGTCCTGCCGGCGACGGTCATGGAGGGGCCGGCCGGCGGCTAGATGACCTGATCGGTCGTCGGGTCGATCAGGTGCATGTGGTTGAGGTCGGCGACGAGCTTCATCGTTTCGCCGGCGTTCTTGGCGGCGGCGGGGTTGACGCGGCCGCAGACCTCGACCCCTTCGACGACGAAATAGACCATCGTCTCCATACCCATCGGCTCGACCACATCAAGCTCCACGTCGAACGGCGCGCTGCCCGGCGGCAGCTCGGTGCGGGTCTCGATGATGTCTTCTGGCCGCAACCCGAAGATCACGTCCTTGTCGACATAGGGCTTGTAGCGGGCGGTGCGGGATTCCGGCAGAGGCAGGCTGAGCTTTTCGCTAAGGCGGATGCTGAGGTTCTTGGCGCCATTAACGACACGGCCTGGCACGAAGTTCATCGCCGGCGAGCCGATGAACCCGGCGACAAACCGCGTCTTCGGGCTGTGATAGACCTCATTGGGCGGGCCGATCTGCTCGATCCGCCCGGCGTTCATCACCACCACGCGATCGGCGAGGGTCATCGCCTCGACCTGATCATGGGTGACGTAGATCGTCGTCGTCGTGACCTTTTGATGCACCTTCTTGATCTCGGTGCGCATCTGCACGCGCAATTTCGCGTCGAGGTTCGACAGCGGCTCGTCGAACAGAAAGACCTTCGGGTTGCGGACGATGGCGCGGCCCATGGCGACGCGCTGCCGCTGACCGCCGGAGAGGGCCTTTGGCCGGCGGTCGAGCAGGGTGGAGATGTCGAGAATGCGGGCCGCCGCCTCGACCCGCTCTTTGATTTCCTGCTTGGGAAATTTCTTCAGCCTGAGGCCGAACGACATGTTCTCATACACCGTCATATGCGGGTAGAGCGCGTAGTTCTGAAACACCATCGCGATGTCGCGATCTTTGGGCGGCACGTCGTTGACCAGCTGATCGCCGATATAGATCTCGCCAGAGGTGGCTTCCTCCAACCCGGCGATCATTCTGAGCGTCGTGCTCTTGCCGCACCCCGAGGGGCCGACCAGCACGATGAACTCGCGATCGGCAATGTCGAGGTTGATCCCCTGCACGGCAGGGGTCTTGTCGAAGGTCTTGACGATGTTACGAAGCGCGACTTGCGCCATATGCTTCCCTCTCGGTCATTCCGGCGCATAGCCGGTTGCCAAACGAATCCACCCCTAAGCCTTTGACAACAAAAGGCAACGTGCCGACAAGGCGCGCCGCCCTTTGAGCCTTGCAGTTATCTTACCGCAGCCCTGCAAAATTGCCTCGCCAAATTTGTCGCGGGGTTAGCCGGCGCGCCATCAACGCTGCGTGAGCTTCAACTCGATGCGGCGGTTGTGCTGAAAAGCATCGTCGCTATTGCCGGTATCGATTGGCTGGTTGTCGGCGAACCCGGTCGCGGCAAGCCGGTTGGCCGGGATGCCCTGGTCGATGGCGTAGCGCACCACGGAGATCGCGCGCTCGGTCGACAGCTCCCAATTCGAGCTGAACTCGTCGCTGTGGATCGGCCGGTGGTCGGTATGGCCGTCAACTTCCAGCACCCAGCCAAGGTCGGGCGGGATCTGCGCCGCGATCTGTTTGAGCGCCGCGAAGACGGGAGCGAGCTGCTGCTTTGCCTCCGGCGTCAAATCCGCCTTGCCCGGCGCGAACAGCACCTCCGCCTGGAACACGAAGCGGTCGCCGACGACGCGGATATCGGGGCGGTCGCCGAGGATTTCCCTGAGCTTGCCGAAGAATTCCGAACGGTACTTGGCCAATTCCTCAACCTTGGTGGCCAGCGCGAGATTCAATTTCTTGCCGAGCTCGACAAGCTGGCCCTGCTGTTCCTTGATCGTGTTGTTCGAGATGTCGAGCGCGGCGGCGACCTTGGCGAGCTGGTCCTTGAGCGCGGCGATCTGCGCGGTCAGCAACTCGACCTGCGCTCGCGCCGCTTGGCTCGTTTGCTGCTCGGCGGCGAGCTTGTTCTGCAGGTCCTTGGTCTGGTCGCTCAATTGCCCGGCGGCGGTAAGTTTGGCGGCGAGCTCGTCCTGCGCCGCTTTCAGCTGCGCCGCCAGTGTCGCGGCGTTGCCGCGCAGTGTTTCGGTGGTCTGTTTCTCCAGCGCCAGCTCATCGGCGAGCGCGCTGATCTTCTGCTGCAGCTCCTTAAGCGCCTGGTCGCGGCCCGACAGCGCATCGGAGAGATAGAATTGGCCAACTGTAAAAACCAATAAAATAAATATGATAACCATCAATAGTTGCGCCAGGGCATCAACAAAACCCGGCCAGATATCGATACTGGAGCGGCGCGCGCGGGTACGGCTCAAAGCCATGGCGAACTAGCGGCTGCCGCTTTCGTCGGTGACCGCGGCGATGGTGCGCGCCAGAAGGCGGATTTCGCCACGAAGCTCGGCCACGCTCTGGGTCCGCCCCTCGACGATGTCTTCGCTCAGGCGGGCCATATAGGCCTCGATGTTGCGCAGATGCGTGCGCACCACGTCGTCTTGGCCCGTGGAATTCTCCGCGATTGTCGCGAGGCGGGTCAGCGACGGCTTCAGTTCCATCTGGTTCTCGGCCAGCCGCACCATCAGCATCTGTCCGGCCTTCATATGCTCGGAGAGGGTGCCGAGCCGCTCGATCAGCCCCGGCAAGGCGCTGTTGGCGCCGATCCGGCTTTCCTCGCTCCGCGCCAGGATGCGCTGCAGGTTTTCGAGGCTGTCGGCGGTCTGCTCGAGGAGCGCCTGGATATAGGCCGGTACCGAGCCGTCGCCGCCATCGCCGAACCCGCCGGACGACAGCCGCGTGTAAGTCGACAGCCATTCCTCGAGGTCGTTGTAGAAGCGGTTCTGCGCCTGGCCGGCCTGGAGGTCGAGAAAGCCCAGCACCAGGCTCCCGGCGAGTCCGAACAGCGAGGAACTGAATGCGGTCGACATGCCGTTCAACGGCGAACCCAGCGCCGCCTTTAAATCGGCGAAAGCGCGAGCGAGGTCGTTCGATGAGACATTGAGGCCGCCGATCACCCCGCCGACCGCCCGCACCGTCTCGAGGAGCCCATAGAACGTGCCGAGCAGGCCGAGGAACACCAGCACGCCGATCATGTAGCGCGAGGTCTCGCGGGTCTCGTCGAGCCGCGAAGCGATTCCGTCGAGCAGGGTCCGCAGCGAGGTCGCCGAAAGGCTCACCCGGCCGCCTTGGCGCGTCGTCAACAACCGCGCCATCGATGCGAGAAGGCGCGGCGCCGGTCCACTCGGCGCGGTGAGGTCGCGATTGGCGAGGCGCTCGCGAAAATCCTCGATCCAGGCGATCTCGGGATTGAGCATCAGCACCTGGCGGAAAATGTAGACGATGCCGCATAGGAGGATGCCGAGGATAACGCCGTTGATCCCGGGATTGCCCATGAACGCGGTGCTCAAAGGCCGGAACAGCGCCGCCGCCAGCGCGCAGACCGCGAGCACGAACACCGCCATGCGGACAAGAAAGCGCCCGGAGCGGTTCATTGGTTAGCTCACCGGCTGTTTGGCCGGCGTTGACGCGGCGGGCGTCGCGCCCAGCGGCAGGAGGTCGGTTTCCATCGGCAACGGGTCGCGCGGCGCCGGTGGCGCGCCCAACTGGCTCGGTTGGTTCGGCAGCACCGCCGGCGGGATCAACGGCTGTGTCTGGGCGTGTGGCGTCGTCGTGTGTTTAACGGCGGCGGCGGTAATCTTGTGCGCCGGGGGCGCTGGCGGGACGGCGGTGGCAGGAGGGCTCGTCGCGGGCGGGATCAGCGGCGCGGAGTCAGCCGCGAGCGCGGGTCCACCCAGCGCCAGCGACGCACCGATGAACGCGACCGTCACGCCGATCGAGATGCGCGAATTCGCCACCGCGACCCTCATTCCTCAAATGCTGTCGAGAGGCAGCGCACCCTAACCGATGCACCGCCCGGGTGACACGTAAATTCACCGATCGCCCGACGCCCGCTTCGCTTCCCGGATCAGTGCCGCCAACGGCAAATGCAGGTGGTCGTTGGCGGCAAGGATGTCGCCGCTGGTCATCATTGCCTGTCCGCCCGACAGGTCGCTGACATAGCCGCCGGCTTCACGCACCAACAGCATTCCCGCGGCGATGTCCCAAGGCGACAGGCCGAATTCCCAAAACCCGTCGAGCCGTCCCGCCGCGACATAGGCGAGGTCGAGCGCGGCGGCGCCAAATCGCCGCACCCCGCTGGTCGCGGTCATGATTGCGGACAGGATCGCCGAATAGACAACCTTGTCGCCGCGGTCGCGGAACGGCATCCCGGTGCCGATCAGCGCGTCGCCGAGCTGGCGTCGCGCCGAAACCCTGAGGCGACGGTCGTTGAGGTAGGCGCCGGCGCCCTTTTCGGCCCAGTAAAGCTCGTCGCGGGTCGGCTCGTAGACCACGCCGGCGACGATCTCGCCGTCGCGCTCCAACCCGATCGAGATGCAGAAATGCGGGACGCCGTGGAGGAAATTGGTGGTGCCGTCCAACGGGTCGACGATCCAGCGGTGGCGCTTGTCGCTGCCCTCGGTCGCGCCTTCCTCCTCGAACAGCAGGCCGTAGCCGGGCCGCGCACGGCTCAGCTCGGCCTTGAGGATCCTCTCCGCCTTGAGGTCGGCGGCGGAGACGAAATCGCCCGGCCCCTTGACCGAGACCTGAAGCTGCTCGACCTCGCCAAAATCGCGGATCAGCCCGCGCGCGGCTTTGAGCGCGGCGGCCGCCATCACATTGATCACCGGCGAGCGAACCGCCAATTACGCCACCTTCATTTGGAAGCCCCTTGGGTTTGACCCGGGGCAGGGCAGGTTTCTGGTGTCTGATGAACGCTGCCTCAGTCCTTGGCACGCTCCATGTAGCTGCCGTCCGCGGTGTTGATGACGATGCGGGTGCCGGCGCCAATATGCGGCGGGATCATCACCCGGCGGCCGTTTTCGAGCTTGCCGGGCTTATACGACGACGACGCGGTCTGACCGCGCACCACCGGATCCGCCTCGACCACTTCGAGCGTCACGCTCTGCGGCAGTTGCACCGATAGCGGCAGTCCCTCGTAGAGCGTCACCTGGCAGATCATGCCGTCGGCGAGGAAATCGGCCGGATCGCCGATGGTTTCGCGCGGCACCTGCACCTGCTCGTAGCTCTCATTGTCCATGAAGGTCGCCATGTCGCCCTCCATGTAGAGGAACTGCATGTCCTTCTCGTCGAGGCGGACGCGCTCGACGGTTTCCTGGGTGCGGAAGCGCTCGCTCAGCTTCGAGCCGCCGCGCAGATCGCGCATCTCGACCTGCGCGAAGGCGCCGCCCTTGCCGGGCTGAACCAGATCGCGCTTGAGCACGACCCACAATTTGTTCTGATGTTCGAGCACATTGCCCGGCTTGATATCGATGGCGTTGATCTTCATTGCACTCGGTCTCGTCGAAGGGAGTTGGACCTGGGGTCCGCGTTTGGCCGGTTTCCTATCAGTTTGATGGTGAAGGGGGAAGTGCAATGCCGGAATGGTGGCGGCCCGACCAGTTCGCGGCTCGACGCGAGAAGCTTTTCGCGCGCGGCCGCATCCTCACCGCGGTGCGGGAGTTCTTCGCCGCGGAAGGCTTTGTCGAAGTGCAAACGCCGGCCTTGCAGGTGAGTCCCGGATTGGAACCGCATCTCAAGGCCTTCACTATCGAACTGCACGACCCACGTGATGGCTCGGCGCACCGGCGCTACCTCCACACCTCGCCGGAATTCGCCATGAAAAAGCTGCTGGCCGGGGGGATGGCCAATGGGATTGACCGAATCTGGCAGCTCGCGCCGGTCTTCCGCGATGGCGAGCGCGGTGCGACGCATCACCCCGAATTCTCGATGCTCGAATGGTACCGCGCCGGCGCGACCTATCGCGATTTGATGGCGGATTGCGAGGGGTTGCTGCGAGCGGCAGAGGCGCGGGGAGGAGGAGGGCACGGCAATTTGACCTGGCAAGGCCGTAGTGCCGACGCTCGGCTGCCGTTCGAGCGTTTGTCGGTGGCAGAGGCGTTTTTGCGTTATAGTAATATCGATATCTTGGCGACTGCGCCCGACCCTCTGAAACCCGACTTTGCGCTGCTCGCCGCGGCGGCGGCAAAGATCGGCATCGCCCCGCATCCCGGCGACGATTGGGAGAGCCTGTATTTCCGCATCTTTCTCGACCGCATCGAACCCAATCTCGGCGTCGGCGCGCCGACGATCCTGTACGATTACCCGGCGTCGATGGCGGCGCTGTCGCGGCGCAAGCCGGACGAGCCGCGTCTCGCGGAGCGGTTCGAGCTGTATGTTTGCGGGCTGGAACTCGCCAACGCCTTCCAGGAGCTGACCGACCCGGCCGAGCAGCGCGTCCGCTTTCTTGCCGACCAGGCGCGCAAGCAGGCGCTTTACGGTGAGACCTATCCGATCGACGAGGATTTTCTCGCCGCGCTCAAACATGGATTGCCGGACTGCGCCGGCATCGCCCTCGGTTTCGACCGGCTGGTGAT